>PLIO01000129.1 GCA_003140075.1 Acidobacteriaceae bacterium | reverse complement strand
AACAAGCAAATCGCCGATCAACTTGCCATTGCCGAGACTACTGTCAACTTCCATATCAAGAACCTCGTCGACAAACTGGGTGCGAACGACCGGACGCACGCTGTAACTATCGCGGTCCGGCGTGGCCTGCTTCAAATCTGATCCTATTAGAAGGCCTGTAGAAAAACACAGGGCGGCGGCTGGAGGTATTGGGGTCGCGCAAAAGCCTCGCCGCTTGTAGCGTGGACAGTGCTGCAAAATGCACCCAATCCTTACTAGATTTGCCGGATCGATGTGTGCTGATGGCGCCGGCGTTCTGAGTGGGTGAAATTGACGATGAAACCCAATCGCGCTGTACAGACTTTCTTGATCTGGTTGCTCTGCGTGCTTACCTGCGAGACGGTTTCCGCTCAAAGGCGTGACCGAACAATCTTCCAGTTCCAACATACGAGCTGGACTGCCAGGGAAGGTGCCCCAAGTCCGATTTACGCTCTCGCCCAGACAACGGACGGCTATCTGTGGATGGCAACGCCGGCTGGTCTCTATCGTTTCGATGGAGTCCGCTTCGAGCGCTACAAACCTTCGTCCGGTCAGGAATTCAGGTCGGACAATTTATCGTGTTTGACGGCGACATCGGATGGTGGACTTTGGATCGGCTTTCGATATGGCGGCTTAGATTTCTTGAAGAACGGGCAAATCACCAGCTACGGCGGCCGTGAAGGGTTGCCCCAAGGGACCATCTACAGCGTAGTGACGGATAAAGATGGTACGGTTTGGGCTGCGGCCAGCCTGGGTTTAGCCAGGCTCGACGGTTCACGGTGGCAACGTATTGGGAAGGACGCGGGATACCTCGGGCAGTCCGCCTTGTCTCTGCTTGTGGATCGCGCGGGGACGCTTTGGGTTGCGTCAGAAGACGCTCTCTTCTTTCTTCCTCGAGGGGGAAAGGTTTTCACGAGAAGCGCCGACCACTTGGGCCGAGTTGTTTCTATCGCTCAGCCTCCCGATGACGCATTGTGGTTGTCGGAACTGAACAGTGGTGACTCTCTCCGGGATTGGACGGCTCGCGCGGTGCGGCCCATGGCTGTCTCACAAACGGGAGACGGGAAACCGGTCTCGCAGATTTTGGGAATCGAGGCTGTTGTTTCGGCAATATTCGACTACACAGGCAGCCTATGGATTACCAGCGACGATGGCGTGTTCCGCGTGCCTTATCCAGAGCGTCTCGCGAAGAACAAGCCGGTGCGCTTCAATGAACTCGTATTCGAGAGGTTTACCGAAAGAGATGGATTAACAGCCGATATCGCAGGTGCTGGACCAATGATCGAGGACCGTGACGGAAATATCTGGGTGGGAACTACCCGTGGACTGGACCGTTTCCGCGAAGCGAACGTAGTGCCCATTGCCCCCTTTGCCCCCGATGCTCCACTGGTAGCAGGCGAAACTGATGCCTGGGCAACCACCACAGTGGCCCTCAAACACTACCTGGTGCATCTTCAGGGAACAACTGCAACTCTCCAGCCGTTCGACGGAGAAGCGACCGCCGTGACGCATGGCGCAGATGGAGTCATATGGCTGGGAGGGCCCGGAAAGTTGTGGCGTTATGCAAACGGGCAGATGGCCAATATTCCCTTCCCGGAGGGGGTCGACAAGCGAATGGATGTTCAGGCAATCGCTGCGAGTCGGTCGGGAGACTTCTGGGCATCCATCATGCAAGCCGGGATGTACCGCCGCATAAATGGGTCCTGGATACATAACGGAAACTTGCCCGCGTTGCCCAAGGAGATCGCAGTTTCGCTGTTTGCCGACTCGTCTGGCAGGACGTGGTTGGGCTACATGGGAAAGAAGATGGCCGTGGTTGACGGAGATAGCGTTAGGACCTTTTCTTCCAAAGACGGCCTGCAGGTAGTGAACGTGCAGGTGATTTCCGAGCATGCCGGACACGTCTGGGTCGGAGGGGAACGCGGGCTGGCGCTTTTCATGAATGACCATTTCCAATCGTTAACGGCCGATGATAGCGACCTGTTTCGTGGAATATCAGGGATCGTTGAAACGGGGGATGGCGATCTGTGGTTGAATTCGGTGCCTGGAATCATCCGCATTCCTGCGGCGGAAGTCAGGCGGGCGATTGAGACCCCTGGCTATCGCGTGCACTGCGAACTCTTCGATTTTCAGGAAGGCCTCATCGGAACGGCTCCGCAACTCCGGCCCATCCCCACCCTAGTCTCTAGCTCGGACGGACGATTGTGGTTTTCTACCACCCAAGGCATCGTTCAGATCGATCCAAATCATCTCTTACGGAACACGATTCCCCCTTCGGTGTCTATTCGAGAAGTTGATTCCGGAGGCGTAGTGTATGCGGCGCCAGGAGACGCGAACCTGCCACTGCGGACAAGCCGCGCACACATTGAATATACCGCCCCGAATCTCTCGGTGCCCGAACGAGTCCGTTTTCGATACATGCTCGAAGGGTTCGACAAGGACTGGCAAGATGCGGGAAGCCGCCGCGAAGCGTTTTACACGAACCTCCGACCTCGGCGCTATCGTTTCCGTGTAATCGCCTGCAACGAAGACGGCGTTTGGAGCGATGTAGGCGGCATCGTGGATTTCAGCATCGCGCCCGCCTGGTACCAGACGAATTGGTTTCGCGTGCTGTGCGCGGTTGCCGTGTTACTTGTTGTTTGGGTGATCTATCGATTGCGAGTGCGGCAGATTGCTAAAGCCATGAGCGCCCGCTTCGACGAGCGCCTGCATGAGCGGACTCGCATGGCGCGCGACCTTCATGACACGTTTCTGCAAACGATCCAGGGCAGCAAGCTGGTTGCCGACGACGCGCTAGACCCGTCTACTGATCCCGTCCGCATGCGTCGAGCCGTGGAACAGTTATCAGTCTGGTTGGGACGCGCAACAGAGGAGGGTCGCGCAGCTCTGAATTCTTTGCGTACTTCGACCACAGAAAAAAACGACCTCGCTGCAGCTTTCCAGCGGGCGATGGAGGAGTGCCGCATCCATACCTCCATGGAAGCCTCTCTGTCTGTGGTCGGTGAAGTGCGCGAGATGCACCCCATTGTTCGAGATGAGGTTTATCGCATCGGCTACGAGGCAATCCGCAACGCGTGCGTGCACTCGCAAGCCAGCCAATTGCGGGTCGAACTCACTTACGACCACGATCTCGCCTTGCGCGTAAGCGACAACGGCGTCGGCGTGGACCCTGCGGTTGCCGATCGTGGCAGGGAGGGACACTTCGGTCTGCAGGGAATGCGCGAGCGGGCCGCCCGCATCGTGGGCAAGCTTACGCTCGTAAGCTCTGCGGCGTCCGGGACTGAGATCAAGCTTGTTGTTCCCGGCAGCATAATCTATCGCGAAACAACTTCCAACCGGCGAAAGTTGTCTGCGAAAATCAAAGCGGTCCTTAAACGACTAGGGCTGACATCCAACCCCGACTGAATTCGACCACTTCGACCACTGAGACGTTCGCAACAACCATTGTAGGCGCGAAGGCGCGACTACCAGTGCCAGGAAGTCGGCACGCAGGTAGGCCGCACCGCACTTGGCTAAGAAACCCATTCACGGCACACCGCGCCACCTTCACTACCGACCGCAACGAGCTGTCGCGACATAGAGTCGACGGTGCTAAAACTGCCTTAGGAACCCCAAGGCACAAAGGTTCCAGTCCCATCGCCGTACGCCATTCTTGCCTTCGGAAATCGCGCTGCACTTTCCACGCTAAAACGCTGGGGAAGCGGCGGGGGGTCCTCTCTCGGGTAAAGTTCTTGCTCCATTTATGATCCACGAAACGTTTCCGTCCCTTACTGAAACCGCTTCAGTTAGCCATCCGTGTCGCGTAGTTTCAGTAACTTACGATCAACTGCGGTCCTTTCACGGCGGGTGACACGGGTTCAAATCCCGTCGGGGACGGACCCACTTTTGAAGCGGTTCCTCGCGTCTTCAAGAGAAACCGGCAGCTTCGAGCGCGTCGAGACACCGTCAAGACTGAAGCGACTGCTGCGGAAAAAGATTGACGCAGTAACTACGCGAAGATGGCGCCATGCCCCCTCATTCTATGAACGCCAGTTTTCCGCGCCCGCACTTTTTACCCGCAGTTGCTGTTTCCACCACGCACTATCAACAACTTCTAGCGCCACCCGTGCCACGAAGTCGTTGTAATCACTGTTAATTTTGGCCCTGAAAAGGCTGGCGTCGGCGGTCGTTTCCAGAAGTTAAGAACGGGCAGGGAAGTCCAGAATCTCTGAAAGACCGGGGACACAGCGGGGACACAATAAGGTGTTTCTTGCTGCTCCTAGAGCGCCATCCAGTGCGTCCGTGTTCCTGTTGTTTGTTAGAGTTACGTTTAGTGCTCCCGCTTTCACGGCGGTGACACGCCTATGCCCCTAGAACCCCTGCCTGGAGCGGGTTTCAGATGCAAGTTATTCAGAAGTTTGCTGCCGTTTCTGGAAACTTTTCAGAACTGGTCGGGTTCCGAGCTCATAACCACTCGTCGCTTTACACATAATGACAAGACGCAATGCCGGGCATCACCTAACTCTTGGGCGGGGGTTGAAGCCGTGTTTCCCAACGTTGAAGTACGCCACCTGCACGCAGTCATTGCCTTGGGCGAAGAGTTGAACTTCACGAAGGCCGCTCTCAGATTGCACCTCACCCAATCCGCGCTCAGCAGACAAATCACCGAGATCGAAAAACAAAACAGATTTCGACTGTTCACTCGCGACAATCGACGTACTGTCCGTGTGGAGCTCACCGAGGCAGGGCGAGTCTTCGTCGAAGAGGCTCGGTCCTCGCTCGTACATATGGAGCGGGCTGTGCATCTCGCCCGTACCGCCCATGACGGAGCAGACAACGTTTTGACGATCGGACACTCGCACGAAGCCGATCAGGCCTGGGTTTCGGACCTTCTCGCTATTCGTCTTCCCCTATACCCTAACCTCGACGTTCGACTGATCAGTCAGTTCTCTGTCGAATTAGTCCGCAGTGTTCTAGCCGGGGAACTGAATCTCGCCCTAGTCACGGCACCGCCGGCGGACCCTCAGATCACCGCTGTACCATTCGCTCCGGCACCGCTCTATGTAGCTTTCCCGGAGAATCATGCGGCTGCTCAAAAGGAGCAAATCGTGCTCGAAGATTTCGCCAAAGATCGATGGATCTTGTTCGCGCGACGAGTTTATCCCGTGGTTCATGACGCGATCATGGACGCTGCACGACGCGAGGGAATCACTCCGAAACATGCGCATGACACGATGACGCCGCAAGAAGCGGTTCACTTGGTATCTGAGCACGTTGGCATAGCCATCTTCACCAAACCGAGGGCCCTTGGTTTCCGCGTTGAGGGCGTAATGTTAAAGCCACTTTCTGATGCCTCATTGTGTTTCCAAACGTGTGTGATTATGCGATCCGACGACGATTCACGATTGGCGAACGAGTTCGTCCGGTCCTTTCTGCGCCGATCTGAAGATCAGCGGCGTCCGCCCAAGCCAATTGAATTGCCCCTGTCCGCCCGAGTTGTCAGTATCAAAAAGGCTAACCCGATGCCGCGCCGTTGACCGGATGGCGTCGCCGGTACGGAGTACATTCCGTTGTCTATATCCGCGTATCTGTGCCCTGTCGTCCGCATCTCTACGTGCCGTCTTCGTCATGATCTGCCTCTTCGGTGATCCACTGGGACGGGTTCGGAGTCAATCTAACAGCCGCAGGCTAACGTCA
>PLIO01000029.1 GCA_003140075.1 Acidobacteriaceae bacterium | reverse complement strand
CTTGCCATGATTGTGGGCATCATAGCAATTCTTTAGGCGGGGGGCGCCTATGTGCCGCTCGATCCCGAATATCCGGCGGAGCGCTTAGACTTCATGCTGAGAGACACTCAAATGTGCGCGGTCCTGACCGAGTCGCGGCGAAAGGGCAGTTTGCCTCCGACGGATACGCCGCTGATTTTGTTGGATTCCGACGACGAATGGGAGTGCATCGCATCTTACTCCAAAAATAATCCCCGCTGCACGGCGGTCAGCGACAACCTGGCCTATGTGATGTATACGTCCGGATCCACGGGTATGCCGAAAGGAGTCTGTGTACCTCATCGTGCGGTAACTCGCCTCGTCAAAGAAACGAATTACATTCAATTCGGACCACAGGAGGTCTTTCTCCAATTGGCCCCCGTTTCCTTTGACGCGTCAACCCTGGAAATCTGGGGTAGTTTGTTGAATGGGGCCAAACTTGTCCTAATGCCGCCGGGGGTGCCTTCCATCGCGGATATCACTCAGGCTTTGTCGCGGGAAAAAGTTTCCACGCTATGGCTAACGGCCGGATTGTTCCATGCCATGGTGAACGAACAATTGCCGGGACTAAAGAAAATCAAGCAATTGCTGGCTGGTGGCGACGTGCTGTCGCGGATCGATGTCGAAAAATTTCTGCAAATGGAAGGAAGCGGACAGCTTATCAATGGCTATGGGCCGACGGAGAACACGACATTCACCTGCTGCCATTCGGTTTGCGAGTTCATGAACCCGGGAACTTCAGTCCCTATTGGTAAGCCCATCGCCAATACAAGTGTCTACGTGCTCGATCAGGAACAAGACCTGGCGCCGGTAGGGGTGGTGGGAGAGTTATATGCCGGAGGGGCGGGTCTCGCGCGCGGGTATTTACACCAGCCCGACCTGACAGCCGACCGGTTTGTACCCGATCCGTTCGCCGAACAAGGTGGAGCGCGAATGTACCGGACAGGAGACTTGGCAAGATGGCGCGCGGATGGAAGCATCGAGTTCGTTGGGCGTAATGACTCTCAAGTGAAGATTCGGGGATTTCGCATTGAACTGGGGGAGATCGAGGCACGACTGGCGGAACACCCCATGGTCCGCGACGCGGTAGTGACGGCGCGCGAAGACGTGCGGGGAGAGAAGCGGCTGGTAGCCTATTACACCGTTGATGACAGCCACGAATCCGGGAATCATCATGCCGCGACCAAAGAGTTGCTGCGAAGCTACCTGTCGACACGGTTGCCTGAGTACATGGTACCTGCGGCATACGTGCGGATGGAGGCGATGCCGCTCACTCCTAACGGGAAGCTGGAGCGGAAAACTTTGCCGTTGCCTGAAGACGATGCATACGCCAAGCGGGAGTATGAAGCGCCGACGGGAGAGGTCGACAGAGTGCTGGCGGCGATATGGAGCGAACTGCTGCAGGTGGAGCGCGTGGGCATTCACGACAACTTCTTCGAACTGGGAGGAGACTCAATTCTAAGTATTCAGGCGGTTGCCCGGGCAAATCAGGCAGGCCTGGCGATCACGGCGCGCCAGATGCTGGAGGAACAGACGATTGCCGGCTTGGCCCGGGCGGTTAGGCATGCTCGTGCAATAACCTCTGAGGAGGAGGAAGTGACGGGGCCGTCGCCACTTACCCCCATTCAACATTGGTTCTTTGAGCAGGATTGGCCGCGCAAGAATCACTTCAATCAGGCCGTCTTATTGGAACCGCTGCAGCAGTTAGACCCAAAGATAGTCCGGGGAGTGGTGGAAACACTATTACAGCGGCATGATGCCTTGCGGATGAGGTACCGAAACGAGGGTGGCACGTGGCGCCAGGAAAGCGTTGCGCGGGAAGAAGTGGAAAACGTTGTGGTATGGGTTGACCTGAGTAATTCAGACGCCGACCGGCAAACGGGTGCCGTGACCGAAGAGGCGGAGAAGTGGCACAGGAGTCTCGACGTGGAGCACGGGCCTCTGTTGCGGTTCGTAGTGATGCAGCTTAGAGGATGCCAGCGGCTCCTGGTGGTAATCCATCACCTTGTGGTCGATGGAGTTTCATGGCGCATTTTGCTGGATGACTTCGAAAATGCATACCGCCAGCTGTCGAATGGCGACAGCATACAGCTCGGGTGTAAGACCACTTCTTTCAAGAACTGGGCAGAGCGGCTAAAAGAGTATTCACAATCAAGCCAAATACAGGAAGAGCTTCGGTATTGGAAAGGCGTTCTCCAGCCGACAATGCTGGACAGTGCCAATGCCAAGAGTGGCGGTCCCACATCGTGCGTCTCAGTGGCTCTCGACGTGGATTCTACGCGGATACTAACCAATGAAATGCCCACGGCTTGCCAAGCCAGCATTCTGGAAATATTGCTGACGGGGATCGGCCGTGCCCTTTCATCATGGGATTCGGGCACCGTGCTAGTAGATCTGGAAGCCCATGGCCGAGAGGATGTGATTGCCACCACCAATGTGTCGCGGACAGTAGGCTGGTTCACCACAATGTTTCCTGTCCGGCTACATTTTGAACGAGACGCCGGTCCCACGAGGGATCTGCAATCCGTCAAAAAGCATTTGCGCGGCATTCCTAACCACGGACTTGGTTTTGGTTTGTTGCGCCACATGGGACCGTCGGATGTGGTTCGGCAGTTGAAAGACACGGAGCGACCCACGATCTGCCTCAACTATGCGGGCCAGCTTGATCAGATGCTTGCAAACAGCCCCTACTTCGCTTGGGCAGAAGAATCGAGTGGCACCTCGATCGACCCCAGTGCGGACAGTGGATACACATCAATCATTAACGTCGAGGTAAAGGGAAGTAGATTGCATCTTCACTGGAGTTACAGGTCGGATGTGCACCGGACCGACACGATCCGTAGCGTTGCCCAGGAAGCCCTCGAACACTTGCGTTCTCTTATTGTTATGTCGCAGTCGACCCAGACTGCGAACTACTTGGCCTCAGATTTTCCGCTCGCCCACCTAAAGCAGGACGATCTGGATGACCTGCTCGCAGACCTGAAGTAAACAAGCGGGGTAGCATGAGAAACTCCATTTCCACAGTTGAAGATATCTATCCCCTGTCTCCCATGCAGGCGGGAATGCTCTTCCACGCTTTGTACGATGAAACGTCGCCGGTACACTTCGTCCAATTGACCTGGGGAATTTCAGGGGAACTTCAAGTACCTGCATTTCAGAAGGCATGGCAAACGGTCATTCAGCGGTATCCAATTCTCCGAACTTCTTTTTCCTTTAAAGGCCTTGAGAAGCCTTTGCAGGTAGTGCGGCGCGATATCGCATGTCCGTGGGTTTTTCATGACTGGGCGCGGCTTGGCGAGACCGAACAGAAACAGGAATTGCAGAGATATTTGGACACCGACAAAAAGCGGGGCTTCGATCTTTCCGAGGCGCCCCTCATGCGGCTGCACCTGATCAAGACAGGGAGGGAGTCCCATTACTTCATATGCAGTTTTCACCACTTATTGCTGGACGGATGGTCGTTCTCGCTGGTCGTTCGGGAGGTGTTGGCCTTATATGGGGGATTCAGCCAGGGTTCTGAAGTGCAACTCGATCCTCCTCCCGCATACAAGGAGTATATTGCCTGGCTCACGCAGCAGGATGTTTCCCGGGCCAAGGAATTCTGGCAGAAATCGCTCAAGGGGTTCCGCGCGCCAACGCCCATCAGGATTCGAAAAGAAAAGGTGAGTGGAGTTCAGCACGAGCAGGACTATTGCGTTTCTGCGCTCAATGTCCCCGAGCAGGTTACCGCTGATTTGCTGACCCTTGCCCGTCAACACCAAGTGACGCTGAGCACGCTGATACACGGGGCATGGGCGATTCTGCTTTCGCGCTACAGCGGAGAAGAGGATGTCGTGTTCGGCGCGACTGTGGCGGCCCGGCCGGCGGAACTGTCAGGCATCGAATCGATGGTGGGACTCTTCGTAAACACGCTGCCAGTCCGGATTCGCACCCCTTTGGACGCGCTCCTTCTGGACTGGTTGAAAGAGGTACAAAGGGAGCAGTTCAAAGCTCGCAGCTACGAATATTCTCAACTGGCGGAAGTGCAACGGTGCAGCGATGTGCCCGCGGGAATACCGCTTTTCGAAACCATTCTCGTTTTCGAGAACTACCCGGTCGATAAGGCGTTGCGAGACGGCGCGAAGGCTGCGGGGCTGGGCATTGAGGCGCTAGGGTGGACGGAGCAGACGAACTTTCCTTTGACGCTGGCGGTCTATCCGGGGCGGCAACTGCAGCTAAAAGCCGCCTATGATCGGAACCTTTATCCCACCGATGCAATCGAGCGGATGCTAGGTCATTTAACGACGCTGCTCCAGCGGATATCGAAGTGCGCCGACGAGCGCGTGCGTGATCTATCTCTTCTGGGTGATCAAGAAAAGCGGCAACTTTTGGAAGAATGGAACCAGACCGAGTCGGACTTCCCCCGGGAGAAATGCATACACGAACTATTCGAGGACCAGGTGGGGCGGACACCAGGCGCGGTTGCGGTGGAATACGAAAACGAAGAGTTGACGTATGAGCAACTGGATCGCAGAGCGGGTCAGTTGTCGCGTCAGTTGCAAGAACTCGGAATTGGGCCGGACAAGCTGGTAGGCATCTGCGCGAAACGCTCTCTGGAAATGATTATTGGATTATTGGGCGTCCTGAAAGCTGGTGGCGCTTATGTTCCCATCGATCCCGAATATCCGGAAGAGCGAATGGCGTTCATGCTGCAGGACACGCAAGCGTCCGTGTTGCTCACCCAACAGGAATTGCTTCCCCGGTTGCCGGCATTCTCAGGTTCCATTTTGTCGCTCGATCGCCCGTTGCCAGACTTGGATGAATCCCGCAGGGTTCATTCGCGGCCGCGGCCCAACCCGGGGAATCTGGCCTACGTCATCTATACGTCTGGTTCCACAGGAAAACCCAAGGGAGTGCAGATTCACCATGCCGGTCTTTGCAACACCATTACAACGACTGCGAGGACATTTCACCTCGATTCGAACAGCCGGGTCGCTCAGGTCGCATCGTTCACCTTTGACGCATCGGTCGCGGAAATTTTTGGAGCGCTCACCACCGGCGCATCCTTGCATCTGCTCAATGCCAGCAGCCTCTTGACTCCTTTGGAATTTAGGAACCTTCTGCTGGATAAACGGATCAACTTCATTGGTTTGTCTCCTTCTCTTTTGAATGTCCTGGAGGAAGATGAATTCCCGCAGTTGCAAACCATCGCCGTGGGTGGGGAGACCTGTTCTCTGCAAACCGCAGGCAAGTGGGGAAAGGGGAGAAAATTTTTTAACGCCTATGCGCCCACAGAGTCGACGGTGTTCTCAACAATATTTGATTGTTCCGGGAAGTATGACGGGGTTGTGCCCGTCGGCCGGCCAGTGGCAAATGCGCAGGTTTACATACTGGATCGGGAGATGCAGCCCTCGCCCGTAGGAATTCCAGGAGAACTGCACCTTGGAGGAGTGGGATTGGCCAGGGGTTATCTGAACCTCCCGGACTTGACGGCGGAGCGGTTTGTCGCCAATCCATTCAGCGCTGCAAGCGGAGAAAGGTTGTACAAGACTGGCGATATGGCTCGCCGGCAGCCGGACGGGAATATCGAGTTTCTGGGCAGAATTGACTCTCAGGTGAAGATCCGCGGTTTCCGCATTGAACTTGGGGAAGTCGAGACGGTTCTGCAGCAACACCAGGACATAGAAAATGCTGTCGTCATCGTACGGGAAGACCTGCCTGGAGATAAGCGGCTGGTGGCCTATATATCTCTCAAAGAACATCACCACAGGGCCGAGAAAGAGTTGAAAGCATATCTCGCGGCAAAGCTGCCTGACTATATGGTGCCAGGTGCGATTGTCGAACTGGAGGCATTCCCCCTCACCTCGAACGGAAAGGTTGATCGTAACCTGCTGCCCGCGCCGGAACTGGTGCGGCGGGAGACTGGCCAGGACTACGTTGCGCCTCGGACCACAACGGAGGAGATGCTCGAGGCGCTATGGGCCAAAGTGCTCGGCCTAAAGCGTGTTGGGAGAGACGAGAACTTCTTCGAACTCGGAGGACACTCCCTGCTGGCGACGCAAATCATATCGCGTCTGCGCCACACCTGGGCGATCAATCTGCCGCTGAAGATCCTTTTTGAAGACCCAACCATAGCGGGGTTAGGCCGTGCAATTGACCGGTTTGGAGGTACGAGGAGTGCCGCCCTACCTATTCTTCCCGTCAGCAGAGACCAGGATTTGCCCTTATCGTTTGCGCAGCAGCGTCTTTGGTTCCTGGAGCAACTTGAGGCGGGGAACAGCGGTTACAACCTGTCGACCGCAGTTCGTCTGAAGGGAAAGCTGAATCTTTCCGCTTTGGAAAAAAGTTTGGACTATGTAGTGCAGCGTCATGAGGCTCTACGCACCACCTTTCCCGCCGTGGAAGGCCGGGGCATTCAGTTCATCCATGAGAGGTCAGCGGTCAGTCTGGAGCTGATCGATTTACGTGCAACTAAGGACGGAGAACAAAGAACTGCCGATCTCCTGATGGAGAGTGCGCAGTCAGCTTTTGACCTGAGCAGAGGCCCGCTGTTCCGCACGCTTTTATTGCAGCTCGGAGACGAAGAACATGTGCTGCAACTAACCACACACCACATAATCTCCGATGGGTGGTCGATGGGTGTGCTGGTGCGGGAAACGAGCGCTTTGTATGACGCTTTCACAGCCGGTATTGAACCCGCATTGGAGGAGCTCAAAATTCAGTATGCCGATTACGCAGCATGGCAACGGGATTGGTTGAAAGGGGAAGTGCTTGAAGCCCAAGTGAACTATTGGCGCAGCCAGCTTGCGGATGCCCGAGTTCCGCAATTGGCCACCGACTATCCGCCAGGCAGGGTTGCAAGCCACATGGGCCGTCTGGAAATGCGGGTGCTCGATCGAGAGTTGACGGAAGAACTCACCGGGCTCAGCCGGCGGGAAAATGTCACGCTTTTTATGTTTTTGTTAGCCGCTTTCCAAGTGCTGCTTTGGAGATACACCGGAGAAAACGACGTTGTAGTGGGGACTCCAATCGCGAACCGCAACCGGCAGGAAATCGAAAACCTGATCGGGATGTTTGTTAACACGCTGGTCATGCGCACGACATTGAAAGTCGACGAATGCTTCCAGCAGTTGCTGAAACAAGTGCGGGAAGCGGCGTTGGCGGCCTATGCCCATCAGGATCTCCCGTTCGAGAAGCTTGTAGACGAGTTGCAGCCGGAGAGAGAACTTAGCCGAACGCCACTGTTTCAGGTGATGTTTGTCCACCAGAATCTGCCAACTCCGCAGATGTTCCTCGGCGGACTTACCTTGAGTCCGGTGGAGTACGAGACTGAAGTGGCGCAGTTCGATCTGATGATGGTCATTGCCGAGCGGGAGCAAGGCCTGCAAATTGCGGCTCAATACAAGAGCGAGTTGTTTAGCCGTGAAACTATCCAGCGGTTGCTTGGCCATTACGAATGCTTATTGATTGGGCTGGGCGCGAGCCTGAAGCAAAGCATCCACGCTATTCCGTACTTTAGTCGGGCCGAAAGAGATCAACTGCTTGAGGAATGGAATCACATCAACCCGCAATCTGAGCCGGATAGCTGCATTCAACAGCTTTTCGAAAAACAGGCGCACCGGACTCCCGATGCGGTAGCTGTCCGCCACAACGGCTGTGAATCGAG
>PLIO01000143.1 GCA_003140075.1 Acidobacteriaceae bacterium | reverse complement strand
CCGGATCATATCTGGCAAACGGACAGCCTGTAAATTAGTTTGCACCAACAGTTTCATCCACTCAGCATTCCCAAAACTACCGAACCGTCGAATCAGTTTTTTCGATTCCAGCATTGCGCTGTTCCCGCAGGTGTACAATTTTCTTAGCAAGCNNCTTCATAAAACTCCCGCCGTAGAAAAAGACATTCAACATCAAATCGAAAAACTGCGGAAACGCCTGCAGGTTTTCCGCCCCGAACTGATTCACCTGAAAGGCATGGTGGAGGAGATTTCCGCCCGCGAAGGAACCAGCGTCTCGCTCAACCTGCGCCTGCCTTCCGGTCAGATGGCGGTTCTGGCCAAAGCTTCCACCGCCCCGGCAGCAGTCAAGAATGCATTCGAGGATTTGCTGCAGCAGGTCAACAAGCACAAGGATCTGTTGCGCTCCACGCACAAGTGGCCGCGCCGCCAACATGACGCTTCGGAGCGCCGCAACGCCTCCGTTCCCTTCGAGCAGACTCTGGCCGCGGTATTTCCAGCCACCGTTTCCAGCGATGACGTGCGCTCCTACGTCAACGCAAATCTTTCCCGCCTGGAGCGCTTTGTGGAGCGCGAGATTTATTTTCGCGAAACCGCCGACCAGGTCGTGCCCGACTCGATTAGCAAAGAAGAAGTGATTGACGAAGCCATCGCCGCCGCTCTCGGCGAGGCGTATGAAAAGCCGGAGCGGCTTGCCCTGGAGCCCTGGCTCTATCGCCTGGCTCTGAATGCACTGGATCAACTCTCTCGTCCCGAAGGAAGCAACGGCGGCGCCGTGCGCCTGGAAGAGTCGGCGCGCAAGCAAAACGTCCGCGCCAGCGACGAGCCTGAACTGCAATTCCATCAACCCGACGAAACCATTACGGAAGAAACAATTATCGCCGATGACCGGGTGGCGACGCCCGAACAGATCGTCGGGTCGGATGAAATGATGCGCCTCATCGCATCCGCTCTGCACAACGCGATTCCAGCCCAGCGCGAGGCATTCATCCTGCACGCCATCGAAGGCTTTGGCGTCGACGAAATCTCCGCTATCACCGGCGTCCCGCCGGACACCGTGTTGAAATCCATTGCTGCCGTGCGCGATCACCTGCGCAAATCGCCAACGTTGGCCCGGCAATTCAAGGGCCGGTTTCCCGCCGTCGCGACGGCCTAAACCCAATTCCAGTCGAAAGGAAGCGAATGATCACTCGTGAGCAAGTCCATGAACTAGCCCAATTCGAAGATCCGGCAGCGTGCGCTTTCAGTTTCTACTTTCAGCCCATGACTCCTCGCAACAAAGCCCACAAGGAAGACGCGATCCTCGTTAAGGATTTGGCGCGGGAAGCGCAGCGCCAGTTGGAGAGCAAGTTTACGAGTACGAATACGAATACGAGTACGAATATAAATAAAGACAAGTGCGAGGCGGCGCGCGCCGATCTCGACCGCATTGTGCGCCTGGCGCACGACCTTCGCGGCAACGGTGCGCGCGCCAAGGCCGTGTTCGCCTGCTCTGCGCAGGGCTTTTGGCGCGAGTGCGATCTGCCGCCGCAACTAAGCGGGACGCAACTCCTTGTCAATCGCCATTTCCATTTGAAGCCGATCGCGCAATTGCTGGGAGCATTCCCCAGTCTTGGCGTCGTCCTCGTGGATCGTCATCGCGCTCGCATGTTCGATCTGCGCTTGGGCGAGTTGAACGAGCGCG
The DNA here is from genome assembly GCA_003140075.1 of Acidobacteriaceae bacterium. Classification (GTDB taxonomy): domain Bacteria; phylum Acidobacteriota; class Terriglobia; order Terriglobales; family Acidobacteriaceae; genus Sulfotelmatobacter. The sequence goes on along the minus strand of PLIO01000143.1, from coordinate 10,034 downwards.
AAGGATTCTTTCATCCCCTTTCCCGCCGCGGACGTGGGGACGGCTTCGCCGGTTACGATGGAGGCCACGCCGAACGCCGCGTCGCCGATGAGGCCCGCCAGCATTTCAAGTTCGTCGCCGAGTTCCTTAAGGACGCTTTGGAAAAGGGCACGTTCGAAAATTGGATTCTGGGCTGCCAGGAAACGCACTGGTCGCAATTCGAACCGCAATTGCATCCCTATGTTTCGCAGAAATTGCTGGGACGGTTTGCCGCCGAGCTAGCTCACGTGAGCCGCGAGGAAATCCGTGCGCAAGCCGAACGCATTTTCGCCGACTCGCAACAGGTCCGGTGCAGCGAAGCGGTGCGCGAGACGCTCGGCCAGGCACGGGGCAATGGCCGCGGCGTTACCGGATTGCGGCGCGTGCTGCACGCGCTGGAATTAGGCGAAGTCCAGACACTTCTAATGGGCGATCACTACGTCGCACAGGCCGTTGAGTGCATCGGCTGCGGCCATCTCGATGCCCACCTCGTGAGCTTCTGTCCAGTTTGCGGACGCGAGACGCGCAAAGTAGTGGATGTAGCCGAGGCGATCCTGCCCTGGGTGATCCGCCACGACGTCGAACTGTTTTACGTCAAAGGCGACGCCGAACTCGACAAGGTCGGCAACATCGCCGCTCTGTTGCGTTTCCGCTCCGAGAAGAAAGGCGCTAACAGCCTGCGGTCGATCGGCGATGTCGCCACGAATTTATCGCTGGGCCGCCAAGCCGGACTGGTTGGCCGTTACCGGGGATTGGCCGGCGGTTGAGTCCCAGCCCGTAATCCTACTCAACCCTTTGTCATTCCAATCTGGTCTTTGTCATTCCGAACCGGGCGAAAGCCCGGTGAGGAACCTGCTTTTGTTTCTGCACGTGTGGAGCGGACACTCCTGTCCGCTGCCTTTGACTTTGCTCTTGCTCGTGAATTGAAACAGCGCCAACCCCGTGCAGCGCCGTGGAAGAGCAGCGCTTCAGGGCCCCGTAAAGCTCCAGAGAACTCAACCGGGCTTCAGCCCCCGCAGTAGTTACACGATGTCCCCAAGATGCTGTGCGGCGACTTCCGCCAGTTCTCCGTGGACTTCTGCGCGTCCCGGTCGCCCTCGATCAGGACGCGCACATCGTCGTGAAGCCCCCCCACAACGAAAAAAACGCCCCCGCCCTGCAAGTCTTCTGACGCCGGGATCGAAAAATAACCCGATAACGCTAAGCGGAGTAGACTGGCCGTGAATCCGAGGGGCTGAAAATATGGCCTACTTCATCGATCTGTTCTCTCCAGAAACATACGACGCATTCGCGCGATCACCCCGCGACATTTCTGGATTTCGCCTCCGCCACAAGAATGCGGCCGACAAGATTAAGCCCGGCGACCTGTTCGTGTGTTACCTCACTAGGCTGTCTCGCTGGTTCGGTGTGCTCGAAGTCATTGATGGGCCCTTCATCGATAACAAGCCCGTTTTCGTTATCGAGAACGATCCCTTCGTAGTCCGATTCCGAGTGCGACCGAAAGTCTGGCTAAGCGCAGAGATGGGCATCCCAATTCACGACGACGAAATTTGGACAGGCCTCTCGTTTACCCGCGAACTGCACAAGGGTTCGCTTAATTGGACGGGGAAAGTTCGCGGTAGTCTTGTGCGCCTTGAGGATGATGACGGTGCCTTTCTAACTGGAAAGCTGATAGCTCAAGCAGCCCAAGGCAAGGCCTACCCGCTGAGCGAGCAAGACAGACGGAAGCTTGCAACGCACACCGTAAACCGACCCGAGAAAGTTGTTAACGTCTCAGTCCCCGAGGATGCAGGCAACATCCTAACCGCCGAGGTTATTCCAGAGGTTGAAGCTCGGGAATCCATTCGAATGCAGGCATTGATCGCGACCATTGGCGCACGCATGGGAATGTCGATCTGGATTCCCCGGTCTGACCGTGCAGCCGTCCTGGGAGAGTGGGAGAATGAAGGAAACAGCCTTCTGGAACGGCTACCGCTGAATTACGACGACACCACCCTCCGGACGATCGAGCAGATTGATGTCCTGTGGCTCAGGGGTCGATCAATAACGCGCGCCTTTGAGGTGGAGCACACAACCTCTGTCTACTCTGGGATCCTTCGGATGGCAGACCTCTTGGCCCTTCAACCGAACATGGATATAAAGCTTCATATTGTCGCGCCGGAGGCGAGGCGCGAGAAAGTCTTTCAGGAGATACGGCGCCCAGTGTTCTCTCTTCTCGACAAAGGACCTCTTGCCGAAAGCTGCACCTATCTGTCATATGACAGCCTCAAGGAGCTGGTCGCAGAGAAACACCTGTCCCATCTTTCGGACACAGTGCTCGACGAATATGCAGAGGAAGCGGAGTAAGCCTGAGGAGAAATGTTATCGCTGATGCAACTCGTCGCGGGAGCGAGGAGGCGTCCACCGCAGATCCATTCCTTCGCGCAGTCGTGCCAGCGCGCGCTTGCGCGCGTGTCGGTAAGCCTTGCGCCTGCTCCGCTGATCGGATTCCAGTGTGATCTTGGTTTTCATGAGAAGCGCACAATCAGGTGCTACACAATTCTACGTGCTATCCGACGCCCACGCTCGATGATCAGGGCTGCATTTTTTCCCACATAGCCATTGTGACATCCAACCTTGCGCCTCAAACGAAATCAGCCCATCATCGTCAAAGCGGAGGGAGTTGCATCGAATCGAGCGGCGCGGGGCACGGTCTAACTCCTTTGAGCACAAGATTTTACCCGCAAGTCATTGTGCCCAGGGGATCAAACCGCGTTTCCTCGCTAAGCTTATGATTCCAAAACGCCGGCTGTGGTAGGGTGGCCCCCAATTCCTCCGGGATGAACGCCTCGGGCTCCGAGCTTATAGCAGACCTCGCCTCGCTACGTGATATCCTTCCCGCTGCCGCAGGGGAGGAACATGACCGTATCACGCCGTGATTTCGTTAAGACGTCCGTTCTGGGAGCCGTCGCCGCAGGAGTAGGAACCCGAGCCCAGGCTGAAGACGCGAAGCCGAGCGCGGGTCCGCAGGAACACGTTTCTCAGGAAAATCAGTCGCAAACCGGGTCGCACAAACGCCCCATCATTATCTGCGCCAATAACGGCTACGCTTATCTTGACGACGCATTCGCCTTCCTGAAAAGCGGCGGGGACACGCTCGATGCCGCGCTCAAGGTGGTCAAGGGTCCGGAGGACGATCCCAACGACGATACGGTCGGCCTGGGCGGAATCCCCAACGAAGAAGGCGTGGTCGAGCTCGACGCCTGCTGCATGCACGGGCCCACGCGCTGCGCCGGTTCGGTCGGCGGCGTGCGCAATATCAAGAACGTGTCGCTGGTATCGAAGGCCGTGATGGAGCATACCGGGCACGTCATGCTGGTAGGCGAAGGCGCGGAGCGCTTTGCCGTCGCTGTAGGCTTCCCGCGCGAGAATCTGCTCACGGAACACTCGCGCAAGGTCTGGCTGCTGTGGAAGGAGTTCCACTCCAACGAAGACTGGTGGGGACCTGGTCTTGCCGACCCGCACTGGCAGGCGCCTGATTCGGGTAACGGCAAACCGCAAGCGGAAGTGTGGCAGGAGCGCATACAGAACCTGCGCACGCGCGCCGCCGATCTTGGCATTGAGCCGGAACTTCAAATGGATGCGGTGAGGAAAGTTCTGTTTCCGCCGACGGGCACAATCCATTGCTCGGCGTTGAACGATAAAGGAGAAATCTCCGGCTGCACCACGACCAGCGGGCTGTCGTTCAAGCTACCGGGGCGCGTCGGGGATTCGCCCATCATCGGAGCAGGGTGCTACACCGATCAGGACGTAGGTTCAGCCGGCGCGACCGGCAGTGGCGAGGAGAATATCAAGGTCGCGGGCGCGCATACCATCGTCGAGAACATGCGCCACGGCATGTCCCCGCAGGAAGCGGGCATGGACGCGCTCAAGCGCATCGTCCGGAACTACAACGGCGACATGAACAAGCTGCGATTCCTCGACATGACCTATTACGTCCTGCGGAAGGACGGCGCCTACGCTGGCGTTTCGCTGTGGGAAGGCTACTCGAAAGAACGTCCTCACAAGATTGCCGTCCACGACGGCAGTCGCCGCGCCGAAGTGACCGTGAGTCTGTTTAAGGGATATTCGCAGGATTTTCCGCCGGCTCCCAATGTTCCGGAGGAGGTGAAGAAGGAGTTCATGAAATAGCTCGCCGCTCCGGAGTTTATCGGCGGCCTTCTTCAACAAGATCCTTGATGGTGATGCCCTTCAAGGGCCTCGCGCGTTTGCGAATCTCTTCGATGTCTGCGAACACTTGAGCGAGGACGATGTCGGACCGCGGAGGAACAAGAATGGCAACGAGCTTTCCTCGCCGAGTGATGCCAATGCTCTCGCCTCCGGAGGCGCGCTTCACCAAGTCCGGCAGTCTTCGTTTCGCATTCACTAGCCCTATCATCTGCATCCGTAATGCTCCACCAGAACGATTTTAGGCGATAAAGCGTGTAGGGCATCGATCCGACTGGCCAACGACTAACGACCATCCGACCATCCTACGCGAACCTCACCTTCACATCCGGCCCCTTCTCCAGGTGGATGCTTTCGATGAAGCGCACTTTGCCGGTGAGCAACGTAAGGATGACTGAGGAAGTACGCGTGCCTTCCCCAAAGAATCGCACGCCTTTGAGCAGTGAGCCGTCGGTTACGCCGGTGGCGGCGAAGATGAGTTGCTTGCCGGGAGCGAGGTCTTCAGCTTCGTAGATTCTGTTCTTGTCTTTCACTCCCATGCGGACGAGGCGCTCTTCCTGGTCGGGCTTCACCACCAGGCGGCCAAGCATATAGCCGTTGAGGCAACGGATAGCGGCGGCGGTGATCACACCTTCGGGCGCGCCGCCCGAGCCCATGACGGCGTGCACGCCGGTGCCGATGACGGCGGCGGCGATGCCGGCCGAAAGGTCGCCGTCGCCGATCAGCCGGATGCGGGCGCCGGCGGCGCGAATATCGGCAATCAGTTTTTCGTGGCGCGGGCGGTCGAGCACGATCACGACCAGATCCTCTACGTCGCGCTCCATCCTCTTGGCGATGTTCTTGAGATTGTCGGCCACGGGAGCATCGAGCTCGACGGCGTTCTTGCAGGAAGGTCCGACTACAATTTTCTCCATGTAGCAATCGGGCGCGTTGAGCAAGCCTCCGCGCTCGGAGGCGGCGAGCACGGTGATCGATCCGGGAGCGCCGGTGGCGCAGAGGTTGGTGCCTTCGAGGGGATCGACGGCGATGTCGACCTCGGGAACCTCGCGACCGTCGGGAAATTCGGCGCCGACTTTTTCGCCAATGTAGAGCATAGGCGCTTCGTCGCGTTCGCCCTCGCCGATAACGATGGTGCCGCGCATGGGAATGGTGTCCATGGTTTGGCGCATGGCCTCGGTGGCCACTTGGTCGGAGAGCTTGCGCTCGCCCTGACCCATGGTGCGGGCCGAGGCGATCGCGGCCACTTCAACCACGCGCAGAAATCGCGATGCCAGATCGCTTTCAATGTTTTCGCCGAAGCTGCGAGCCTTGCCTTCCGGACGAGTTTGCGTAGCCATAGAGTCTCCGAGCGAGCTTAGAAAAAGGTTGTCCGCCGGGTTGAGACTATAGCGCAATCGCGAGCAGATTGAAAGTTGGCGGGGAGCAATGGAAATAACCGATACCGGAGTGGCAACCCACATGATATTCTCTGAGCCCTGTTGCAAAAAGAGACAATCATGCCGGTGTCGCGCCCGCTGACGTTTCTGTGCATTACGACCTACGAAAAGGGGCAGGAGTTCATGCGCGAGTGCAAGCGCCACGGCTGCCGCGTGATCCTGCTTACGGCGGAAAAGCTGCGCGAGGCCGACTGGCCGCGCGAGAGTCTGGACGACACCTTCTATCTTCCCGCAGAGATTCCGCTCGCTGACATCGTAAAGGCCGTGACGCACCTGGCACGCGGGCAGAAGATTGACCGCATCGTCGCCCTCGACGAGTACGACATGGAGACGGCCGCGACCCTCCGCGAACACCTGCGTGTGCCGGGGATGGGCCTGACCACTATGCACTATTTTCGCGACAAGCTGGCCATGCGCATGAAGGCGCTGGATCGTGGAGTGCGCGTCCCGGATTTTGTGCCGGTGGTGAATCATGCCGACATCCGCTACTACCTTGCACATGTGCCGGGGCCGTGGGTGCTGAAACCGAGGCAGGAAGCCTCGGCGATCGGGATCAAGAAGATTCACGCGGGCGAAGAGTTGTGGCCGGTGCTGGAACAATTGGGGGACAAACAAGCGTCGTACCTGCTGGAACGATTTGTTCCTGGCGAGGTCTATCACGTGGACTCGGTGGTTTCGGAAAACCAAGTGGTTTTCGCCAACGTGAGTAAGTACGGCAAGCCGCCGATGAATGTAGCGCAGGGCGGCGGAGTATTTACGACGTTCACGGTGCCACGGGGAAGCGAAGAGGATTCAGGGCTGCGCGAGATCAATCGCGACCTGATTGCGGCGCTGGGACTGGTGCGCGGTGTGGCGCATACGGAATTCATTCAGGCGCAGGCCGATGGGCATTTCTATTTTCTGGAGTGTGCGGCGCGCGTGGGCGGCGCCTACATCAACGAGATGGTGGAGGCTGCGACTGGAGTCAACTTGTGGCGGGAGTGGGCGCGCATTGAGATCGCGGGAGAACATGGAAGGTACCAGCTTCCTCCGGTGCGCGAGGAGTATGCAGGAGTGATTCTTTCGCTGGCGCGTCAGGAAGAGCCTGACACTTCGGGATACAACGATCCGGAAGTGGTCTTGCGAATTAAGAGGCATCACCATGCAGGATTGATTCTGCGATCCACCGATTCACAGCGTGTGCGGTCGCTGCTCGAAGGCTACAGCGAGCGCTTCGCGCAGGAGTTCCTCGCGGTCGAACCGCCGCGGGAGAAACCCACGGCGTAACCAAAACAGTCCACCCAAGGACCTAGCGCAAGAAATCGATGTTTCCGACCCGTAACCGAAAGTCTTGGATTGTATGTACATTTAATGTACACTGGCTTAGGTGGAAGCATCCCGCGAGTTCGAGTGGGACAAGCACAATCAACGGCATCTTGCACGCCATGGCATTCGTCGATCTGAGGCGGAGGACGTCTTATCGGGAAACCACGTTCTTCTGGAGGACCAGATGGTGGGGGATGAGCAGAGGTGGATTGCGGTCGGCTCGACCCGTGCCGGCCGCATATTAATGATCGTGTTCGCAGTTCGAAACGAGGCAATGCGTCCGATCACGGGTTGGGCCGCCGATAAAGAGGCAACGGCTTTGTATTTTAGGGAGTGGGGGCCAGTATAGTTTATGGCAAAAGCGAAAATGAAGCAGGCGGGGATTCCTAAATTTTCCAGCGAGGCAAAAGAGGCGGAATGGTGGGATGCCCGCCGGCCTGAAATCGAGATGGAAATCCGTCGGCGCCTGAAGCAGAGGCCAACCGTTACTTTGGGCAAAGTAATTCAGGGAGCGAAGCTCTCTCAACCTGTCACGCTGCGTATTTCCAAAGCAGACCTGGAGACCGCGCGCCGTTTGGCGGCGGAAAAAGGCCTGGGCTACCAGACGTATATCAAGATGCTGCTCCGGGAGGCGTTGGCGAAGAATGCGGCGGAGTAGGGGCGTTGAGCCCACGCCAGGAAAAAGGAACTTTCATGACCATAGGCAAGCTAAAGCCTTCGACGGAAGATCGGGTAGAGAAGTTGGCCGAGCGTTTCGCACTTGAAATCAACGAACGTGCCGCTCGGATGACGCCGGAGGAGCGGGAAAGGGCGGATTCCGAAACCATGAGGATTGCAAGTCGAGTGCCATCGGCGCGGAGGCGCTGACCTTGAGGCTTTACAAGTATGTCTCCCCCGAACGGGGGCTTGATGTTCTCAGTAACCTCCTCATCCGCTTTACGCAGCCTACCGCGCAGAACGATCCCTTCGAGTTTCGACCGCTTGTAGCTGGATTTCTTCGTCCCGACGCAGCGACCAAATTTGTCGCCGAGGAATTTGAGAAGCAGCTTCCTGCGGAGATTGCAAAATATCAGGCCGTGCTCGGGCCAAATGACAAGGCCATGTTGCCTATCATCGCCGGTCTGAAGCCTGCTTTAGTCGCGCTGGCCATCGACCAGATCGATGCAATTTTTCCCACGCTCAAAGAGTTGCTTTTCCAAAAGCTCGACAAGGCATTAGGTATACTTTCGCTTACTGAAGCGCCTAGCGACCTTCTCATGTGGGCACACTACGCGGCGAGCCACAGCGGATTCGTGGTCGAGTTCGACGGCATGCACCCGTGGTTTTGGGGCAAATTAGCTGACACGGATGAGTTTCGCCACCTTCGAAAGGTAACCTACATCGAGCAGCCTCTTTCTTTGTATCTGAGCGACTGGGACGGCCAGGACGTTTTCTACAGCAAACTCAAGAATTGGGCTTACGAACAAGAGTGGAGAGTTATTCGACCACTGCAGGAAGCCGCAAAACGAGTGGGCGACGACGTTTATTTGTTCGACGTACCTCCAGAAAGCATTCGTGGAGTAGTCAGCGGCATCAAGACCAGTCCGGCGGCATGGGCGCGGCTATGCGCAATTCTGAAGGCAAATCCGAAGCTCCGTCATGTATCCACCTTTCAGGCACGACTGGCCGCGGGTACCAACGCAGTAGAGATTCATCCTGCCACCTAGAACGCGTCAATCCCCGTCACACTCTGGCCGATGATCAGCGAGTGCACGTCGTGCGTGCCTTCGTAGGTCTTTACCGATTCCAGGTTCATCATGTGGCGCATGATGGGGTAGTCGTCGGCGACGCCGTTGGCGCCGAGGATGTCGCGGGAGAGGCGGGCGCACTCAAGCGCCATCCAGACGTTGTTGCGCTTGGCCATGGAGATGTGCTGGTGCTCGACCTTGCCCGCATCCTTCAGGCGTCCGACTTGCAGCACTAGCAGTTGCGCTTTGGTGATTTCGCTGATCATCCAGGTGAGCTTGTCTTGCACGAGCTGGTGCGAGGCGATGGGCTGGTCGCGCCACTGCTTACGCAAAATCGCATATTGCAGCGCGCAATCGTAGCAGGACATGGCCGCACCGATCGCGCCCCACGCGATGCCGTAGCGGGCCTGATTCAGACACATCAGCGGAGATTTCAGGCCGTCGCTTTTCGGCAGCAGGTTTGCCTCGGGGATGTGAACGTCTTGCAACGACAGGCCCGAAGTGACGGAGGCGCGCAGCGACCACTTGCCGTGGACGTCGTCTGAGGTAAATCCCTTGCGGTCTTTTTCGACTAAGAAGCCGCGAATCTTGTCGTTCTCGTTTTCCACCTTGGCCCAGATCACGGCGACATCGGCGATGGTGCCGGAGGTGATCCACATCTTTTCGCCGTTGAGGATGTACTCGTTGCCGACCTTGCGGGCGCGCGTTTTCATGCCCCCGGGGTTGGAGCCGAAGCCGGGCTCGGTGAGGCCGAAGCAGCCGAGCTTTTCGCCTTTCTGCATGGCAGGCAGCCAGGTTTGCTTCTGTTCTTCACTTCCAAAAGCGTAAATCGGAAACATTACGAGTCCCGACTGCACGCTGACGAAGCTGCGCACGCCGGAGTCGCCGCGTTCGAGTTCCTGGGTCATCAGTCCATACTCGACGTTGCCCATGCCGGCGCAACCGTAGCCTTTAAGCGACGCGCCGAAGAAGCCGAGATCTGCCATGGGTTTGACCAGTTCGCGCGGGAAACGGCCGGCGCGGTTGCATTCTTCGATGATGGGGATGAGGTTGTCTTCAATAAACTGCCGCGTGGTGTCGCGAACCAGGCGCTCTTCTTCGGTGAGCAGCGAATCGAACTGGATAAAATCGACACCTTTGAATTTGATGGCAGGCATGATGAGTCTCCGTGAATAAATCGAACTCCGCTCCAGAGAACGATGCTGCGAACGATGGAGCCGGACAGGTTTGCCGCCCGCAGAGTGGGGCGCGTGCCGGAGGGCAAACATATGACGGTAGCAGGGGCAAGGGAGCTGGGTCAACGGCGGCGGGCTGACCGTGTGTAAATGCTCCAAGATAATGT
>PLIO01000045.1:12699-20940 GCA_003140075.1 Acidobacteriaceae bacterium | reverse complement strand
ATGTTGCTCTGCGAAATACTAAAGTAATCGCCGATGAGGGCTGCAGAGTGAATGTGCACGGGAAGATGCAGACGGCCACCTTCCAGAATGAGATAGCGGAAAATATAATCCTGAAAAGTGCGGTAATCCTTCTCGCTGGGGATGCCGCCGCTGACGTAGCGCTGGTAAAGGTCCGCGGCTTGGTCGCGCGTGGGATCTCCGAACGTGGTAGGGCGAAAATAGGCAACTTCGAACTTCATGGCGATGCCGCCCTTGTTTCGATTGTCCTCCAGCACCTGGCTGATGAACTTCAGGTAACCGTCAAAATCGGGAGGGAGCTTTGCGACGCTTTCCTGTTGCATCCAGCGGTGCAGCATTTTCTCCTGCAGTGGAATGTAGACGCCTTCGTCCGGATTGCGCGCGGTCTCGCGCTGGTTGTTGAAAGGCCACATAAAGGAGTCGGCGAAGAACACCCAAGGGAAGCGCCTGGGATCGAGGTAGTCGGCCATCATGGCACGGTTGGCGACGGAACTCTCGGTGTTGATTTTATCGAGAATCATGTTGAAGTAGGCTGGGCCGGAATATTGCCTCTTCAGTTCCGCTTTTTTAGCAATGAGCCACTTGGAATGTTCGAGTGAGAGATCCGCGTACGGATACCCGAACAGCGCCTTGGCTGCGGCGATCAACTCAGGATTATCGTCGCGCGTGCGCAGCGCGGAGCTGAAGTCGGGAGGCGCGGCCATGGCGTCAACGTCGGGATCGTCTGAAAAACCGGGGTGAGCGTGGTGGTCGAAGGCGGGAATTTTATCGATTTGAGGGAGCAGCAGCTGGTAGATTTGTTGCACGTCGGGGCCGGGAAACGGACGTGCCTGGGCTGCGGCCAATGAGGCGAGGCTGGTGACGGCGCATGCACTGGTCAGTATCGAGAGAAAAATCTGTTTCATCAGCATGGTTCCCTACTTGCGAGTGACGGCGGCGTTTCTTGTGTTTCGTTGTTTGCGACCGACCGCGATTATCTTGCCGCCAGACTTCCCTGCCAGGCGGTCGAGACTTTCATGATGCGGGCCGCAGCCTCCCGCAGATTCGACACGGAGGAAACAAAAGAGAAGCGCACGAAATGCTTGCCCGAAGGTCCGAACGCGGCTCCGGGAATGGCGGCCACGCCGGCGTCCTCCAGCAGAATGCGGCAGACTTCTTCTGCGCTCACTCCGGTGCCGCGAATATCGACCCAGGCGTAGAAAGCGCCCGCTGGAACTTCGCAATGGAACCCGGGCACTTCATTCAGATCGTGGATGAACTGTTCCCGCCGGCGGGCGAACTCGGCAACCATGTGCGGCGTGGCGCCTTCGCGATCGCGCAGAGCGTCGATGGCGGCATATTGAATGAACTCGTTAACGCAGGTGTAGGTGTTCACTGCCATCATCATTAGCGCGGTCACAACGTCGGGTGGCGCAACCGTGTAGCCGAGCCGCCATCCGGTCATGGCAAAGCTCTTGGAGAAGCCGTCGATGATCAGGGTGCGCTCTTCCATGCCGGGGTAGCTCAGCATGGAAATGTACTCGCCTGCGTAACGTATGCGAGCGTAGATTTCGTCGGAAAGAACCCAGAGATCGTGCTTCACCGCGAGTTTCGCTAAACCTCGCTGGACGGCATCGGTATAAACCGTGCCAGTGGGATTGCCGGGAGAATTGGTGAGCAACATCCGCGTACGCCGAGTAATCTTGGCGGCGATTTCGGACAGGTCCGGCTGGAAATGATTGCAGCACGAGAGTTCGAACGGTACCGGGATAGCGCCGAGCCCAAGCGTGATCGAAGGATAGCCAGGGAAACCGGGATCGGGATAGAGGACCTCGTCGCCGGGTTCGAGCAACGACATCATGGCAAAGAACAGGGCAGCCTTGCAGCCGGGCGCGATTACGATATTGCCGGCGGAAACGCTTAGGTTGCGGGTTCGCTGTAAATAGACGGCGATTTCCTCGCGGAGCGCCGGAACTCCGGCGACGGCGCAGTAGCGGTCCTTGCCTTCGGCCAGCGCCTTGGCGACGGACTCGACTACCGACGGGCCGGGATGAAAATCCGGCTCGCCCAGTTCAAGATGAATAACGGAACGGCCCTGGCTTTCGAGTTCTTTGGCGCGGGCGAAGACCGAGAGCGCGCCCTCGCCGCTCATAACCGACATCCGGGATGCTATGGATCGCATTCGTTCTCCGAGAAAAGCTATAAGCCTTTATACATGCCGCCGTCGACGAGGACGGTCTGGCCGGTGATGTAGGATGCACGCTCGGAAGCTAGCCACACGATCGTCTCCGCAACCTCGCGTGGCTCGCCCAGTCTTTTCAGTGGAGCGTCTGCGGCCCAGCTGTCGAAAATCTCCTGCTCGCTTTTTCCCGAGGTGGAAGCGCGAGCTGTGGCTAATTCCTTCAACCGGTCAGTTGCAGTGAAACCGGGGCCGACGTTATTGACCAAGATTCCATCTTTGCCGAACTCGTTGGCCAGGCTCTTGACCAGGCCGACTACAGCTGCGCGCACCGCATTCGAGAGCACGAGATCGGTCACGGGCTGTTTGGTCGTGATGGAAGTAAGCGTGAGGATGCGGCCCCAGCGTTTGCGCTGCATGTAGGGAATAACTTCGCGCGCGAAATAAACGGTGCTGAGAAAGTTGAGTTCGAGGGCCCGCTGCCATTCTTCGAGCGACGCGGCGAGGAAGCCCTTGGCGGGCGGGCCGCCGGCGTTGGTCACGCAAATATCGACGCCGCCGAATTTCTCGGTCACGGCGGCGACGAATTGGCTGACAGCTGCAGCGTCGGTCACATCGAAGGCTTGGGCAAAAACTTCGGCGTTGTACTGCTTTCTGATTTGCTCTGCAGCAGTCTGCAAAGTCTGCTGGTTGCGGGCGCACATGGCAACGCGGCAGCCTTCGGCGGCAAAAGCCTCGGCCGTGGCGCGGCCAATTCCCTGACTGGATGCGGCTACGAGGGCAACACGATCTTTCAGGCCGAGATTCATGAAGAGGAATTATAAACGGTACGCGGCTCAGAGCTTTGCTTGCGGACGCTCACACGGGCATTTAATCTGTTGGCAGCGAGGAATCCATGAAGCGACAGACCAATCACTCCGAAACCAAGGCGGTGCGCGGCGCTGCGGATCTGGACAAGAAAAACGGGCCGCTGGCCACGCCGATCTACCAGACCTCGACTTTCGAAGTCACCGACAATGATGAGCAACTGCGCGCCACCCGCACCGACCACTTTTACACGCGCTACGGCAATCCCACCAACACTGTTGCCGAGAAGACGATCGCCGAGTTGGAAGGCACCGAAGCGGCGCTGACGTTCGCCTCGGGCATGGGAGCGATCACGACCACGGTCATGGCGCTGGTGAAGAGTGGCGGCCATGTGGTTGCGCAGCGCGACATTTACGGCGGCGTGAATAAGTTTCTGTCGCAATGGCTGCCGAAGATGGGCATAGAGACTACGTTCGTAGACACCATCGAGTATGAGCAGCACGCGCGGGCAATCCGTCCGAACACGAAGCTTCTATACCTCGAGTCGCCGACCAATCCGACTTTGCGCATTGTCAATTTCAAGAAGGTGGCGGCACTGGCCAAGCAGCATGGGCTGATCAGCATGATCGACGCCACGTTTGGCACGCCAATCAACCAGCATCCGGCGGAATTTGGCATCGATCTGGTGATGCATTCGGGCACGAAATACCTGGGCGGACATACCGATTTGATCTGTGGAGCGGTGGCTGGGCGGCGGGCATTGATCGAAAGAATCTGGGAGACGCGTACTACGCTGGGCAATTGCATGGATCCGCATGCCTCATGGATGCTGGTGCGCGGATTGAAGACGCTGGCGGTGCGCGTGGCGCGGCAGAATGAAAACGCGCTTCAAGTAGCAGAGTTCCTAGCGGAACATGCCAAGGTGCGGAGCGTGAATTATCCTTTCTTGAAGAGCCATCCACAATATGCTTTGGCACGCGAGCAGATGGCGGGCGGAGGAGGCATGGTCAGCTTTGAGGTCGAAGGCACGGGTGATGACGCGCGGCGGGTGAGCGAGGCCATGCGCCTGTTCACGCTGGCACCGAGCCTGGGCGGAGTCGAGTCGCTGGTATCGATTCCCGTGCTGACTTCACATGCCATGATTCCCGCCGAAGAGCGCGCCAGGATGGGCGTGACCGAACAGTTGATCCGGCTGTCGGTCGGCATCGAGAATGCGGACGATTTGGTCGCCGACCTGGAGCATGCGCTGGAGGTTGTGGTAGCGCCACAACAACTGTCTGTGAAATGAATATCCCAAAAACAAATCCCGGCTTCTGCGAGTCGGGATTTGCCGCACGACTTTTGGAAGGCTAGAAAATAAACTTCAGCGCGAGCTGCATGATGCGCGGAAGGTGCGTCCCCGCCGAACGCAAATAGGCGTTGCCGGCGCAAGAGGGGTCCCCAGCCGAATACGGAGCAGAAGGGCCGTAGCAGGCAAGCTCGTTGGAAGTGGTCCCTCGGCCGGCGTTATCGGCTGCCGAGCCAGCGTCACCTCCCAGCCAGTTGTATTCCGCGTGGTTGAATACGTTAAAAGCTTCGGCTCGGAACTCAAAATATTTACTCTCAGTGACAGGAAAGTGTTTGAGCAAAGCCATATCGAAGTTTGTTCGACGGGGATTGCGCAGGATGTTTCTCCCCGCATCGCCGAACGTCAATCCCGTGGGCTGAACAAACACGTCGGGATTGTAGAGCAACGGCCCGTAACCCGGCAGCGGCCCGGCCAAGGCACTGCTATTCACGCCAGCTTTCGGGTTGCCCACAAGGTCGGGATATGAGCCGGCGGTGGCAAATGAATTGCCTACTCCGGCGTTGTCCGCGGTAGCCGTAACGCCTTCGTTATACACGCTGAACGGCGAGCCAGTTTGCACCAGGGTGATGCCCGACCACTGCCAGCCTCCCAAGAGTGTGTGGGTGAGGCCCTTCCCCGTGAAAATCGGCAGGTTGTACACATAACTCATCTCGAAGACATGCCGTTGGTCGAAGTTTGAACTGGATCGGTATCCGTTGAGGTTGTAAGAGTTTACAAACCCCGTATCGTTATAGTCGGAGGAGTCGTCGATGGAGTGGCTGTAAGTGTAGGCGCCGCTCAATTCGAGACCGCCGATATTATGGCGGACCGAAGCCTCCAGCGCGTTGTAGTTGGACGATCCAGTCTGATCCTTGCGCTGGATATCGCCGATGCCAACGTACGGACGGTAAGGGCTGGGGTCGTTCCCGCAAGCGACCGCCAGATTATTGGCCCAGCCGCCCGTCATCGTGACGGGGCTGCCAGTGTCTACGTTGGCAGTGGCCGTGGCTTGGCCGTTAGAACCAACCGAAACCGAGTTGCAATCATCGGTTGTAATGATCTGGCCGGCAGAATACGGATTCTGGCTGGCAGGAACCGGCACGATCTGGTTGTACTCGTACGACCGAGTCAGGTGCACGCCTGCGCTGCCAACATAGGATATTGTGGCCACGGTACTCTTGCCGAGGTCGTGCTGAATATCAAAGTGCCACTGCTGCATATAAGGCCAGACCGCCTTGCTCGGCAAAGACACGAACTGCAACGGCGTCGTGCCAGCGCTGCCCAGAAGGCCCGAGTTCAGGCTGCTATATCCCGGAACGTTGAGTACGCTCGAAATAGGCGTGCTCTTACTTTCGTATTCCAGGGATTCGGTATTCGACTCGTTCCCGTTTGTGTGCTCGAAGAAAACTCCGTAACCGCCGCGAATCGCCCACTTCCCGTCGCCGAACGGGTCAAAGGCAAATCCTATGCGCGGCGCAGGGTTCCACCAATGGTTCGTCAGGCAGCCGGTGGGGACCCCGGCCGTTACCCCGCAGTCTACCCAGCCGTTATAGGGATTTCCCGATACCAGCCATTCCCCGGCGGCCGCGTTATACGTAACCCCGCTGGCGCCCGCTGCATAAAAGCCAGGATCGAAATTCCAGGCCAAATTGTTCTTCTCACGGTAGGTCCCGAAGAAACTCATCCGCAGCCCCAGGTTGAGCGTCAAGCGCTTGGTAGCGTGCCAGTCATCCTGGAAGTAAGGCTCAAATATTTTGTATTCCTCGTGCATCTTGAGCGCGGCGCCCTCCTGGGTAAAGGTACCGATATTTCCCAGAAGAAGATCGGCGAAGGCATTTCCGCTAGTAACCGCGCTGGTGTTAGTAAACTGCAAAAGGCCGTTGACCCCGTAGGCAGGCTGCGGGATTTCGTTCTTATGCGCGTCCACGAAGTAGGCCCCAAACTGCAGGTTGTGCGAACCCACGATCTTGGTAAGGTTGTCGCGATAGGTGAAGGTCGGGTTGGAGTTCAAGGGGCCTGCCGGAACGTAACCCGGATCTTCCGCGAAGCCGCCGCCATACTCTCCGCCCGCGACACTGATGCCCGGCACCTTGCCCCCATAGCCATTGTCATAAATACCGAGCGTGGAAGGAACGGAGCCACGCTGCCAGGGCCCGGTGAGGTTGGTGGAAATGTGATCGGTGGTATAGCTGGCCACGAACTCGTTCAGCAGCGTGGGCGAAATGTTGGCCGTGAGCCGTGCCACCATGCTGACGCCTGGGTTCTTGAAATTCGTCTGCACTGTAGGAAAGCTGGTGCCACTAGTCCACAAAGGAACCGGATATTGCTCCTGCCATGAATCGTGTATGTAGCGAAAACTGGCGCGAACTTTCTGGCCGATGTTTTGATCAACTTTAAACAATTCCTGGCGCCAGTTCATGGGCAGCGTAGGAGTTGCGAACCACGTGTCGAGAACACCAGATCCCAATGCCCCGGAGGCAATATTCGGCTGCGGAATCAGCGCTTCTAGTGCGTTCACGATCGCTGTATTCGAAATCGGAACCTGGTTGCTCGGGTAAGTTCCGTAAACCGGGATAGTTGTCCCAAAGCCCGGATTGGGGTCGAACACAGTGCCGACCTGACCCATGGTAGGACAGTTGGGGTTGTAGGGATCTGTAGTGAATGCGGAGTCAGACGTCTGGAACGTTGCTCCAGTCGGGCACACGTCGCTGAAGTTCCCGCCCCGTTCCGCCATGGTTGGAACGGGCGTCGAGGAAAAGAAACCGGATGCTGGTGTGAGCTCGCGCCGCCATTCCTCGGACCAGAAGAAAAACGTCTTCTGCTTGTCCGTATTGTAGTGGCCGGGAATGAAAACCGGACCGCCGATGGTAAAGCCAAAGTCGTTTTTCTTGTACGCAGGAACTGAAGTTTCGAATTCCGGAGTGGCATTAAAAGCATCGTTGCGGAGAAACTCGTACAAGTCGCCGTGGAACGCGTTGGTGCCAGACTTGGTCTCAACCTCGATTGTGCCGGAGCCGTTCTTGCCATATTGCGCCCCGTAATTTGAAGTCAGAACTTTAACCTCTGCGATGGCATCGATGCTTGGGTAAACGTTGAGAGTAGTGTTGCTGCCGTTGTCTAACGCATCGCCGCCATCGATTTCAAAGTTATTGTATTCGGTGCGGCCACCGTTGATGCTGAAGGCTACGGTGGTTGCACCAGGCTCCCCTTCGTCGTTGCCGGACTGATCGGTGACGCCTGGAGACAACGCAACCAACTGGGTGAAGTCGCGGCCATTCAGTTCAAGCTGACTGATTTCTTTCCCGGTGACGGTATTGCCCATGTCGGATGACTGCGTTTCCACCTGGGCAACTTGCGAGCCTTCAACGATGACTTCTGTGTTGATGGCTCCGACCTCGAGTGCCACGTTCACCCGCGCCTTCTCAGCGATCCGCAACACCACGCCTTTGGCCTCGTATTTCTTGAACCCGGCCGCGCTGACGATCAAATCATAGGAACCGATAGGTAGCGAGGCGAAAAGGTAATCGCCGCTGCCGTTGCTCGTGCCGGTCCGATTGATGCCATGTTCCGCATTCTTAACCGCGATCTGGGCGTTGGGCACCGCCGCGCCGCTGGGATCGGTAATCGTGCCGGTGAGGGAGGCGGTGTCCTGGGCCCACGCCGCCGCGCAGAGAGCCAGCGCCAGCGACGCGATCATCCACAGCATACGATTCAGTCTCATTTTTTCAGTTCCCTTCGATACGGGATGGGCCGCGCATTGCCTGCACTTACGGGGCAAGCATTTTAGTCGAACATCCCCGGACTCCGGCGTGCCGCCTGAGGCAGATCTTCTAGTTTATTAAATCGTATGAATAGTGCTTTTATTGGGCATCTCCTGTCAAGAAAAAACGTGCGGGAGCCCGCCGTTTTGCGATTCCGGTGAAACCATTTT
>PLIO01000045.1:0-12660 GCA_003140075.1 Acidobacteriaceae bacterium | reverse complement strand
CTCGCACCCATCGCTTCCATGGGCTGGCGTACTGTAGTGAGCGGCGGTGTACAGAGAGCCGAGGCGGCAACGTCGTCGAAGCCGATCACGGAGCAGTGCTCCGGAACACGCAGTCCGGCTTTGGCGAGGGCTCGGATGGCGCCGAAGGCGGTCATATCGTCGAAGGCCAGGATGGCTGTGAACTGGCGCTTCTGCTTGATCAGACTCTCGGTCAGCGCTTTTCCCGCCTCAAAACTGGAGAGCGGATCACGGGACTCAGGCAAGTCGACTATTAGCCGGGAATCGATTTCGAGACCGCGTGCCTTGGCGCTGTTGCGGATGCCCCGCCAGCGAGGAGAGCTATCTGCCAAAGTCTTCGGGCCGCGGATAAAGGCGATTTTGCGATGGCCGAGTGCGTGCAGGTGCTCCAGCGCGATGTAACCGCCAATTTCGTTATCGACGATCACCGAACTCATCGAGTCCCCCTTGATCTCGCAGTCGATGAGCGCAGTGGGAATGCTGCTTTTTTCCAGATCGGCGAGCAGGTTGATATCGAGAAAAAGCCAGTTGGCGAGTACGACCAAGCCTTCAATGCGGCGGTCGAGCAGCATCTCGAGATAGCGTTCGAAGCGGCTTCGCTCGTTATGCACATCCGTCAGGATCGGCAGGTACGAAGCCTGGTACAGCGTGTTTTCAATGCCGCGCAACACCAGCGTGCAGTAAGGATCGGTCATGTCGAAAACCATGACGCCGACGGTGTGACTGCGCTTGCTGCGCAGCGAGCGGGCGAACTGGTTGGGCCGGTAGCCGAGTTTTTCCGCGGCGCGCTCAATGCGCTTCTTGGTGACCGGAGGGATATACCGCGCCAGCGGAGCGTCGTTGAGAACGATCGAGACCGTGGTGGAAGAAAACCCGCTCTCCTTCGCTACATCACGAATGGTGACCATCGAAGCCTTGCCCCTGGATTTCGAAATCCGGAGTGCGTACTGCCGAAATCCTAACAGCCTAGACCTCGCGCTTGAATTTATTGCGGAGGTTGGCGGACACTACAGCAGAGAGTGAGACCAGTGTCAAGCACGCACCTTCGAGCGGAGTTTGTGGGCTGGCTGCTGCTGGCTACGGTTGCAGCGGTAATGTCGCCACAGAATTCCTCGCTCACGCCGGCCACCGAACCGCGAAATCGAGCGCCCGGAGGCGCATCTGGGGCGGGAGCGGACCCCGCGCAGATTTTCCAGGCGGGGCAGGATGCGCTGAACCAGGGGCGGCTCGACGAAGCGGAGCGCGACTTCCGGCAGATTCTGGCGGCGAATCCGAACGTGGGCGGAGCGTACGCCAATCTGGGCGTGGTCTACATGCGGCGCAAGCAGTGGACGAAGGCTCTGAAGGAGTTGCGTCAAGCCGAACATTTAATGCCGCAAGTCGCCGGAGTCCGGGTGAACATCGGCCTCGCCTACTACCGGCAAGATGAGTTTCTTAAAGCTATTCCGGCTTTTGAGTCCGTTGTGCGCGATCAACCGGACGCGCTGCAGCCCCGGCATCTGCTGGGCCTGTGTTATTTTTTCGCGGAGCGGTGGGCCGACGCCGCCAATACGCTGGAACCGCTCTGGCCGCAGGAATCGGGCCAGTTAAGTTATCTGTATGTGCTCTCGATTGCGGCGCACCGGGCGGGCAAAAAAGAGTTGGATGAGAAGGCCACGCTGCAACTCGTCAAGATCGGCGAGGGATCTGCGGAATTTCATCTCTTCATGGGCAAGGCGCATCTCAACCTCGAGCAGTACGACCTGGCCTTGACTGATTTCCAAGCCGCGGAAGAAGCCAATCCCAGCCTGACTTTCGTGCATTTCAACCTGGGTCTGACTTATTTGAAAAAGCAGGATTACGAGAACGCGCGCGATGAGTTCCTGAAGGACGTGGCCGTAGAACCCGATCTGGCTCTCAATTACGACAAACTCGGCGATGTTTACTCGTTTCTGGAACGTAACAAGGACGCGGAAAAAAATTACCGCGAAGCGCTGCAGCGCGATCCCCGGCTGGTGAATTCGGATGTGGGAATAGCTAAGATTTGCCTTCGGGAGCAGCGGTATCCGCAGGCGCTAAGCGCGATTGAAGCGGCGAACAAACTCGATCCCGGCCGCACCGACATTCACTACCTGAGAGGCCAGATACTGCTCCACATGGGGCGCAAGGAAGAGGGCAAGAGGGAGTTGGAAACCTCTGTCCGTATCGATAACGAGCGCCGCTCCGAGCGCGAAAAACAAGTGGAAGGCGGCATCGTCCCCTCGCCCGAATTGCTGCAGGACGAGCAATGATAAATTCTTCCCTCTAGCGGTTGCACTCTGATAGCGCTGTACCTGGAGTACATTCTGCCTGCCTGGACCATCCTTGGACCTCTGTGCAGAAGTTTTTCCCTTTTTGCATGGTTTTTGCATTTTCGCGTGATCCAAGGATCACAAGGGATCAAAATCGGCGGCGGCGAAGAATGCACTCGAAGCCAAGAGCGTGATATTCCTTTCGATTCGACCTTGCCGAACAATCATCCGAGACTGGCGTCAGAAGCCTCGCCTGGCGCTGATTACGACCGTGTCCGTATTCTGCCGCGTGAACGGCGGCAAGAGCCTGGAACTGGCGGGGTGGTATCTAAATTGCTATCTAAGATGCATTGACAGCGTCGGCTTCGAGCGCCATACTCGCCAACAAGCTGCAAAAAGCTTCACCTTACTGCCGCTTGGAGGGAGCGCACAAATGATCCCAGGTTTACTTGCGCTTTCCCGCCGAGTGCTTTTCTCCAAATTTGTGTTTCACCGTGTCATCACAGGAGGCTCGTTTTGTCAAAACCCATTACCCCCAGAGTATTCTTCCCGGCTGTTTGCGTCGTCGCGGTCACGGTTGTCGCGGCTGCTATTTTAATTAAGGTTTCCCCGGCAAAGTCGGGCGGCCACGGCAATCCAACCGCGTCCAAGGCAATGTCGAGGCCTCAGACTGTGACGCCCGCGGACCACGCGCGCATCAATGCCGCCTACGCCGCTCTGCCTCTCGCTTTCGAAGCCAATCAGGGCCAAGTGGATCCGCAGGTGAAGTACATGGCTCGCGCCACCGGTTACAAACTATTCTTGACGAACCACGACGCGGTGTTCTCGTTTCACTCTCAGTCTTCTGCGAGCGGGCTGGCCACGCGGCACCTCGGGCCAGAATTGAAAGCCAGGAACCTTCCGAGCCCCAGCGATCTGAATAAAAATGCGGTGGTCCGCATGCGGCTGGTAGGCGGGAATTCCGCGGCACAAGTTGCCGCGACGGACGAATTGCCGGGCAAGACCAACTACTACCTCGGGAATGATCCGAAAAATTGGCACACCAACGTTTCGCAGTATGCTCGGGTTTCTTATAAGAATGTTTATCCCGGCATCGACCTTACTTATTACGGAGAGCGGAGCAAGCTGGAGTTCGATTTCATCGTAGCCCCTGAGTCTAATCCCGCCCCTATCAATCTCGCCTTCAGCGGCGCTCAAAGCGTCGCAACCGACGCATCCGGCAATCTGGTGATCGCTTCCGCCGCGGGTGATGTGGTGCTCCACAAGCCAGTGGCCTACCAGCAGCACGACGGCGCACGGGAACTGATCGATGCGCGCTTTGTTTTAGAAGCCAACAATCAGGTCACCTTCGAACTGGGCAGCTACGATCACAGCCGCGAGCTAGTGATTGACCCGTCGGTTACTTACGCCACGTATCTGGGCGGAGCGGCGGAAGACGAGGTTTACGGCTTAGCTGTGGACAGCGCTAAGAGCATATACGTTACCGGTGAGAGCGACTCCACTTCTGGCTGGCCTACCTCCGCCGGAGGCAACGTTCCGTCGGGTCACGGATTCGACGCTTTCGTCACTAAGTTCACCTCAGCCGGAGTCATCAGCTATACCACCTTCGTGGGTGGAACCGGCACGGACACCGGCCTTGCCATCGCCGTGGACTCGTCCCATGCGGCCTATGTAGCCGGGACAACTCAGTCCGCCGATTTCCCGGCGTCAGGGACCGCGCCGGAGCCGACCACCGAGGACAGCGGAAGCTGCACCAACACCAAGGCGATCAATTCTCCCTGTTCTGACGCTTTCGCCTTCAAACTAAATGCTACCGGGGCCAGTGTTTGGGCCACCTACATTGGCGGCAGCAACGATGACGACGGTTATGCCATTGCAGTCGACGGCGGGGGCAACACCTGGGTGGCGGGCGACTCGTTCTCCGCAAACTTCTATCCCATTAGCCATGCGACCACTACGCTCTATGCGAACTTTAACAATGGCGGCACGTTGAGTCCGCCTGCCGACGACGGTTTTGTGGTCGAGATTAACCCCACCGGCACCGCTCCGTTCCTCTTCGCCACTTATCTGGGCGGCAGTTTCGGAGATCAGGTCAACGGTATTGCCATCGACGGTTCGAATAACATATATGTGGCCGGCGAGACCAACTCAAAGGATTTCCCAACCACCGCCGGAGCCTACCAGAAAACGTGCGGATCGGATGGCAACTGTAACGCCAACGGCTCGACTTCCTACTATGACGCGTTTGTTGCCAAGATTCCGGCTGGAGGGGGAGCGCTCACCTATTCCACATATGTCGGAGGCAGTTCGGACGACTATGCCTTCGCGATCGCCTTGGACAGCTCCGGGGACGCGTACATCACGGGCTCGACCAGCGCCGACGATACCACCACGACGCCGGCTGTTCCCTATCCCACGACCACGGGCGCATTCAGCACCAGCTATAACGCCTCCGCCACGTCCAATGCGTTTGTCACCGAACTGAATCCGTCAGCCTCGGCCCTTGTGTACTCGACGTTCCTCGGCGGCAGCACACAGGACTTTGGCGGCGGCATCGCCGTCGACAGCCTTGGCGACGCATACGCCACGGGCGTGACTCTGTCAACGAATTTCCCGGTGACATCAAACGCCGTCCAATCCCAACTCAACGGCACCGGGACCGCCGGCAACTCCGATGCGTTTGTGACTCAAGTCTTGGCGGGAGGGAGTAAGCTGGGCTTTTCGACCTATTTTGGCGGCTCTCTGAATGAGAACGCTGACGCTTCCGGCGCCGTGGGTACAATTGCGTTGGACTCCTCCAACAACATCTGGTTCGGAGGCTCCACGAACTCTACAAACTTCCCGGTAACGGCCACAACCGCCGCCCAACCGACTTACGGCGGCAATCCCTACGACGGATTTGTTGCTGAAATCTCCTCGGCGACCGTGCCGGATTTCAGCATCACAGCTGCAGTCGCAGTCCCCGGCACCGTAGCACCAGGCGGCAGCGCCACTTCAGCGGTCACGCTGTCGGAACTCTTCAACTACAACTCACTGGTCAACCTGACTTGCAGCGTGAGCGGCGGAGGATCGCCGGCCCCCACTTGCAGTTTCTCGCCGACTTCGGTAACGCCGACCTCAGCGGGCGCTCCTTCAACTCTTACCATCACCACAACTGGCTCCAGCGCCTCGGTGCTGCGTCCATCAAAGTTCTTCTACGCGATGTGGCTGCCGATCGCGGGCTTCTCGCTGATGGGGATGGGCTTTAGTTCCGCCCGCTCGCGTCGAAAGAAACTGCTGGGATTCCTGATGGTCGGCATGGTCATGGCGGCGCTGTTCCTGATGCCAGCCTGCGGCGGCGGTAGCAGCGGTGGCGGTGGTGGTGGCGGTGGCTGCACCGGTTGCACACCGGCCGGCAATTATACCGTTACCATCACAGGCGCGGATGCGAACAGCCTCTCGCACTCGACCACGGTAGCCCTGACCGTCAACTAACCGACACAAAAACCCAGGCCGCCTCTCATCCGAGGCGGCCTGGGTTTTTTCTGGCGCCTGGCCATTGGCGCGATGGGCCACTGTAGTCTAAGATTCTTGTCTGGCGCATTTCTGCGAAGGACTCACATACCATTGCTTTCGCGGCTGGTTCGCGGCCTGCACTCTTTTGTGCGGCGCGGGCAGCTTTTGCGCTCTTGGAGGAATCGAAGGTAGTGAGTTCTCATCCACTCATGTTGAATCCCAAGCCGTTGCTGCGCACAATCGTCTTTGGTTTGTTGCTGCCCCTGTTCTCGGCGGCGTATGGCTCCCTCGCCTACGGGCAGGACTTCAGCCTTACCGCGTCGCCCCTCACGCCGGTGGCGGTGAATCCGGGGGAGGCCGCGACCTCCATCATCGACTTGACGGCAACGGGCAGCTTCGATAGCCCGGTTTCGTTGAGTTGCACGGTAACTTCCTCGGAAGGGGACACAGGTGCTCTGCCAACGTGCGTGGTGAGCCCCGCGTCCCAGACCCCGCCCGCCAACGGGCCGGCGCTGACGGTTTCGACCACCGGGAATGTTCTAGCGGGGCAGTATACGATCATCGTCACGGGGACCAGCGGCGGGCTCGAGGCGCAAACCTCCCCGCTGATCCTAAACGTGCTGGACGTACCGCCGGATTACACGCTGAGCGTGTCGCAAGCCATCAGCCCGATCAGTGTTTATGCCGGACTTACGGCGCAGGCAACGATCACCATCACACCGAACGGCGGCTATGGCAGCGCTGTTCCCCCAAACCAAGTCACGCTGGCCTGCCTCTCGGTATCGCCCACACAAACTGCAAGTCCTTATTGCTCATTCACTCCCCCGACCGTTACCGTAACGGGTGGCACGGCGCCAACATCCGTTCTCACCATCACTACCTTTGGACAAGCTGCAACCACTACCGCGAGCGCCAAACCTTCGAAGTGGCGCCAGTTCTACGCGCTCTGGCTGGCTGTTCCCGGGCTGGCGTTTGTAGGCTTGGGCGCACGAAGAGGCCGCAGAAACAGGTTCTTGTGGCTGTTCCTGCTGCTGGTGGTTATGGGCGGATTTGTGATGCTGCCGGCTTGCCAGACCACGAATAACGGCACCGAAGCCCCCAATGGCGACGTCACGCCGGATGGCACGTACACGTTCACGATAACGGCGGTGGACGCAAACGGCATCGTGCCGAGCAACAACAGCACTGCCAGCGATGCGGCGACCGTCAGCCTTACGGTGACCAAGGCGCCCTGAGACGGGCTATCGATTCATGTTGCGTTGGCGGAATTCTGCGTGGCATCGTCTCGCACGGCAGGTAGTGTGTGCGGGACTGCTTTGTTGCTCAGCGGTTTTCTTCTCGATAATCTCGATCTCGCACGTGGAGGCTGCGCCGGACAAGGTTAAGGACGAGCCTCATCCGCCGACTCTCCGCTGGAGCGAAGCGCAGACAGGCTGCACCTTTTCCCGCGATGACGATGGCAAGTACCGCTACGGGATGTGGTCGGGAGATGTGGGCGTGGTCCTGGCAGTCGATGCAAGGGAAGCTCAGATCATTCGCCATCGCATCGAGCCCATCTTCGGAGTTTTACTGACCCTTCGTTATCGCGGAGCGGAGAGCGTCGACACCGGTCCGGATGGCATCACATTGCAATTTATAAAACACTTCAAGGTGGTGCAGACTTCGCTTGACCCCGGCGATTATACCCAGAAGATTCAGGCGGATGCGGATGCGCTCGACGAGGAGACCAGGCGGGCGGTGGCGAAGCATCCCCAGGAGAAGCAGGTTCGCGAAGCGCGGCTGCAGGATTATCAAAAGTCGGTCACTGAACTGATCGAGTTCCTCGGCCGGAACGGCCTGCACACCGTGCATTTGGACCGCGCGCATCCGGAAGCCAGCGGGTGGGTGTTCTTTAATACGGACAGCAAGTGGCTGGGAAAATGGAAGGCGCAGGAGGAATTCGTCCTGCGCTTGCCGCTGGACGGAAAGATCTTCGAGTTTCCTTTCAAGCTGCCGCCGAAAGAAGGAGAACTCCTGTTGCGCAAAAGAGAGTAAAGCCCGCTCTTACGAGGCGGCACGCCGGGTCTGCCGCTGCAGTTCGCCGGCCTGGTGCATGAGAATGTCGCGCAGGGAGACCAGTCCCCGCAGATCTTTGCCTTCCACGATGCACAGGTGCCGAAAACCGAACTCGTGCATGAGGAAGAGACATTCGTCAACGCTCTCATCCAAGTGCACCGCGCGTGGATTGGCGGTCATCACCTCGGACACGGCGGTATAACCGGGCTGGCGGCCAGCTGCGACAACGCGGTTCATGATGTCGCGCTCGGAAAAGATGCCGGCCAATTCTCCATTGCGCAACACGGGCAAGGCGCCGACATTGTTTTCCATCATGAAGCGAGCCGCCTCCAGCACGGTACGTGCAGCATCGATCGAATAAACTTTGCGATCCTTCACAATTTCGCGGAGGGTGGACATGGCAAGCTCCTTCAGCGTCTAGCGGTGACGGAAAGATCGGAGGCAGGCCCCACAAGACCTGGCCGATTCGTGGGCACTACTTTACCACACGCGCATGCTGGTCGCCGCACAAACACAGAAACCTTCAACTACGGCGAGGGGTGTTCAGAGGTACAATTCTTAGCGTAATCGCTGTCCCAGGAGATACTGTCATGCCCCAGTTCACAGGAGAATCCAGCACCGCCAACCTGCAGGAGGCTCTGGACAACGCTTTGAAGCAGGTGCGTACGATCGGCGATATCCTGGTTTCGTATACCGTCAGCAAAATCAGCGGCAGCAAGGGTGGTATCGCCGGTCTCAGCCAAGTGAGCGTGGTAATCGATACCGAAGCCAGCTGACGCGGCAAGGCCTACTGCAGGTGGTTTGGCCGGGCTGCAGTGGCATCCGCGGCATTGTCGCCACGCGGCGCAACTGAGACTACAACGAACTCGCGCTCTTTGCTGTCGAACTGCTCCACTCGCATCAGCATCTTGTCCTTGTCCAGCCGGAACTGTGCGTTCTCTCCGACCGGCAACAGCACTGGATGCTTATCGTCCTTGGGACGGACGTGATAGACCACCTGATCGGTCTGTAGCACGTAGTCCTGGCACAGGAGTTCGTGACTTTTCTTGTTCTTCTTGGCGTCTTTCTCCGCGACGCCGCACTGCACCGAATTCATCTGCAGCAACTTAGCGTCCTGATAAGCCTTCGGTTCTTTGGCGTAAGCCGTTGCAGCCAACACAAGCGATGCCAGCACAACTGATTTGCAGCGCATGAAACCCTCCGGTGAGTGTGGACAATGGTTGGGGTGTCTGCCGGAGCCGCCAGGTTTCCCGATGACCGACCAGCATAGACACCGTCTCAACCTGCATTGTTTCGGATTTGGAACGGAATGGTTAGATGACATCGGTCAACGCACGAAGGTAACCGAAACGCCGGTGATGAACGCGACCCACGGTGGGTAAATCGATGTGATAGCCGGAGATCAGCGCTCGACAAGGCTTTCCAGCGTGGGGAAGAATGCCGGATAGGAAATCGCCGCACACTCGCTGCCGCGAATCAGGGTTTCTCCCTGCGCGCGCAGAGCCGCGATGCTGAACGCCATGGCAATGCGGTGATCGCCGAAAGATTCGACTTCGGCTCCGCGAAGCGATTGGCCACCGGGAATTCTTAAACCGTCTTCGCGTTCTTCCAATTCTGCACCCATGGCTCGAAGATTCGTGGCGATGGAAGCGATGCGGTCCGATTCTTTCACGCGCAGTTCTTTCGCGTCGCGGACCTCAATTCCCTGCTCCGTGTAAGGAGCGATAGCCGCAAGCACGGGAATTTCATCGATGAGCGCGGCCGTATCGGCGCCAGCGATGGTCGCACCTTTCAGTTTGCCGCCTGTGACCTGCAGCGTACCGACGAGTTCTCCGTGGATCTCTTCGAGTTGCCTAACCGAGATGCGCAGCCCCATCTGCATGAGGATATCGAGCAGGCGTGCGCGCGTCGGATTCATCAGCAGACTTGTGAGGGTCAGTTGCGAGCCCGGAAAGAGGGCGGCGGCACACAGAAAGAACGCGGCACTGGAAAGATCGCCGGGCACCCGCGCTTCGATGCCGCGCAAGCGTTGCCCGCCGCGAATCCGCACCTCGTTTCCCTTGCGATCAAGTTGCGCACCGAAAGCGCGAAGCGCCAGTTCCCCGTGATCCCTGGTTCGCAGCGGCTCCTCGATACGGGTTTCACCCTCGGCCAGCAATCCCGCAAACAGCAGGCAAGTCTTCACCTGCGCGCTGGCTACTGGCATCTTGTAGTCGATGGCTTTCAGGGTCGTGCCGGTAATTCGCAGCGGCGGGCGGCCGTTTTGCGACGTGATCTGCGCTCCCATTGCGGTAAGCGGCGCGATCACCCGCTCCATGGGGCGGCGGGAGAGCGATTCGTCGCCGGACATTTCGATCGAGAATCTCTGCGCGGCCACAATGCCGCTCAGCATGCGGATGGTCGAACCTGAGTTCCCGCAATCGAGCGGTTCGTTCGGAGCGACTAACGACAACGCACTTCCCTGCACTTCGATGACATTATCCGCACCGTCCTTGCGCTCCCACTTCACTCCGAGCGAGCGCAGGCAGCCGAGCGTGCTGGCGCAGTCCGCTCCGGTGGAGTAGTTTTCCAGGCGCGAGGGGCCATCGGCAAGCGCCGCCAGCATGGCGTAGCGGTGCGAGATGGATTTATCCCCGGGCAGACTTACGCTGCCACGCACGTTGCACGCGAGACGCACCATCACTTGTGACTCGCTTGTCATCCTGTGATCAATATAGTGGAAGGAGCAGGATGATGCCGCTTGCGGAAGTGCGGATTGTTGATTTCTGATTTCTGATTGTAAATCGTCTTGTGCGGGTATCGAATGCCGGAAGCTAGGATCTTCAATCAATAATCAGAAATCAACAATTCCTCAAACTAGGGCCTTGGCCTCAGCCGTGGCTTCGCGCAGCACGTCGGCGGGAATCTCTTTCAGTCTCACGTCAAACTCGAACATCGGAGTTTCCACGCCGCGTCCCCAACGTGCCACTTCCCAGTGGGCGCGCACAAATTTCACGTCCGGATGCGCCGTGAGATCGAGCAACAGAGGAGACTGCCCGCAATAAAATTTCTGCGGAAATACAACAATCGGCTTCGCTCCCCAGACTGTGCCGTCGACCGAGCCGTTAACGCTGACTTCGAGCGATTCCTGCTCGATGATCTTCGTGATATCAAGCGTCAGCAAGAACACGCGACTGGCTGCGGCGCTCACATCGACCGTAGGACCGTCACCCTTGCCGCTAACGGTCGTTTTCTCAGGAACCAGAAATGTCTCAATCATGACGAACGAATTCTAACAAACTCGGAAGCCCGTGGTCAGTGACCTGTCTGCGCTCGCGCTACAACCCTTTCATTCCGTCGGATGCGGACCGGTGAAATCCGAGCAGCACGGTTTCTCCACGGGCTTGAATTCCATGAGTTCGATGCGCGTCAGATCAGGGTCGAACACGTTCAACTGCCACTTGCCGTCTTTGCCCATCTGGGCCTTTTCGCTCCCATGCGGTTTCCAGCCGTGCGATTCCAGAATGGCCTGCGCCTGCTTCATATCGGCAACGCCGAGCGAAATGTGATCGAGTACCCCCATTATCCGCAAATCCGGATGCTCTGGCTGGTGCAGCATGTATTCCAGCCAGTCCGTGCCGTCCGGGACCTGCAGCGACACCCAGTCAGTCTCGTCGGGTTTCATTCCTCCGTGCCAGTAGGGGCGAAATCCAAGCAGGTCGCGGTAAAAGTGGTCTTCTGCATCGCGGTCGTGAACCAGAAACCCAGTATGGATCATGTGCCGCGACACTGCCGAATCGGGCAGCGCAGGCGGTTTGGCTTTGCCTCGCTCCACAAACTCGACAGGATGGCCTTCCGGGTCGGCGACCATAAAGCTCAAGCTGTGGTCGGAGTGTCCCTCGATTGCCGGTACCTTGACCCCCTTAGCAACTAAATACTTGCGCAGCAAGACGATGTTGTTGGTGGCAAAGGCCACGTGGTCCAGCCGGTTGGTCGCATTGGGATCGGGCGCGGTGCTGTAGCCGACCCACTGCTTGCCCACCAGGTATCGCACCAGCCCGCCAGACTCCACCGGCGCGGCGGAAGCCAAGCCGAGCGTGACGGTGTACAAAGCTTTCACCGCATCCGGCTGGGTAGTGTAGAAGGAAACATGGTCGATCCCGGTGATGCGGGGCCGATTCACAGCATGGGTTTGCGCGTGAGCGCAAACTGCGAGAGCGGCGAATGCAACCAGGGAGAAGAATTTTTTCATAACGTCCCGATTCTAGCGCGAGTCAGGCTCCGGCGTTCGATTACTCGTTCCTAGAGCTGCTCCAGAAACTGCCGCAACAACCGTGCCGCTTCTTCCGGCTGCTCCCACGGCGAGTAGTGGCCGGCTTTCGGAATCACGCGCAGCTGGCTCCCGGAAATATGCTGGCGCATGAGCTCAGCTTCGTTCACTCCGGTCAGTATGTCTTCGTCTCCGGTCACGAGCAGTGTGGGCGCATTGATGGTCTTCAACGTATCCATTGAGTCCGGACGCTCGGCCATGCCGCGCTGCACTTGCGCCAGATCTTCCGGCGACATCTTTCTCATCATGTTCAGAGCACCGGCGATAAGATCGGGCCTCGTCTCGCGAGTGGTCTTTCCAAACAGACGAGGAATCATGCTCTCGAAAAACTGCTCGGTGCCGCGCTCGAGGACGTCGTTGGCGACTTGCAGGCGTCCCGCGCGGGCCTCGGCAGAATCAGCCGGGGCCTTGGTGTTGCAAAGCACGAGCGCAGCCGCGCGCCCGCGATATTTTCTCCAGAACTCGAACATGATGTATCCACCGATGGAAACGCCAACCAGCGGAGCGCGGCCG
>PLIO01000240.1 GCA_003140075.1 Acidobacteriaceae bacterium | reverse complement strand
GATGGAAAGTTCAGCATCACGGCGACTGACCGCGCCGGACGGCCCCACGACTATCTCACTCGCAAGGTGATCGTTTCCACCGGCTACTACGATCTCGCCAATCAACTGTGCCTGCCCGGCGAGGATCTACCAAAAGTTTCGCACTACTACGGTGAGCCGCATCCTTACTACGACAGCGACGTGCTGGTGATCGGCGGCAAGAACTCCGCCGCCATTGCGGCTCTCGATCTGTGGCGGCACGGGGCGCGCGTCACATTGGTTTATCGAGGGACGCAACTACATCATCACGTCAAATACTGGATCAAGCCCGATCTCGAAAACCGTATCAAGAACAACGAGATTGCTGCTTACTTCAACAGTACGGTTCAGGAAATCGGCGTGGATCATGTGGTCGTTAACACGCCGCGTGGCCCCATTCGCCTGAAAAACGACTTCGTGCTGGCCTTGATTGGCTATCATCCTGACTACGATTTTCTGCGCAGCATGGGCATCGAACTTTCGGAAGAGCAATGCCGCCCGGTCTGCGACCCGGTTTCGCTCGAAAGCAATGTGCCTGGAATCTACGTGGCAGGCGTGATTGTCGCCGGATCGAGGACCAACGAAATCTTCATCGAGAACGGCCGATTCCACGGCAAGCAGATTGCTGACGACCTGAAACGCAAGTTGCGGCCAGCCTCTTAGCCGCAACTCTGCGGTTCTCGTTTCCAAACTCTGCTTCCACCAGTTAAGCTAACCATCGCATGGAACCCCAACCGGAGCAGGTTGCCCCATCCATCTCGCTCGCGTCGTACCTGCGCCTGGTGCGTGGCAACCGAAACTTTCGCCGGCTCTGGCTGGCGCAGATTGTCAGCGAGATTGGCGACTGGTTCTACACGCTCTCGATTTATACGCTGTTGCTGCAGTTGACCGGGCACGCCAGTTCGGTGGCGCTGGCGCTGGTTCTGCAAGTGCTGCCGCAGACCTTTGTTGGTCCGACGGCGGGAGTGGTGAACGATCGCCTGCGCCGCAAGCACGTGATGATTGCCGCCGATCTGGTTCGCTTCGCGGTGGTGCTGGCCATGCTGCTTGTGCGTTCGCGCTCTATGGTGTGGCTCGTTTATCCGCTATTGCTGGCCGAAACTATCATGGCGGCGTTCTTCGAGCCGGCGCGCAGTTCGGTGATCCCCAACATCGCCGCCAAGGGAGAAGTGCTGATCGCGAACACGCTCTCCTCGGCGACGTGGTCGGTGAACCTGTTGGTTGGCGCTTCGGTGGGAGGCGTGGTCGCAGCTTTCTTTGGACGGGACGCCGTATTCATTCTGAATGCATTGTCGTTTCTAGCCTCAGCCATTCTGATTGCCGGTATGCATTTCGCCGAACCGCATGCGGAATCCGCTGCGCCGCTGCGTCCGCGCGATCTGGTCGACTTCTCTCCGGTTCTCGAGGGCATTCGCTATGTCCGCAATCACCGCACGCTGCTGCCCACGGTGTTCGCGAAAGCTGGCGAACTCATGATCGGCCCGAGTTGGGTAATCTTCACCGTGCTGGGAGCGCATGAGTTCGCGGTGCACTGGCGCGGCGTCGATGCTGCGCGTGGGGCGATGCTCGGCATGAGCATCCTGCTCGGCGGGCGTGGCTTGGGAGCGCTGGTTGGCCCGCTGGTTTCGGCGCGCTGGGCGGGGCGCAGCGACCGGCGATTGCGGCTCGGCATTCTCTTCGGTTACATCGTTACCGCGATTGGATACGGTACGCTCGGCAGTTGCCAAACGGTATGGCTGGCCAGCGCGTGCGCCATGCTCGCGCACATGGGAGGTTCGACGGTCTGGGTGTTCTCGACCACGTTGCTGCAACTTCATACCGACGACCGCTTCCGCGGGCGCGTTTTCTCGGCGGACCTTGGCTTCTCAATGTTTACAATCGCCGCGGGCGCTTACCTGTGCGGACGCCTGCTGGATGCGGGCGTGGCCGCTCGCACCGTGGCAACTTACACAGGATTGGTGATGCTGATTCCTGCCGTGTTGTGGGCAATGGCGATGCGGAAAAAGAAAGAAGCGTAAGCCGGGAGCCGCTCTCAGCGGGTTACAAATTTCCACGCGACAACAGCGGCGAAATCAGTATTCCGGCCGCATAGGCCCACATGCGTCCTTTTTGCAGCTTTTCCTTATCGATCATAATTCACCTCGTTATCGGTCATGATCCACCTCGATGTAGCCGGCCGATCTTCGCGGCCATGATGAAGTCGCTTTCGGTGAGGCCGTCGATCTTGTGGGTCCAGAGCGTGATTTCGGCTTTGCCCCAGGCCAGCAGAATATCGGGATGATGGCCCTGCTCTTCGGCGAGCGCGCCGACGCGATTCACGAACTCGAGTGCCTGCTGGAAGTCGGGGAAGGTGAAGGCGCGCGTGATGTGATGCTGGTTGACCACGCTCCACTGGGGGACGACCTGGTGCAGGGCGTCGAGTTCTTCGCCCTTGAGCGGGAGAACTCCGCCGCGGCAGGGGACGCATTTCTTGTCGGCAAGCTGGTCGGTCATGGCTAGCCCTTGAACTCTTCGAAGAATGAATTGTCTATTTCGTACGTAGTCACGGGCTTGAGCCCCAACTGCAGACTCTTAAGCATTTCAACTAGTTTTTCGGCGTCGATCAGTTCTATGGGAGCCACTCCTTCGCGTGAGCCCTCGCGCCTCGCTTCGGCAGTGAATGTTCCTGTAGTAATTATTATCCCGTAATCCGTGCGCCCCGCCATTGCGCCCCGGAAGTTGCGGACATCCGGGGCTGATACGGAACCTTTATAGCGTTTGCATTGGAATAGTGCCTTCAACGAAAGGAGGGGGCTGAACTGCAGGTTGCCGTGACCGTCGATGCCGCCGTCTCCACTCTTGCCGGTGACAATGACTTGAGTGAAACCCGCTTCGCGTAGCAGTCGCTGTGAGAAACGTTCAAATCCAACAGGGGGGAGGTCGCGCAGTTGGCGTATTGCATCTGAGGCGAAGTCGCGTGAGGCTACTTCCGCTTCAGGCTCGTGCTCGCCCATCGCGACTTCGGCTTCAGTTGGCAATGTCCGGGCGGACGGTTTCTTTCGGAAAGGCCGGGCTTGACGGGTGCGTATAGCCTTGGCGTCCTCTAAGGAGAGCCTAGTCTTCCGCCCGCGCTCGGTCAGGCTCCAAACGCCACGTTCCGAGGAATCGATGAGGCCTTCACGGACGAGGTGCATGCGGGCCCACCGTATTTGGTTTCGAAAGCGCTGTTCTCCGGACGGAAGTAGCTCATTCTGAACGGCGTCGGGAATTTTGAGATCGAGTCCAATACGCTCGACGACCTCGTCCGGAGTTCCGGATCCTCCCAACGCACGGAGTGCGTCCAGAAGGGGACCAAAATATCGAACGAACCTCGCGCCCTCCTTCTTACCGTCTTGGTTTACCGCTGCCATGTGCGCTAGAACGGAATATCCTCATCCGTAATCGGGCCTGATCCGGCATTGGCATGTTCAGGTTCGGGCATGCGCTGGTCGAAGTTGTTGCCGCCGCCGGAGGATGCGCCGCGGGAGCTTTCTTTGAAGTCTCCACCGCCGCTGCCTTCGCCACGTCCGCCGAGCAGGACGAGGTCGTTGACGACGATTTCGGTCATGTATTTCTTCTGGCCGCTGGTCTTATCGTCCCAGGAGTGAGTGCGCAGACTACCCTCGATATAGACTTTGCTGCCCTTCTTTACGTACTCGCCGACGATCTCAGCCGTGCGCGCCCAGGCGGTGATGTTATGCCACTCGGTGCGGTCCTGCCACTGGCCTTCTTTGTCTTTGAATCGTTCGTTCGTGGCCAGGCTGAACTTGGCCACGGGTGTGCCCTGCGGTGTGTACTTCACCTCGGGATCTTTGCCCAGGTTGCCGATGAGAATGACTTTGTTGACGCTCTTTCCTGCCATGGGGTGCTCCTTTGCAGGGGATCACTATAACAGAATGGAGCGCACCAAGGATGGGGCAAGAGCCACAGAAAACCAGTTGTGCCATTCCGGGATAGACTCCATCTCCCTCGATCAAACCACAGTCTATTCCGCAGATCGAAGTCGAGAGTTTGAAGCCCGAAAGCCGAAGCCCGAAGCCCGATCTGAGTTATAATCTCCGCATGCCTGCCGCACCCGGAGCTACCAGAGCTGTCGGAATGGTTCCCGACGAGATGAAGTGGGAACCGAAGTCCAAAGGCCTGACCACGCCCCGCAAGAAAAAGCCGAAAGAGCTCGCCGTGATCACCGAATGCTGCACGGGGTGCGCCGGATCGCCAGCGTGCGTGGAGTATTGTCCGGTAGAAGACTGCATGTTTTGGGTGCCGGACGAAGACAGCACGCCGTTCGGGCGAATCGCGATCGATCCCATTCTCTGCATCGGCTGCAAGAAGTGCCTGAGCAAAGGGCCTGATGGATGCTTCCTCGACGGCTGTCCCTGGGATGCCATTGCCATGGTCGATATCGTTGAGGTGGAAAAAGAAGTGGGAGCGATGGCGATCTGAAAGGCAGCTCTAGCTGCTAGCTACTGGCTCCTAGCTAGTTACGCCGGCTCGACCTTTGACTTGGTTTGCTTGAGCTCTAGCAGGTCCCACAGATTGCCGTACAGATCCTCGAACACTGCGACTGTTCCATACGGTTCTTCGCGCGGTGGCCTCCTAAACTTAATTCCTCGATCTGTCATCTGGCGGTAATCTCGCCAGAAATCATCGGTGTGCAGAAAGAGAAAGACTCGCCCACCGGTCTGGTTGCCGATGCGGCTGGCTTGCTCCGGGGTTGCGGCTCGGGCAAGAAGCAAGCTGGTGCCGCCGGAGCCTGGCGGACTTACCACCACCCAGCGCTTGCCTGGTTCGAGCGGAGTATCTTCGATCACCTGGAAGCCGAGCAACTCAGTGAAGAACGCTAGCGCCTCATCGTAATCTCGAACGACAAGCGCGACGTGTCCTAACGTTTGCTTCATCGGCCTATTTGATAACGCTCGAATCCTTGTGGCTAGCGGTTTTCCCGCGCCTGTATTGCCTTCTCGGTCTCGATTGCCTGCTGGCGCACGTCATTCGAAATATCGGGTAGGTCGCGTTCGTACGCGCGAACGGCGGGAAGGTCGTCGGGTTGTCCGATCAGATAGAGTGCGCGCAGGGCTTCCCACACTTGCTCAGTGGAAGGATCGACCACGGCGATTTCCGCTCCAGACGCAATGTTTGCACCGGTTCCAGCGACCGAGCGAATTCGGCCGGGAATCGGGGAGCGAATTTCTGCAGTCTGCGCCTGTCCGTACTCCAGCTTGGCGATCAATCCACCTTGATGAATGGCAGTGCCGGGGCGATCCGAATCGATGATACGGCCGGATTCCGGAGACTCGATGTGCGCTGGCTGTAGCAGTGACACGATCTGCGGCCGGCCCGACGCATCTCCGAAGCGCACCAGTGACAACGCGGCATTTCCCCGAACCATCGGGGATGGATCGTTCAGCATTTTCAGCAAAGCGTCGTGAAATCCTGTTCCGGTTGTGTCCTGTCCCATCACCCAGGCGTCGGTGTTGCGCACTTCCTCGACCGGGTCAGCCGACAGGCGGACTAAGTCTGGGTACCATCGTTGCGCGGCCGGTTCGCGGCGCGTGATGCGCTCGCCGACCTGTACGAGCGCCTGCTGAATGTGCCTCGGCTTCTTTGCGTCGTGCAGGTATTCCGTCAATTGCTGGTCGGAAAGCTTGCGGCCAAACCACGTGTTCCACCAGAACAGGAAGGGCATCAGGCAGATCAGCCACGCGGTGACGAAGAAGAGAAGCTTCTGGGTGCGGGACATGCCGGGCTTGGGAACGTGGGCCCGATCGATCGATTGCGCCGGAATTGGATTGGCCGACATATTCGCGACAAGAGAAAAGCTATTTCAAGACTACTCCACCACATCGGCATCGAGCACGCGCTCCTGCTCCAGATAGTGCGAAACGGCGTACTGGGCCAGAAGCGGCGTCTGCAGCCGGATTTCTGCCCCAATCCATTCGCCTTTGCCGTGGGGCGCGTCCGGCGCATGGTTACAGCGCCCGCCACTGCCGAACTGCGGGCCGAAGTCGGCGCTTTGGATCTGATCGAACTGCTGGATCTCGCGCCAGGCTGCGTCGCCAACTGTTCCGGCGACATCGATTTTCAAGCGCACGATCGACATAGGGAAGGACCAATTGCTGATTGCTGATTTATGATTGCCGATTGAAAACCAAGATGAATCGAATCCGACGTTTGCTTAACAATCATTAAATCAACAGTCATCAATCAACAATCTGCAATGACTTAGCTATGCGGGAACCATTGGTAAAGCATGAAATACACGAGCACGCCGGTGACGCTCACATACATCCACAGCGGCCAGGTCCAGCGCGCGATGGCGCGATGTTTATCGTACCGGCCCCGCAATCCTCGGCTCAATGTGACGATGACCATGGGAACGATCACGATGGCGAGCGTCACGTGGGGGATGAGGACAATCAGATAAATCACATGCCAAAAGTGGTCGCCGAGAAAACGGATATCCCCAACGTGATAATGAAAATACAAGTAGCACGCCAGGAAAAGTGCCGAGGATACAACCGCCGCGATCATGCAGGCGCGATGCGCGGCCATTTTGCCGCGAGCGATTAAGTAACGGCCGGCCAGCAACAGTACGGCGCTGATGCCGTTCAAGCTGGCGATGAGGGCGGGGAAGAAGGCGTATTGTTCAACGATCATATTTTGGCGATCATACTTTTGTGGTCATTTTTTGGCAATCAAGTCTTGGCAATCAGGCGGCAGGCCTCGTGGTGCGTCGGTTTGCCATCAGGAATGCGAGTCCGAACATGACCAGCGAAAACAGAAGCAATGTGGCCATCGAGGAAGGCAGAGGGAACGGCGTATCCATCGCCGGATAGAGCATCGCGCGCAGTGCTTCGACTCCATAGGTCAGCGGATTCATGTACATTACAACGCGAATCCAGCCGGAGGCGCGGCTGATGGGGAACATGGCTCCCGACAAAAGCCACAGCGGAATCAGAAACAGATTAATGATGCCGTGGAAGGCCTGTGTGGAGTCCATAGGCCAAGCGATGGCGAACCCAAGGGCGGTCAGCGCAAACGAAACCAGAAAGACCACTACGGCCACCAACAAAACCTGTAGCAGGTTAAGATGGATGCCGGCGAAAGGCGCAAAGATCAGAAAGATCATCCCCTGGATTGCCGAGAGCGTGGTGCCGCCGAGAACTTTGCCCAGGACGATCGCCGAGCGCGGCACCGGGGCGACCATTACGGAGAGCAGAAACCCTTCCTTGCGGTCTTCGATGAGCGACATCATGGCGAAAATCGAGGTGAACAAGACGATCATGATGAGCGCGCCGGGATAGAAATAATCCAGATAGTTCTGCTGGCCCTGGCCGCCGCCGGAGCGGAACGACGTGCCGAAGCCGGAACCGATCACGACCCAGAAGACCAGCGGAGAAGCAAGCACGCCCACCACCCGCGACTTCTGACGGTAGAAGCGCACAATCTCGCGCCACCACAGCGTGAATGCGGGCAGCAACACGCCCGCAGAGGCGGGCGCTGGTGTTCTGGACAAAACTGCGGTTTGCATGGCCAAGAAGTTCAACTCGCTTTCGCTGCCGGAGATTTGGCTGCGGGAACAGGGACGGCTTTCTTCTTGCCGAGCATGCCCAGGTCGCGCATCTCCCAGTACGCGTTCAGCATAAAGACTCCCGAAAGTATCAGCAGAATCAGGCTCATGAACAGGCCATCGACGGTGGTAATCATTCCGTTCATCAGCGTCCACGCCACGCCCAGCAAGGGCAGAATGCCAAGCACAAGAGAAAGAGCAAGCATCATGGAAAGCACGTCACCTCCTGCTGTGATCTTCTGAATTGGACTGTGCATCTTTTTCTTCACTCCAAAACTTGTGTCCGGTGCGGCGAATGAAGACGTCTTCAAGCGCCGGCTTGCTCACTGATAACGCCTCGATCTCTCCGGGGAAGGCCTCGACAACTTCGGTGACGAAGCGGTGTGCGCCTTCGCGCTCGATGCGCACCTGATTCTCCAGAACGGTGGTTTGCACGTGAAACCGCGCACGGATGCGCTCTGCCAGCAATCCCGCATCGTGGGCCGCGTCCAGCAGCACGACGTCGCCGCCAATTTCACTTTTCAACTCCGTAGGCGTGCCCAGAGCGACCAAGTTGCCTTCATTCATGATGGCGAGGCGGTCGCAGCGTTCGGCCTCTTCCATGAGATGCGTCGTAACGAGAACGGAAACACGTTCTTCGTCGCGCAGCATCTGCAGGTATTGCCAGAGATCGCGGCGCGCGCCTGGGTCGAGGCCGGTAGTGGGCTCATCCAGCAACAGCACTCCGGGATGATGCAACAACCCCTTGGCTAACTCAATGCGGCGCTGCATCCCTCCGGAAAACGTTTCAACGAGTTCCTTGGCGCGATCCGCCAGACCGACCCGCGACAGGATCTCTTGGATCCGCTTCTTCAGAGCGGCGCCGCGCAGACCATAAAGATGTCCCTGATGCCAGAGATTCTCGTACGCCGTGAGCTTGAGGTCGACACTCTGCGCCTGGAAGACGACACCAATCTGCCGCCGCACCCGCGCTGGTTCTTGTGCCGCGTCGTAACCCATGATGGTGGCGCGTCCGGCAGTCGGAATCATCAATGTGGAAAGAATCCGGAAGAGCGTGGTCTTGCCGCTGCCGTTCGGACCCAGCAAGCCAAACAGTTCTGCGGGGCGTACGTCGAACGAAACTCCGTTTAGGGCCGTGCGGTTTTCATAGCGATGCACCAGGTTTTGTACGGAGATGACGGCGACGGAAGAAGGCATCACTTCCGGGGCGGCGTCGACGATTGCAGAAACTTTCGATACCAAAGGGGTTCCTGAATGAGTTCAATACCAGTTTACGACGATATCGCGTCCAGCATCATCACAATGAACAAAAGGGGCAACTAAAGGTTTGGCTGCGGAGCTCAAGCCGCGGAAGTATCCCGTTGTGCCTGAGAGATGCGCTCTTCAAAGGCCACCGGGACGTGCCGCCACACTTGAATTGAGAGAATCACCGTAGTCGCCAGCAGCAGCGCTCCCACGGCCACATGCGCCACCGTCGACACGACCATGGGCAGTTCGGGTTGCACCGCGTCTCGGCCCCAGGCCACGCGCGTCAAAAATGCCGAGAAGCCCAGGCAGAGTTGCGTAATCAAAAGCGACAGCATCACGATTGCCGGCCGCCTGACCGCTTCAATCTGCGAATATACGGAAAGCGCTCGTACCGCGGTCCACGCCAGGACGAAGGATACGATCACCGCATTCACCACGTGCGGCCACCAGCTCATGCCGTGATGACGGAACATGCCGCCCAGAATGAGCTGCACATAAAGAACGAAGATAGAGAGCAACGTCAGCGTGAACAGGCTGGGCCGGCGCGGATCGAACTCCACGCGCGGCTGCTCCTCGACCCACTTGCGTCCGGTGAAGAGAGCGATCGCAACGGCAATGCAGAAAAAGGTTTGCGCCACGGTAGCATGTGCGGTAGAAACCGCAGGCGGTTGGAAGAGCAGAACCGTAAGCCCACCGAGGATAGCCTGAGCGATGACGGTGCAGAACGCGCCTACCGCGAGCCAGCGCAGCCAGCGGCGGCGCTCGACCAGCAGCGTCCAGATTGCGATTGCAAGGGTCAGGGATACCAGAGTGCCGGCCACCATGCGGTGACTCCACTCGTAGCGTATGCCGCCGACGAAATGCGGGACCTTTACCAGGTAGCCAAACGATGTTGGCCAGTCCGGAACTGAAAGTCCCGCGTCGTTGCTGGTGACCAGCGCGCCGGCTGTGATCACCACCAAGGCCGCACATGCGGTGAACACAGCAAACGTATGATGCGCGCGATTGTAAGTTGTTGGGATGGCTTTCAGAGCTTTTCCCCTTGGGGCAGCCGGGATGAGAGCGTCCAGCCGTGAAACGCAGTGGGCTGCGCCAACCGGCCCAGCCCACTGCGCCAAACAAATAATTTTACCAGAGGACCCCAGATCAACAAGTCAGATCGACAAGGAGGATGTAGCCGCCTCGGCCAGGGCCTACTCGGCTGCAGCCTTGAAGCTCTGATCCACAGTCTTGGTTTCTTTCGGGCCCACTGATACTTTCTGATCCTGCTCGCCCAGTTTCTCCTGCACGAATGCGATCGTGTAATCGCCGGGAGGCAGTCCCTTGATTTCATATTTTCCGCGCTTGTCGGTGACCGCATAGAACGGGGTTTTCACCACGTTGATATACATCTTCATCCACGGATGTTGGTTGCACTTTACCGGGAGCATGATTTCTTCGCGCGCGAAAGTTTTCTCCAGAGGAGCGGACGCCGGCGGTTGTGACTCATTCCATTCGCGGTTGTCCTTCGGCGTGGGATGGATGTTGTGCGTGGTCTGATCGTCATTCTTGATCTGCAAGGTCTGCCCGGCCATCACGCCCAGCACGTGGGGATGATACTTGCAACCGCTCTGGTCGAGGACGACCTCGTCCTTGGGTACGTCGAACGTGCGGCTGCCCAGTCCATCTTTTACATAGACGAAGACGTTGGCAAGATCGCCGTTATCGACGACTACGTTCTCCGCTTCGTTCATGCCTTTGCAGGCGGGATCCTGGCTCATATCGATCTTGGCAGGCTTCGGCGCCGCGCCGTCGAACTTCACGGTGCCGCTCACTGTGGCCGCGGTTGCGGGATCGATTGGGGTGGCCGCCGGAGCGGTCGCGGCTGTTTGGGACATGTTGTTGTTCGATTGCTCCGTGTTTGACTGCTTGTTGCATGCCAAGGTCAGCAGCACGCCGCACGAGGCCAGCACGCTGACCCAGACCATCCTCCAACTTTTCTTATTCATGATGTCCTTCTTTCTGAAAGTAGCTGAGAAGCCCTTAAATTTCGTCTCCGCCGAACGTCTTCACCAGACCGGCCATTCTACCGCGATCCGCCGCTCGCTGCCTCGTGCGTCTCTATCGCGGCCTGTTTGCGATTGCTCTTCGGCTGCAGCGCGGCTTTCGCATGCGGCATGGAAGCTGCCACTTTTCGTTGTTCTTCCGGCGTCAACTGGAAGATGTAGTCGGTTAGCAACTTCCGGTGGTCTCCTTCATAGCCCTGGAACGACGGAGGCGTGGGTCCGGCAAATACCCACTGATTATTTTGCTGCTTGAATAAACCCGACGGCATCGACGTTCCGGGGCTAACCGCTTGAGGATCGGTAATCCAACGCTCGACCCAGTCCGGCTTCAGGCGCTCTTTTGCCAGCAGGAAGTTTGGAGCGGTCGCGATCTTGTCGTGCGTGGGGTCGCCCGTGGCGTGGCATTTCAAGCACGGCGCGGCTGAACTGGAGAACAAGCTCCGCGCCATGTCCGTTTCCTTGGTCGTGAGCGCGGGAACCTGCTCCGGAATGTAGGGCAGCGGTTGCTGCGAAAGCGCCTGGAAGAAGCGCACCAGCTTGCGCAGTTCATTGTCAGAGAACGAGAACGTGGGCATGCGCACCTTCAGGTAAGGGCGAACGCCATTGCGGTTCGTGTCGGCCGTGCTCAGCGCGGGATTCGACAAAAATCTGCGCAGCCACTCGGGATCGACGCGCGCGCCTTCGGTCAAGAGTTTGGGGGGCAGTTGCTCTTGAATGTCCTGATATTGCTTCAATCCCATCAGAATGGTTTGCTGGCCGGGGATGAACTGATGGCAGCCCATGCAGTTGTATTTCTTGATGATCCACCAGCCCTCCTGAATGTCGTGGCGCGCATCGCCCGGCTTGTACTGATAACTGGCGGGCAGAGAAGTCTCTGCGCTTCCCATCAGGAAGGTCGTGAGATCGAGCACCTGTTCTTTTGTGAGGTGCAGGTTGGGCATGCGCGAAGCGTCGAGTTCGCCCTTGATCTTGCCCTTGTCGTAAACGTTGGGCTCGGCCAGTTTGTGCTCGAAGAATCCTTTCTGGTCGTACCAGGGCTCTTTCGCGGGGCCGTCGGGCAGACGCGCGAGATCGTCCTTATCCGTAATCGGCTCGGCATCGTTGCCGCCGCGCTGCGCTACCGTAGTGAACAGAGCGAAGTCGAGACGCTCGATGGGCTTGCTGCCTTCATAGGTGAGTTCTGTGCCGATGCGGCCTTCATCCTCCATGCCGGAAATCTCATGGCACCCGCCGCAGCCAAAGTGCCGAACCCACTTCTTGCCTTCAGCCTTCAATGCGGGATCGTCCATGAACGCCGCTTCCGGATACGAGGACGGTTCTTGCTTCTTCTGCGTCATCAAGTACGTCGCAATATCTTCCGCATCTTCGGGAGCGAGGCGCAGGCTCGGCATCACGGTCATGTTCTGCACTTGCAGTTCGTGCCCATCGTTGGGACACTGGCTGTGATCGAGATCGAACCTATAAGGAAGGCCCTTCTTGGCGTAGTCCTCGGGGCCGATATCTTTCTTCTCGTAGGGACAATAGGGACGAGTGCGCTCACGCGCATTGTGAATCCAGCGGACCAGATAATCGTAGTTCGCCTTCTCGCCGACACGACTTAGGTTTGCTGCAAAAACGCCGCCTTGCGTCTGATCGCCTTCGCCAATCGAGTGGCAGGCCAGACATCCGCGAGTCTCGAACAATTCTTTTCCGTGCGCGGCGTTGCCGGGCTTGTGCTGGGGAACCGGATCGGTGAATCCGGACTGCCAGATGTACGCGGAAATCGCCTGGATCTGATGATCGGTCAGGCGGAAGTTCGGCATCTTGGTGGTGGGGCGGAAGTCCGAGGGCTTCTTCAGCCAGACTGGAATCCAGTTCTTGTTCAGCTTCAGGCGAACATCCTTGAGGTTTGGCCCGACCTTTTTTTGGTCCTGCATCAGGCTGTGCGACTGGTAATCGAGCTGCTGCAAACGCCCGTCCAGTTTACTGTTCGCCACGCGCAGGTCAACCACTTGGCCGTTCAGCCGGTTTGCTTCCTCATTCGATTCGGCCGCATCGGCCTGTTTCATCAGGTAGGCAGTTTGTTTGAGATTGTCTTTCTTTTGGGTCTCGATCTGCTTGATCTGCTGGCCGATCGAATTCAGGTCTTCCGGCTCTTTGTCATAACCCTCGTAACGGTGGCAGCCCATGCAGCCGCGCTGACGGAAAAGGTCTTTGCCGTCGTTGAGGGTTTGCCACTGCACATCGCCGCTGGCCAGCACCATGTCAGCCGCGTGGCAATTCTGGCAACCGGCTTCCGAATTCTCCTTGGGAAACAGCGGCCAGAGCCAGTGCTCGTAGTTGCCGTGCGCTTTCTCCACGCTCGTGGTGGCGCGGCCGTTGCCTTGATGGCAGGGTGAGCAGCCGAACTTTTCCGGATCGTGAATCTTTAACAACTCGGGTTCGGGATGGCTTACGAAAGCGTCAGCATACTCATCCGGCTTCTTCTCGCTTTTGGCTGTCATGGAGACGGCGGTGATCTTCAGCGGTTCGCGCGCATTCAGATGGCAAGACTCGCACCGATCTACGATGTTGGCGTCGGCTACGTTGATCTGGACGATTTTCGGATCCCAGTCCGCCGTCTTCTTTTTCAAGCCATCGATCTGCTGCGGCGTCAGATCGACCATGTAGTCGGAAATGTATTCGTCCATCTTCGCCTTGGCTGCGGTGACGGGCTTCAGCACGTCGCCCAGGTCAAGGCTCTTCTTCGTCCGCTCGTCGCGAATCTCGTTGTACGTCTCCTCCAGTTGCGGGAAGTCGAATTGTTTCTTGCTCCCGTCGGGAAACTCAACCGTTGCCTTCTCCTGCTTGTAC
Organism: Acidobacteriaceae bacterium; assembly: GCA_003140075.1. Lineage (GTDB taxonomy): Bacteria > Acidobacteriota > Terriglobia > Terriglobales > Acidobacteriaceae > Sulfotelmatobacter. Next base: position 44,760 of record PLIO01000240.1, on the reverse strand, counting down.
TCGGCCAGTTCCTTTTGCTTGCTGGTTCTTGCCGATCCGCTACTGGTCTCAATCTCATAGCTGAGAGCATTCACGTAGGCGCGCCGATCGGTGAACACGCTTTGCACGGCAAGCAATCGCGCCGTGACTTCGTCGACAACCTTGCGCGCTTCCTCAGCCTGGGCTTTCGAATCCTGATAGGTCTTGTCGTAGGCCTGCTTCAACGCGGCGTAATCGGGATTCTGTTCGACATCCTTCTCCGCCGTGACCGATTTCGACCGGGCCGTATTCAGAAAGGCGCTATAGCGATCTTTCCACTGCTCCTGAAAAGCTTTCCACGGACGCTGTACCCACGCCTCGTCCCACAAGGCCCAAAACAACGTCGCCATCAGAATCACCATAGCGACCAGGTAATACGCGGCGTACGACTTAGTTGTAATCGGGTCCTGCTCGGGGTTGGGTTGTTCAGGCACTGCTTCCTCCGAAAGTGCGTCGTTAGTCCCTTCGCGCTTCCGCTCAGGGCAGGCTAAAAGCCGTCGTTAGTCGTTCGCGATTCGTCGTTGTGATCCGGCGGTCATTGGGTTGGCCACCGACTAACGGCCAACGACCAACGACGCCTTTCAAATATTGAACCAGGGCGTAATCCACACGTACTTGATATGCCACAGCAGCCGCAGCCCCATCTTCAGGGGCAAGGCGACCATGGTCAGCAAAAGAAATTGCGTGATCGAAAATTGCAGCAGGCTCATGCGCTTGAAGTCTTTCGCCATGTATCGCCGGAACAGCGAATACACGAGAAAACCTCCGAGCAGGTAATAGCCGCCGACCACGACCGCTCCGAAGACCGCCTTAGCCATGTTTGAAGTGATCCCGAAAATGTCGGGCAGGTCGCGGTTCACTTCATAAATGAGCCGGTTGTGATCCCAGGTTTGCCCCGGCCAAAACCACTGCCAGCCAGGCCCCCGAATAAAGGTTCCGATGATGATCATCGCGACCCAGAGAATGATGAAGCCGAACAGAAACGTTCCAATCGCGAACTTGCGCTGCTTTATCGTGTAATACCCGCTGCCCAACGGATTCGTATCAACATAAGGGATGACCATCAGACCGATGATGATCATGGTCGGCATTACCACGCCGGCGATCCAGGGATCGAAATAGACGAGCATCTCCTGCAGTCCGAGAAAATACCACGGTGCTTTTGCCGGATTCATCGTCAGGTTGGGATTGGCCGGCTCTTCGAGCGGCGCGTTCAGCGTGATCGACCAGACCATCAGAATGATGGTGACGATAATGGCGGCGAGAAACTCGATGCGCAGGAGGAACGGCCAGACGTGGACTTCCTTTTGCCAGCCGGGCTTGAATGGCCAGGTCTTACGATGATGCGTCTTGGCTAGGGCGGCGTCACCTTCCAGTTGTTCGATCAGCACATCGTTGGCGTGCGCCTGCTTCCATGCCAGGTAAATATAGAAGCCCAGCAGCGGGATCAAGCCCACGATCGGCACGTTATCCGGAGCCGAACAAATTTCCCAAAGTTGTCGCCAGTCCATAAGATTTTCTCGAATACCGTGGCTAAATTTCGATAATGCAGAAGTCAGAAATCAGAATGAAGAAATGTAATCGTTTTACTTCTGCATTCTTACTTCTTCATTCTGACTTTGTCACTACTCTCCTGCGGCCTTCGGTCCTCTACGCGGCTTATCCGCTTCCGCTTCGAGCATCACTGGCGCCGGACCGGAGATTCCGCCGTCTTTTCGCACGCGCCAGAAGTGCACGATCATCAAGATCGAAGCGACGATTGGAATTCCGATACAGTGCCAGATGTAAGACCGCAGCAGCGCGTTCGCATCCACGATCGAGCCGCCCAGCAGGCCGAAGCGCACGTCGTTATATGGCGTCATGCCCAGCATCGAGCCGAAGGGGCCTTCATGGCCGAGCAGTGGCGTGGCTCGCGCCATGTTCGTGCCCACAGTTACGGCCCAGAATCCGAGTTGATCGTCGGGCAGCAGATAACCCGTGAACGAAAGCAACAAGGTAAACACCAGCAACAGCACTCCGATGTTCCAATTGAACTCACGCGGCTTCTTATACGATCCGGTTAGAAATACCCGGAACATGTGCAGCCACACGCCGATCACCATCAAGTGAGCGGCCCAGCGGTGCATGTTGCGCAGAATCTTGCCGAAGGGCACGTCGTGCTCCAGATAAAGCACATCGCGGAACGCCTGCACCTTGCTGGGGTGGTAATAAAACATCAGCAGCACCCCGGTATAGGTGAGGATGATAAATAGAAAAAACGTAATTCCACCCATGCCCCAGGTGTAGCTGTAACGCACCGCATCGCGATTGATTTTCGCGGGATGCAAATGCAGGAAAACGTTGGAGAGCACGCCCAAGGCCCGGTTGCGCGGCGTATCGTCGTGCTTGTGGCGGAAGATCGAAGTATAGACCTGAGTCTTGGTCGGATCCTTCAGGCCCTCGATCTGTTCCTTCGCCTTGGCCGGGATGTCGACCTTCATCGCCTGAATGTCTTCCTTCACGCGATCGACCAAGCCCACCTTGCCGTTCTTGCCGTTCGGATTATTTTCGTCAGCCATTATTGCCTCGAAACCTTCGGATTGACTCAATGAATCAATGAGTCGTTGAATCAATGGTTCTTACACTCCGGCCAAGAATGCTCCGGGATCGTTAAACTTGCTGGGTTGTCCCTTGGGCCATTGATAGAGGCGGGAGGTATCCACGATGATCTGCCCATCGGGCGCCAGTTCCACGTGCGCGCGGTCCATGGGACGCGGCGCGGGTCCTTCGAAGTTGATCCCTTCGCTGTCGTAACCGCTGCCGTGGCAGGGACACTTGAACTTGTTCTCGCTTGGTTTCCAGTCGGGAGTGCAACCGAGATGCGTGCAGCGCGCGTAGATCACGAACACGCGGTCGGGTGTGCGATCGACCCAGATGCGGTATTTCTGCTGAAATTTAGTGTCGACTCCGAGAGCAAACTCCGAGGGATAGCCGATTTTGAAAACCGTGTTGGGTTCGAAAAGAGTGCGAGGAAGAAAGAATCGGAAGAAGGCAAGAAACCAAGCGGTCAGGAACGCCGTTACAGCAACCCACACCAGTCGCCTGCGCCGCTGGTCGATTTCTGTGTTCGAAGGACCGGTGGAGGAAAGCCCGGCGGATGCCGCGGCCTTCGAAGTTCCAACCGCTGGCGTGCCGACGTATTTCGTGGCATCCGCTGCGCCCGCAGCCGCGGGCTTCGCCGCTTCTGGATTCGGACTCGGGTTGGATTGTTCGCTGCCGGGAACCGTCATGGGTGCCCTCCTGTTCCTAATAGACTCGTCGCTAATCTCCCGCGGCGGCCAGCAACTCCGGCGCCGCCACTTGCCTCCCGTTCGGATGAACCGGAGCACAAGAGTAAACCGCGTCGCCCAGGGCCTCTTGCACCAACTGACCCAGGGCGGAGATGAATTTCGGAGTATCGTTCAGTCCCGAACTCATCTCGAACTGCGTGATCCCCAGTCGCCGCGCTTCTTCGCGCGCTTCGTGATCGATCTCGCCCAGCGTCTCCACGTGATCGGAAACAAACGCCACCGGCACGACGCACACCTCCCGGGTCTTGTCGGACGCCAGATCCTGCAGTGCGCGGTGCAGGGAAGGCTGCAGCCATTTGCTGGCACCCACCTTGCTCTGGTAGCAGAGCCGGTGACGGTTCGGCCAGCCGCCGCGTTCCATCAGTAGACGCACGGTTTCCTCAATCTGCCGCTGGTAAGGATCACCCTTCGCAATCACGGAAAGGGGCACGCTATGCGCGCTGAAAACCAACCCCGCCCGCTCCGGCACCGGGAATCGCGCGAGAGCTTCTTCAACTTTTTCGATGACGGCCTCTAAATACGTGGGATGCCGATAGAAGGCACCCACGTTGCGTACAGGGATGCCGCTGCGGAACAGGCGTTGCCATTCGTTCAGGCTGCTGCCCGTGGTGGTGGAAGAATACTGCGGATACAGGGGCAGCAAGACAACCTCGTCGCATTGCGCGTCCGCGATCTGCGCGACGGCTTCGCGGGTGAACGGATGCCAGTAGCGCATGGCCACAAAGCAGCGCGCATCCAGACCCTGGCTTGTGAGCTCGACTTCCAGAGCCCGCGCTTGCCGCTCGGTGAATTTGCGAATAGGCGAGCCTCCACCGATCGTGGCGTAGTGGTGCTGCACTTTGCGCGCGCGTGTGGTCGAGATTAATTTAGCCAGAGGTTTGCGTCCGATGCGGGCGAAAGGAAAATCAATAATATCGGGGTCACAGAAGAGGTTATAAAGGAAAGGCTCTATCGCAGCCAGCGTGTCAGGCCCGCCCAGCTGAAACAGAACCACCCCCACACGCCGTGTTGTGCGCGTCATCCCCCAGATTCCCCAGAACGGGCGAATTTACTCCCATCCGCGGCGAGAGTCAATGGCGGAATCGAGTAACCACGTGGAATAATTGCAAAAAGATTGAAACTGTTTCTAGTGAGCGGCTGCCGGCGCGGCTTTTGCCTTGTCCATCTCTTCGATTACTGCGTCGGCGAATTCCGATGTGCCCGCCTGGCCGCCGATATCCTTCGTCAGCTTTTTGGGATGCCGGTACACCCTCTCCAATGCGTTGCGAATCTGCGTGGAAGCGTCGAACTCGTTCAGGTGCCGCAGCATGAGGAGCGAAGAGCGCAAGAGCGCCGTCGGATTTGCCAGGTTCTTGCCCGCGATATCGGGTGCCGATCCATGGACGGCCTCAAAAATGGCGCAGTGGTCGCCCAGATTTGCGCTGGGAACAAATCCCAGGCCGCCGACGAATGCGGCGCATAAATCCGAGAGAATATCGCCGTACAGGTTTTCCATCACCAGCATGTCGTACTGATACGGATTCATGACGAGCTGCATGCAGGTGTTATCCACGATGTGCTCACCATAGGTGATTTCGGGAAAGCCCTTGGCCACGGTGCGGCAGCAGCGCAGGAATAACCCATCCGACAACTTCATGATATTGGCTTTGTGAATCGCGTGGATTTTCTTGCGCTGATTCTTACGGGCGTATTCGAACGCGAATTTCGCAATTCGCGTCGAAGCCTTTTCCGTGATGATCTTCAGGCTCTCCACCACGCCCGGAACCACTTCGTGCTCCAGTCCGGAGTAGAGACTCTCGGTGTTTTCGCGGACGATGATGAGATCGACATCCGGGTAACGCGTGGGAATATGGGGCAGATTTCGGATCGGGCGAAAGTTCGCATACAGCTCAAATTTCTGGCGCAGAGCAACGTTAATACTGGAAAAGCCGCCACCGACGGGTGTTGTGACCGGACCCTTCAGTGCAACATGGGTGCGTTCGATCGACTCGATCACTTCCTTCGGAATGTATTCGCCGTGCTTCTCAAAAGCATCCGCGCCCACCGCAAAAGACTCCCACTCGAACTTCACGCCTGTAGCTTCGAGAATGCGGACGGTCGCCTGAGTAACTTCGGGGCCAATTCCATCTCCGGGTATCAAGGTTACTTTATGACTCATGATTCACTGCTCTCTCAGAGGTCAGTTGTCATTGACCACTTTTTTCCCACGAACTTCCACCGGTTCCTTCGCTTTCACCAAATCTCTTAGCTCATTCATGAATTCTTTGACGTCTTTGAAATCCAGATACACCGAGGCAAACCGGACGTACGCGACTTTGTCGTAACGCCGCAACCGGTTCATGATGAGTTCCCCCAGTTCGCTGGTCTTGCGCTCGCGCTCCTGCGACTCGATGACGAATGACTCGGCTTCATTCACAATCTGTTCCAGCTTGCTGATCGGCACAGGCCGCTTTTCACATGCACGCAGGAGTCCATTCAGAACTTTCTGCCGGTCGAACTTCTCCCGCCGTCCGTCCTTCTTGACGACCATGTAGGGGATTTCGTCGATGCGCTCGTAGGTGGTGAAGCGCTTGCCGCACTTCAGGCACTCGCGGCGGCGGCGGATCGACTCCGCCTCTTTGCTCTCGCGCGAGTCAACCACCTTGTCGTTGGCAAATCCGCAAAAGGGACATTTCATGGCGCTGATGCCGCTAGAAAGCGATATGTTCAACTAAATCGAATGTTCGGAATTAATACAGAAATTGTAACAGGGGAGCCGTGCGCAAACTCGCGGCACGTACCTGCGTAATAGACAGAAAATTTCCCTCAGGCCGACGGTCCACTGATTTCCGTTTCCTCCGCCCGATGACTTTCCTCCGACAATTTTCGTAACGACAGTCTCTCGCGATGCGCCAGCGCCAAGCCCAGGGGTACAACCGCGGCAAATGTGACCAGCCACAGCAGAATCCCGCAGCTCGCCGCCATCTCCGGAGGCACGTCAAACACGCTCGAAAGCGTGGCGATCGTTGCCATCTGCGAGCCGCCGCCCACCGCCGGCAACTGCAGCATCGACCCCGCCATGCTCGCCCCCATCAGAATCAATAGCTGGGAGACGGGAATCTCCAGCGCCGCCACGCCGTAGGAGTGTGTCACTTCCTGATACGCCAGCGCCGTCACGTACCAGATTCCGACCGACAACAGCGCTAGCCACAACAGCGACCAGGGCCCATGAATCGTATTTAGACCCATGCCGAACTCGCGCACCTTCTGCGCCAGCCGGTGTCCGAGTCCCGAAGACAGATGAGAGAACCTCTGCTCGATCCACTGCGCGATGGCTTCGCCGCTGCGGGCAATTAGCACCGCGCCCGCAGCTGCCGCAGCAACTCCCGCGACCAGCAGAAATCCCGCATCGCGGAACTGCCGGTAATATTCGGGATGAGGAATCGATTGAAGTGCGCTCGGCAAGAAAATCGCCAGCACGATCAACGCCGCGAACGCACCCACATCGAAAGTGCGCTCTACGGCCCACACCGCCAGTTGCGAGGAAAAGGGAAGGCTGGTTCGCCGCGCGACCAGATAAGGACGGATAAACTCGCCCGCCCTCCCCAGGAGTGCCAGCCCGGTAAAGCCGATCACCATCGGCGGCACCAAGTCGATGACTTTCACCTTCGGTCTTACCGGCCTTAGAAACATCTTCCAGCGTAGCGCGCGCAGCACATAGGCCGCATAGACCAAGGCGATCCCATGCAGCACGTGAACTTTCTTGATGCGGTGAATCTGGGCCCAGAACGTGCCCCAATCAAAACTCTGCCAGTGGCGATATTGCAGGTAAACCAGAACGGCCAGGATGAAGAACACGACAACACTGGCCACGATGCGCTTTTTATCCATGAAGGGGAGAAGCTTCGCGCCGCGAACCTCGCAACGCGAAGTGAGAAACGGCACTGTCAAAGGTAACCGACTGCGGCGGAGGGGTCAAACAAGAGAGCGTGTCGTTGCTGCGTTTCTAGGCAGTTTTCGCCTGGGCTATCGCTTGCCGGACGTGCCCCTTGGTTTTTTTCAGAGCGGCGACCGCTTGGGAACGAGTAACGCCAGCAGCCAGCATCACCAGAGCTACGGGGGTACGATTGCCAGAAGCTTCGAGCGCAGCGCGGGAGGATTCGCGTCCGGCTCCGGTGGCGCGTTCGAGGATCGCGATCGCGCGCTGGATCAGTTTTTCGTTCTTGGGCGCGACGTTGACCATGAGGTTGCCATAGACGTAGCCCAGCCGCGTCATGGCTCCAGTAGAAATCATATTAAGGACCATCTTGTGGGCGGTGCCGGCCTTCATGCGGGACGACCCGGCCAGGACTTCGGGGCCGACGCGGGTGACGATGGCGAAATGAGCGGCGCGCTCGAGCGGGGAATCCGGATTGCAGGTGAGCGCGATGGTATGTGCGCCGCGGCGGCGCGCTTCGGCGAGGGCGGCGACGGTGAAGGGAGTGCGTCCACTGGAGGCGATGCCGAGGACCACGTCATGCCTGGTGGGTTTGCGCTGGGCCACATCGTCGCGGCCTTGCTTGACGTCATCCTCGCTGATCTCGGAAGCGGAGGCTAGAGCCTTGGCGCCTCCGGCGATGATGAACTGCACGGAGCGAGGATCGACATCAAACGTGGGCGGGCACTCGACGGCGTCCAGGGCGGCGATGCGGCCGCTGGTTCCGGCACCAATGTAGATCAGACGTCCCCCGCGCCGGAGAGCGGCCGCAACCAGATCGATAGCACGCGCAATTTGGGGCAGGACGCGAGCGACGGCGGCGGCGACAGTGGCGTCTTCGGTGTTGATGAGGCGGGCGATCTCAAGCGACGATTTGCGGTCGAGGTCGGCAGCGGCTTGGTTGGGCTGCTCGGTGCGCAGGCGGCGGAGATTGGAATCGGTCTTTCTGGTTTTCATTCTCAACATTGCGACGATAAGCTAATCAGGGTTTCGGAAGCGGCATCGTGAAAGCTGGGGCGGACTTGTTTGATGGCCTGGTTGGAACAGTCGGGCCAGGTGCGGTTGGTCAGCAGAGCTATCGAAAGTTGGCGAACGGGGTCGATCCACAGCGAAACTCCAGTGTAGCCGAGATGTCCGAACGACTGCGGCGAAAAATATTTCCCGGACTGCGAAGTTGTTGAGGGCGTATCCCAACCCAGGGTGCGCGATGTGCCGGGAGGACTTGATTCGCGGCGGGTGAAGAGAGCGACGGTTTCGGGTCGGAGAATGGGGCTGCCTCCGTTGAGCATGCAGTGGGCGAATTTCGCCAGATCCTCAGCGGAGGAGAAGAGTCCGGCATGCGGGGCTACTCCGCTCAGCACGCTGGCATTTTCGTCCTGCACTTCGCCCTGGATGATTCGATAGCGGAAGGTTTGATCGTCTACGGTGGGCGGGATTTCTGAGCGGATCTTCGTCGGTGGATTGAAAGTTGTATGCGTCATTCCGAGCGGGGCGAAGATTTCGCGCTGGCAGAAACGGTCGAGGGATTCATCGGCGAGGCGTTCGAGCGCGATGCTGAGGATGATGAACCCGATGTCGCTGTACGCGGCGCGGGTGCCGGGATCGGCGGCCAGCGGCATGGTGAAGGCGGCTTGGAGGAGTTCGTCGCGGGTCTTTGTTTTCAGAAATAATTTTTCATACGCGGGAAGGCCAGAGGAATGAGCCAAGAGCATACGGAGGGTTACTTCTTGCCGGCGAGGATCCTTTTCAGCGTCGGCCGTGAATTCGGGAACGATCGCAGCGACTGGAGCATCGAGGTCAAGCAGGCCGCGCTGGTAGTGAAGCATCGCCATGGTTGTGGTGGCGACGACTTTGGTTAACGAGGCGAGATCGAAGAGCGTGGCGGGAGTGACGGAGGGAGAAGTTGGTTCGTAAGTCAAGCGGCCGAGGGCTTTAAGGGCGACCAGGCGTCCCCGGTGAGCGATAGCGGCAGAAGCGCCTGGAAAAGATCGATGGGCGATCGCTTCTTGCAGGATTAGGAAAGCCGGAGCGAAAACTTCGTCCTGATGCTCGAAGGCATCGAGCAGCGGCGACGAGAGATCTGATGCAGTCATCAAGAAGTCCATGATATGGCATAAGCGGTACCCCTTACTTGCGTTTCTTGAGTCATCCCGCCGGGGTTGTGTAGAGTCAAAGCATTCCTTCTGAATCAAATTCGCTGGACGGCCGATGTTTTTTTCCGTCAAGGACCTTCGGCGTCATCGTGTCTATGGTTTGCTGCGCTCTTCTGGCGATCGCGCCGACGGCAGACGCAGCGGCGGACGCGAAGCATCCGGTTGCCGCAGCGCGAATGGGCGCGGTTGACGCGGTCATCGAGCGGGTGATGCATGACGGGGCCATTCCGGGCGCTGTCTTGCTGATCGGGCATGACGGGCAAGTGATCTATCGCAAGGCCTACGGCGAGCGTGCACTGGAGCCGCGGCGCGAGCCGATGACACTGGACACGATTTTTGATCTGGCGTCGCTGACCAAGGTGATTGTTACAACTCCTGCTGTGATGCAGTTGGTGGAACAGGGCAAGGTGAGGCTGAACGATCCGGTAGCGAAGTATTTGCCGGAGTTTGCGCAGAATGGAAAAGAAGACATCACGGTGCGGCAGTTGCTCACGCACTACTCGGGGCTGGCGCCGGACTTGGATCTCAAAACGGCGTGGGAAGGGAAGGAAACGGCTTATCGGATGGCGTTTGCAGAGACACCGCAGGACGCGCCGGGGTCGAAGTTTTCCTACAGCGACATCAATTTTATTGTCTTGGGAGCGCTGGTGGAGCGGGTTTCGGGAGAGACGTTGGACGAGTACGCGGCTCGCCATATTTTTCAGCCGCTGAAGATGGCACGGACGCGGTTCTTGCCTCCGCTGGACCGGCGGGCTGGGTGGATTGAGAAGATCGCGCCCACGCAGTATGACGAGAACGAACACATGCTGAGGGGGCTGGTGCATGATCCGACTGCGCGGAGAATGGGCGGCGTGGCGGGGCAAGCGGGGCTGTTCTCGACGGGAGACGATCTGGCAAAATTTGCCCAGGCACTGCTGAATGGCGGCGGAGGGATTCTTTCGGCGCTGTCGGTGGAGAAGATGACGCGGCCGGAGCAGCCGCCGTCGGCGCCCGTGCTGCGCGGGTTTGGGTGGGATATTGATTCTCCGTACTCTTCGAATCGCGGCGATCTGCTGCCGGTGGGTGGGTATGGGCACACCGGGTTTACCGGAACATCGATGTGGATCGATCCAACGACGCAGACTTACATCATTCTGTTGACGAATGCGGTGCATCCGCGCGGGAAGGCAAATGCGATTGCCCTGCGGTCGAAGGTGGCGACGGCGGTGGCTGCGGCCCTGCCGCTAAGGGCAAGCGAGAAGGAGGCGTTGCGCTGGGAGAGCATCACTGGCTACAACGAGGCGCAGAGCGCAGCGCGGCGCATGAGCGCGCGTAATGGCAGCGTGAAAAATGGGATTGACGTATTGGAAGAGCATGAGTTCGACGTGCTGCAAGTTGTTGGACACAAGACGCGAATCGGGCTCGTGACCAACCAGACGGGAGTGGATGCGGATGGTCGGCGGACGATCGATGTGCTGGCGCAGGCGCCGGGAGTTTCGCTGGAGGCGATCTTCAGCCCGGAGCACGGGGTTACGGGAATGCTGGATACCACCGATGTGGCGAACACGAAAGATGCGGCGACGGGAATTCCAGTGTACAGCGTGTATGGGGCGAAGGATGCGGCGCGGCGTCCACCTCCGGATGTGATGAAGTCGCTGGACGCGGTGGTTTTCGATATTCAGGATGCGGGCGTGCCATTTTTTACCTATGAGACTACGCTGGGGTATTTCCTGGAAGCGGCTGCTGCTGCTGGGGTTGAGATGATTGTGCTGGACCGGCCTGATCCGATTACGGGATCTTTCGTGCAGGGTCCGGTAGGGGATGCGGGACAGGAGAGGTTTACGAATTACTGGACTGTGCCGGTGCGGCATGGCATGACTTTGGGTGAGCTGGCGAAGATGTTCAACGCGGAACAGAACATCAATGCGAAGTTGACGGTGGTTCCGATGGAAGGCTGGCAGCGCGGAGACTGGTTCGATTCCACCGGGCTGGAGTGGGTGAATCCGTCCCCGAATTTGCGCAGCGTGACCGAGGCCACGCTGTATCCTGGAGTGGGACTGATTGAATACACGAATGTTTCCGTCGGGCGCGGCACGGATACTCCGTTCGAACTGGTGGGCGCTCCGTGGATAAAGAGCCGCGAACTCGCGGCCTATTTGAATGTTCGCGGCATCGCCGGAGTTAGATTCGTGCCGATCACGTTTACGCCTACGGCGAGTAATTACGCTGGCCAGAAGTGTGAGGGCGCGAATGTGGTTCTGACCGAGCGCAATGCCTTGGATGCGCCGGAGTTAGGGATCGAACTGGCTGCGGCGTTGCGAACGCTGTATCCGGTCGACTTCAAGATCGAGCGCATGGCGGAGTTGCTGGTGAATCAGGCGGCGTACGACGGGATCACATCAGGCAAGGATCCGCGGCGGATTGCGCAGGATTGGCAGGAAGAGTTAAAGAAGTTTGAGTCGGTGCGGCAGAAATACTTGATCTATAAGTGATTCGCGTTGGAACATGCGAGGAGCAGATAGCAGGAATGAACTTTACTCTCAGGATGTACGCGCTGCTGATGACATGGGTGGTTATCGCGCCCATGTTCGCCAGCCAGCAGAGGGCTTCAACTCCGCCGGAACAGCAAGCCGCACAGAAACCGGCGACCGAAACTTCGACTGAGGAAATCATATACAAGAACACGAAGTACGGCTTTACCTTCTCCCTGCCGCAAGGTTGGAAGGGCTACACCATTGTCACGGAGACGTGGGAAGGGAGTGACGTGCAAAAGGGCGACGTTGAGCGCGGGCCTTTAATCTACATCCGGCACCCCGCCTGGACGAAGAAGACTCCACGACAAGACATCCCGATCATGGTCTTCACGGTTGCGCAGTGGGGTTCAGTTCAGCAGGGTAACTACCTGGTAAACGGAGGGACGATTGTTCCCAACGAGCTTGGGCGGAACCGCAAATACGTGTTTACTCTTCCGCCGCGCGCCAACTATCCTGATCTGGCGGGCGTCGAAGATGTCGACGACATTCTGCGGCACGGCCCGCTGCGGCCAATCTGGTCGAAGTAGACGTATGTAGGATTTTGAGGCTCGGGTTCTGGCTAGTCATCATTGGCCGGGAAACCCAAGCGGAGGAGACAGCATCCTAGCGCCTGAGCGTGGTATTCTCGGGCTGATTTACGATTTGGAGGTCTGTGATATGCGCGGAGCGTGGACTTTCTTGCTGTTGTCGGGAATGGCGTTGGGGCAAGCGGCGGACACGCCGAAGCCGCAAGATGCGGCCGCAACTGCAGTACCGGCGGCTGCGACTTCCGATCCAAACGCGTTTACGATTCCGGCGGGCACCAGGATTCCGCTGTCGCTGAAGCAGGCCATCTCCACCAAGAATGCGCGCGAGGGCGATGCCGTTTATGCGGAGACGGCGTTTCCGTTCGTGGTCGACAACCGCGTGATCGTTCCGGCGGGGTCCTATATTCAGGGCAAGATTGCGCACGTGGAACGCGCGGGCCACGGGAAGGGACGGGCGGAGATCCTGCTGCACTTTACCTCGATGATTTATCCCAGCGGATATACCGTGATGCTGCCGGGCTCGGTGGAAAACACGCCGGGTGCGGATAATAAATCGGTGAAGGATTCCGAAGGGACGATTCAGCAGGACAGTGACACCGGCAAGAAAGTTGAAGACGCGGCCAAGAACGGCGTGTACGGAACCATGGGCGGCGCGACCGCTGGAGGCTTAGCGACCGGCGGCTTGAACGGAGCCAGAGTGGGCGCAGGTATAGGAGCGGTCGCGGGCATCGGCTGGGCGCTGCTGAAGCGTGGCAGTGACGTGAAGCTGGATGTGGGAACGTCGATTGAGATGGAAATTCAGCGTCCAATCACAGTGGATGCGAGCCGCATCGCGGTGGCGAGGGTTATGCCCTAGGGATCCTTTCGACATGCGCCAAGCCGCCTGGCTTCGCTCAGCGGGACAGCCGAGGCGGCGGTTCCTACATCTCACTTCAAATTAAAGAGCGCGTTCACGTGCGCCGTAACCGTGACGTCCTGCGGAGTGAATTCTTCCGTGGGCGCGGGCGTAGCGTTGGCCATAGGCGCCATCGCACGCGCCATGCGCGGGACCGGTATCCGCTGGTTCTCGAAGGTGTCGACCGACGCGTAAGACAGTTCTCCCAAGCCGCGGCCACTAGCGCGGGCTACGGTCTCCGCGGAATTGCGAGCTCGGCGGTACGCGTCTTCCACGGCTTTGTTCTTGGCTTCGTCGATATTCTCCAGCGTGTAGTTCAGGGTCTGACGCTCGCTTACGTTGGCATCCGCCAGTTGCTGGGTGATGGGACCAATTTTCGAAAAGTCCTTCAGTTTGAGTGTCACATCGGTGGTCACCCGATAGCCGATTACTTTTTGTTTCGCGTTCTTCCAGTCATACATGGGCTGGACTGAGAGAAATCCGATCGTTGCAGCCTTGGGTTCAATCCCGTTGGCACGCAGAACCTCGCGAACCTGCTCGGCATCTTTTGAGGCGTGCTGGTAAGCGGCTTGAGAGCTGTCTTCCTGCACGGAGATGTTGAACTGAATCACGGCGGTGTCGGGAGCCGATTCGAATTTGCCGTCGGCGCCGACGTAAACAGAATTGGGGAGCGCGGTCACTGACGGGTGGTCCTGGGCAAAAGACGCCGTGGCCAGGATCAAGATGAAGAGTGGCAGAAGATAGCGGGCGGATTTCATTGATAACCTCCAGACGTCGACAATGCACCTATCCGGCTCTTAATTGTAAGTCGAGACATGAATCCCGTTCGTTAGAACGCGGGGCTGACCGCACATTGCAGGGTAAAAGGCGCATTCAGTGCGGAGTTAAGAGGCACCCTTGGCGCTGCTGGAGTAGCTGATGGGATAGCTCTGGGCGTTGATCTCGCGGCGGACGTACTCAAAGATGTCGTCAGGCATTTTCAAAAAAACTTCCACGACTTCAGGATCAAATTGTTTCCCTGACCACGCCTGAATCTCCTTCCGAGCTTCGCCGAGAGATCTGGCCGGGCGATAAGGGCGGTCGGAAATGATGGCGTCAAGAGTATCGGCAACCGAGAAAATGCGTGCGCCCAGGGGAATTTCCGTCCCCTTAAGTCCGCGGGGATATCCCGAACCGTTGAAGTGCTCCTGGTGAGAGTAAACAATCTCGCAGGCCTCAGCGAGGAATGGGATCTTTTTGAGCATCTGATAACCGTGATAGCAATGCTCACGCATGATCAACTTTTCCTCTTCATTCAGCTTTCCGGGCTTGAGGAGAATGCGATCGGGAATAGCGATCTTGCCAATGTCATGAAGGAATGCCCCGCGGGCAATCACGTCGATTTGTTCTTTGGGCAGCCCCATCTCTTTCGCGATTGCCATAGTAAAAGCCGTCACGCGTCTGGAATGTCCCTGGGTCTCGGCGTCCTTGAAATCGAGTGCGTCGCCCAAAGCCTCCAAAGTGATGTCGTAGGAGCGCTCTAGGTTTCGGAGGGCCTCTTGCAATTGGTCGGTGCGCGCTTCCACCAGAGATTCCAGATTCGTTTGATAAGTGCGGTTTTCCACCTTGAGCCGGCGGTTTTCCAGCGACCGCCCCACCGCGTTGAGCAGTTGTTCCCGCTCGAATGGTTTAAGCAGGTAGTCGTAGGCTCCATTGCGGATGGCGGCAAGGGCTACGGAAATGTCGTGAACGGCGGTAACCATCACCACCGGCATGTCGGGAAACTTTTCCTTGGTGCGTTCGAGCAGGCCGATGCCATCCAGGTCCGCCATCATCAAGTCCGAGAGCATCAGCTCGAATACCTCACCGGAATTGAGCAGAGCGAGGGCTTCCATGCCGGAACCTGCCTGTTTGCAGGCATATCCGGCGGCGGCGAGGATGGCACAGACAATCTCTCGGATTGCCTCTTCGTCGTCCACTACGAGAATTCGGTCGGGCATGAGTCTCTCACCAATACTATCGGCGATTTTACGCTAGCCGTGACATGCCGAAAGTAACCAGTCAGGTCCGGAAAGAGCATCCATACTCAGCTCAAGCGTGATATTCAGAAACCATGCAGGCTTATGCCTGAAATGTGTGCCTTAAGTAACTGAGCTGGTTCGCCGAACTGATACGCAGAATTAGTTGACAGACCCAATCAAGATGACCGCTTCACTTTGGTCCGTTTGGAACACCGTCGCACAGCCCGCGGTCGCGAGGCTGAAGCCCGGGGAGTGGGCGCTGCTGATTATCCTGGCGGCTTCATTGCTGGCCCTGTCCGTTTTCCGCGAACGCTATCTCTCGATTTGGACTGCAGGGTTAGCGTTGTTAGCTGCTTCTCGTTGGGCAGAGATGCACCGCATTGGGATGCAAATTCCCGAGCGTTATGTCCCCGCAATTGTGCAAGCGGCGTTTGTAATCTCCGTGGGGATGCTCGCCGGGGCTGTGCTGGTCTACGTCCGCTCGCGGAATCTGCTGGCGCCTCTGGCCGCGGTGACCGTGTGCGTGGCAGGCTTCGCCGTGGCTCGAGCGCTGCTGTGGCCCGACGCCCTGGTTCTACGCGTGGCGCTTGAAGTTTCTTACCGCATCGTTTTACTGACCACTGCCATAGCCCTGCTCCAGGCTCGCGCGGGTCGGCGGGAATTATGGCCGTCGATGCTAGCCGTCGGATTGTTATCCCTCCATCTCAGTTGGCCGCTTCTCGAAACTCAAGTTCCGAACGGGGTCTTTATAGCGGCGGACATCTTGCTGGGGCTGAGCATGCTGCTGGCCGTGTTTCAGGAAGCACGGGGGCGTGGACAACGATTAAGCGTCCTGCGGGTCTTGACCGAGAGCATTGTGCTGGCTCAACAGCAGGGCGGCATGATGGAAAAGTCGCTCGAGGAACTGCAACACCTCACCCGGAGCAAGGCCGCGTGGTTCCGCTTGATCGAAGGTGGACATCTGGTAGCAACCCACGCCGTGGGTGTTTCTCAGGAATTCTTGCGGGAGATGGGTATAGCGGAGCTGAACGAGAGCATGTCGCAGATGCTACAGCGCGGCACGGTACAGATAGCGCCGAGGGGCGACGCCTCTCCGGAAGACCAGCTCTTACTCAAGTCGGAAAAGATTCTTCATCTGGTCATGGTTCCGGTCCTGGGGAAGAAGGTTCCAATCGGGCTGATAGTCCTGGGCCATGCTCGGGCGAGGAGACTGACTGCCGAGGAACTCGACTTCCTGGAAATGTGCGGACGGCAGCTGGGGATCGCAGTGGAAAACTTCCGTTTGCTGGAGCAGGTATTGCGCTCGCAGCGGCAGTGGAGAAACACATTCGATTCGGTCCACGACATTATCCTGGCCCACGACGCCGAATTCCGCATCATCAAGGCCAACCAAGTACTGCTGGAGCAGTTGGAGCAATCGTCCGCGGACGTGATTGGCAGCACGTGCGAGTCGGTGTTGCCGCACGGTCTGGGCGAGTGGACCGGATGTCCTTACTGCGCCCGTGGCGACGATGAAATCAGCGAAGGCGCCGACCCATGCTTCGGCGGCTTCTCGATGGTCTCCACTTCGTCCTACACCGAGCAGGGGAGCAAGCAGAAGGGAACCATCCACATCGTCCGCGACATTACGGAGCGGCGATCGGCGGAAGAAAAATATCGTCTGCTGTTTGACCAGGTGCAGGAAGGTGTGTACGTGGCGACTCCGACTGGGCGACTGCTCGATTGCAACGATGCTCTCGTACACATGCTGGGTTACGAGCGGCGGGAAGAACTGCTGGCCCTCAACCTGGACCAGGACATTCGCGTCGATGCCGGACAGCGGGATGCGTTTCACAAGGATATCGAACTGCAGAATTACGTCCGCAACTTTGAAGTGACGATGCGCCGAAAGAACGGCACATTAGTACTAGCGGCGGAGAGTAGCTTCGCCACGCGGGACGCCGCGGGCAAGGTCGAACGCTATCAGGGCTTTGTTCTCGACGTGACGGAAAAGCGGCGGGCCGAAGACGAGATGCGCCGTCGCAACCGGGAACTGAACGCATTGAACGCGATGGCAGTGGTGGCGACCCAGTCCTTCGACCTCGATGAGATTCTCAACCTGACGCTGCGACAAGTGGTTTCACTGTTTGGCGCGGAGAGCGGATCGGTCTATCTTTCGGATTCCGACACACCGACCTTCCGGCGTCGGGCCGCCTGGGGACCCCGCAGCCGCGACAAATCGCGGCCGGCGGAAATCAATTTTGCGGAGGGCTTTGGCGACCTGGTCATGCGGTCGCGGGCGGAAGTCATCAGCGCCGAGTACCTTCCTCATCTTACGGGAGCAGTGGCCGAATTCATTCGTTCCAGCAGCGACGGCTCCTGGATCTGGGTACTTTTCTGGGGCAAGGACAGCCCAATCGGCATGATGGGCCTGCGTAGCCACAGCGAGTACGAATATTCCAGCGGCGAAGAGAATCTGCTGGTGGCGATCAGCCGCCAGTTGGCCACCACCATCGAAAAAGTTCGTTTGTACGAAGAAACTTGCAAAGCCTATGAAGACCTGCGGCGCACCCAGGAACAATTGCTGCAGAGCGAAAAGATGTCGG
This sequence comes from Acidobacteriaceae bacterium, assembly GCA_003140075.1. Lineage (GTDB taxonomy): Bacteria > Acidobacteriota > Terriglobia > Terriglobales > Acidobacteriaceae > Sulfotelmatobacter. Next base: position 26,785 of record PLIO01000240.1, on the reverse strand, counting down.
CAGTGGGCCAACTGATTGCAGGCGTGGCTCACGAACTGAACAATCCGCTGACCGCAATTCTCGGCTATGCGCAGTTGCTCGAAAGCGAAGGATTGAACGAGCGCGCACAGGACTATGTGGCCAAGATGTTCAAACAGGCGCAGCGCACCCACCGGGTGGTGCAGAATTTGCTTTCCTTTGCACGACAGCGAAAGCCGGAACGGTCGGAGGTTGATGTTCGGAGGGTGCTCGAAGAGACGCTTGCTCTCCGCGACTACGATCTGAAGGTCAACCACATCGCCGTGGAAAAAGACTTTACTGCCGATCCCGCAATTGTCGTGGCCGACCCGCACCAGATCGAGCAGGTATTTCTGAACATCATCAACAATGCCGTGGACGCGGTTCTGGAAGCCGGCCGGTCCGGTAAGCTGAAGATTCGCGTCTTCTGCGAAAATGGCTCCGTGTGCGCGCAGTTTGCCGATGATGGTCCTGGCATCAAGGATCCCAAGAGAATTTTCGATCCGTTCTATACCACCAAGAGCGTTGGGAAGGGAACTGGGCTTGGCCTAAGCATTTGCTACGGGATTGTGAAAGAACATGGCGGAGACATCACCGCGCACAATGCCGCCGAGGGCGGGGCGGTTATAGACGTGCGGTTGCCCATGGCGGCGACGGCTGGTGCCGTTCCGGAAGCTGCCCCGGTGATTCCGCCCAAGCGTGAAGGAGCGATCCAGGGGCGGGTCTTGCTGGTGGAGGAAGAAGAAGCGGTACTCGAATTCGAGCGGGATGTGCTGACCGGAGCCGGGGCCAGCGTGGTCACGGCGACTAGAAGTGAAGACGTGAAAACGCGTCTGCTGTCCGAGCCATTCGATGCCCTTATCATGAGCGGTAAAATGCCGGCGGACTGGAACGCCAAAGAAGCCTACCTCTGGCTGACGCAGCACTGCGCCGAGATGGAAAAGCACGTGCTGTTTACGTTCTCAAATGGTGTGGAGCAGGGCGACGAGCGCGCGTTCCTGCAGGAAAACAATGTGCCTTACCTGGTGAAACCCTTCGAAGTGGCGGAACTGATTTCGCAAGCCCGAAGGTTGCTGCAAAAGGCACACGCCGCGGCCGCTTCGGCCTGATTGTCATCACCGCGCAAAAAACTGTTCGGCATGTTCCCTTGCCGCAGCGCACCCCGTTACAGTTGTGCGCGCAAGCTCTTTACCAGTCGACGGAGGGCTTTCTCGTTGCGCCGGTACCATCTCCATTGCCCTTGCTTCACCGCCTCGACTAAGCCAGCCTTGGTCAGAATCGTCATGTGATGTGAAATGGTGGGCTGGGAGAGGCGCACGCGTTCTTGAACATCGCCGGCGCACAAACCGCTGTTCTTTCCCGCCACACTTGCACCGCGCTGTTTGAGAGCGCCGAGGATGCGGCGCCGCGTGGGATCGGCGATGGCATGAAGTGTTCTATCAAGAGACGGAACTGGATTGGTCATGGTGTGAACCATGAATATCCTCTAAATTGACGTCTGTCAATCTATAGGGTCACCAAGCAGACCGTCAGGTCCGCTGTCGCGGAGCCCGCAGCCATTCGATGCGGCTGAATTCAAGGTAGCGCACATCGCTGTCCGGCAACGAACAATTGGATTCGTCGAGTTTGCCGGCCAGAGTGCCACCGCGTACCCAATAACCGGCTTCGTCTTGTTTTAGAACGGTCGCGTCGAGTGGGCCCATGCCGTGCAGTTTGAAAATCACGCGACGATTTACCAGGCGTTCACCAGCGGTCGAAGGCTTCATTTCTTGAGGATCGGGTTGTATCCGTCATTGACCAACCGTGAGCGCATGCCTTCGGCCTCCTTGCTGTCGGCGAAAGGGCCGACCTGCACGCGAAACAATCTGTCGGTGGCCGAATTGTTGGCTACAAAAGCGGGATACTGTTTCTTCTTGAGGGCATCCACCAAGGCCTCGGCATCGTCCTGCTTACTCACCGCCGCAACCTGCACAAAGTAACCGGTGCCCGGAATAGCCGCCATGGGATCTGGAGGGTTGCTGGCCAGTGCAGGCTGCGCAGTTGTTCCGGCGGGAGCTCCCGGGGAGGACGCTGCCCCTTGTCCCGAAGATGGTTGTCCTGCAGTCCCAACGCCGTTGCCTCCCGCATCGGCGGAAGCGGGCGTCAGTTGCGCGTTTGCCTGCTGTTGTTCGACGGCCTTATAGAACGTCATCGGGGTCGGGGAAGGAGCGGCCCCAGCGCCGGCTGGCTTCGAGCCATTGGGTGCGGTTTGTGGCGGAGTCATCCCGCTCGCCATAACGGCTCCGGTGTCAGCCTTGCGCCCGAGCGTGTAGCCGAGCGCGAAAAAGACGGCGCAGATCGTTACCAGACCGAAGAATAAGCCCAGCAGTTTCGCCGTGCCCAGCGTGATTTCAGTATCCTGTGACGAAGCCATAACCACTCCTCAAGAGTTGGCGCAACTCTTGCCGTGCGGCGAAGCAAACTTTGCACAGGAGCATTCGCCGTTTGCTGAAGCCGCTCGCACCTAGGCCGATTTAGCGGCTGGCGTCGTGTCGTCAGCCTTGCCCAGCATCTTCTGCAGGCCCGAGAAAAAGTCGACCGGCACGGGGAAGATGACGGTGGTGTTTTTTTCGACGCCGATTTCGGTCAATGTCTGCAGGTAGCGCAGTTGCACGCTGACCGGTTCGGTGGCCAGGAGGTGGGCGGCGTCCACCAGTCGCTGCGCGGCCGAGAACTCGCCCTCAGCGTGAATAATCTTGGACCGCTTTTCGCGCTCCGCCTCGGCCTGCTTGGCCATGGCGCGCAGCATGGATTCTGGCATGTCGACTTGCTTCACCTCGACGTTGGTCACTTTCACACCCCACGGCGACGTGTGCTGGTCAAGAATGCTCTGCAGGCGCAGATTGATCTTTTCGCGGTGCGCGAGAAGTTCGTCGAGTTCCTGCTCGCCCAGCACGGAGCGCAGTGTGGTCTGCGCAAACTGCGAAGTCTGATAGACGTAGTTGGAAACTTCCACCACGGCCTTGTTGGGATCGATCACGCGCAGGAAGATGACGGCGTTCACCTTGAGCGTAACGTTGTCGCGGGTGATGATGTCTTGCGGCGGCACTTCGAGCGCTTCCTGCCGCAGCGAGACGCGCACGATGCGGTCCATGGGAGCTAGCACCAAAATGACCCCGGGCCCCTTCGCCCTCGGATACAAATGGCCAAAACGAAAAATCACTCCACGTTCATATTCAGCGAGAATCTTGATCGAACTCAGAAAATACAGAGCGATGACGACGGCGGCAATGCCGAAGAAACCAAGCCCAAAGAATTCCATCTCTACCTCCACACTTCGAAACACACAAGTGCCACTGAGGCGGATTGTAACGCAATGGCGCGACAAGGGCGCGGAATTCGGACGCAGCCGGTTGCCTGCGTTGGTGCACGATTTCGGGGACGTTTCAATCAGAGACGACTCAATCAGGAAGAAACTGCCACAGCTCCGGTCGCGACCAGCGGGTCGACCTGTAGCAGAAGTCCGTCGATCCGGCGCACTACCACGGACTTCCCTACCGACACCTCGGAGGATGCGACGGCATCCCAAAGTTCGCCGTGCACAAATATCTTTCCGCGGGGAGAAAGCACAGTTTGGGCGATGCCGGTTTCGCCCACAAGACCCTCCCTTCCAGTTACAACCTTGTTTCGTCTGGCCTTGAAAGCAAGCGCCATCAGGAATGCGGTAATTAATCCCAACGGAATACTTACCGCAAGCGCCGTCAGTAAATGGACCCGCATTTCCGGGATCGGTGAATCCACCAGCAGTAACCCTCCCAGCGTAAGCAGCGTGATGCCGCCAATCGTGAGCACGCCGTGGCTGGCAAACTTCGCTTCCGCGGCGAACAAGGCAAACGCCCCCAGAATCAGCACCAGGGCGGCAAATCGCGTAGGCAGCAAATTCAGAGCAAACGCCGCAATCAAGATGAACACGATGCCCACAGTCCCCGGAACCACCGCACCGGGATGGTTGAATTCGGCATAAAGCGCGAGGGCGCCGATCGCGAGAAAAATGAATGCGATGTTCGGGTCCATCAAATAGCCCAGGATGCGTTCCTTTAAGGTCAGGCCGAACGGGACGATGGGCTGACCGGTCAGCTTGAGCGTGACCTCCTGCCCGTTGAAACGCTTAAAGGACTTGCCTTCCATCTGGCGAAAAAGATCGTCCTCGTTCGAAGCCACGTAGTCGATTAAGTGCAGTGAAAGCGCTTCCTGTTCGGTAAACGATTTGGACTGGCGCACAGTGCTTTCCGCGACGTCCACGTTGCGTCCGCGCCGGGCGGCTACCGAACGCATCAGGGCGGCCGCGTCGTTTTCCATTTTCTGTTTCATCACATCGTCCAGCTGGCCGCCGCCGAGAATAACGGGGTGCGCCGCGCCGGTGTTCGTTCCGGGCGCCATGGCGGCGATGTCCGCCGATTCGAGGATGAAAAATCCGGCAGACGCGGCGCGGCTGCCGCTGGGTGTCACGTAGAGGATGACGGGAACGGAGGAGTTCGTGATCTTCTGGATGATCTCGCGGGTCGATTCGACCAGCCCGCCCGGCGTATTGATTTCGATCAATACAGCTTCGTCATTTCGCCGCTGCGCCTCGTCGATGGCCCTGCCAATATATTCCTCGGTGATGGGCTGAATCGTGTCGTTGACTACGACTTTCAGGATTTCGGCGGAGCAGACAGAACTGAGAACAAGGGCCGCCACGAGCCCGAAAACAATCCGCAAGACTGGGTTGCTTTTAGTGAATCGACAATCGCCCATAGGAATATTGTTACTCTCATTTGTCCATTGCGGTAGACATTTCTTGTTCGGCCTCGCTATTTCCAGGTTCTCCAGGGCCGACCCTACCCCATCCCGGGAGTACCGTGCTCCCGGTAATCAAGCGAGCGCTGCGTTCGTAAGTGAAGTAGGACCACGCCCACTGGATGAAAACCAACACTCGATTGCGGAAACCGATCAGAAACAAAATATGCACGAACAACCACGCCAGCCATGCCAGGAAGCCAGAAATGTGAATCTTGCCAAACTGCGCCACCGCGGCAGCGCGGCCAATCGTCGCCAGGCTCCCTTTGTCATAGTAGTGAAAAGCCGTGCGGGACGCGGGTTCCGGCTCAGAGGCGGAGGCTCGGTTAAGTTCTATTTGTCGGCGAATCAGTTTGGCGACATAACGCCCTTCGAGGATTGCCACCGGCGCCACGCCGGGCAGCATTTTGCCCGACGCGTCTTTCAGAGCGGCCAGGTCTCCGATAACGAAAACCTTCGGATGGCCGGGAATGCTGAGATCGGGATCGACCAGCACACGTCCGGCGCGGTCCACCGGCACGCCCAGCTTCTTGCCGAGCGGCGAAGCAGCCACGCCGGCAGCCCACAAGATGACTGCTGCGTCCATCCGCGTTTCGCCCATACAGATCACTCCCGGCTCGATCCGAGTGACCAGGGCGGAGGTAATCACTTCCACGCCCAGGCGCTGCAGTTGTTCGAGCGCGCTGCGTGAGAGATCTTCGGGATAGGCCGGAAGCACATGCTGCCCGCCTTCGATGAGATGAATGCGAGTGCGCGCCGGATCGATCGACCGGAAGTCGTGAGCCAGAGCGTGGCGGCAGATTTCCGCAAGAGTCCCGGCCAGTTCAACTCCCGTAGGTCCGGCGCCAACCACCACAAAATTCAGCGGGTCACAGCTCTCGCCGGCAAAGGCGCGGCGCTCGGCGAGTTCGAAGGCCAGCAGAACGCGGCGACGGATTTCGAGCGCGTCCTCGATGGTCTTGAGTCCCGGGGCCAGAGCTTCCCATTCATCGTGACCAAAGTAGGCGTGGCTGGCGCCGGCGGCGACGATCAGGGAGTCGTAAGAAATCTCCTGATCTCCGGTTTTCACTATTCGCCGTTCCAGGTCGAAGCCGGTCACCTCGGCGAGTAGCACTTCGACGTTCTTGTGATGGCTCAAAATAGACCGGATCGGTGCAGTGATCTCGCCTGGGGAAAGGCCCGCGGTGGCTACCTGATAGAGCAACGGCTGAAAAGTGTGGTGATTTTTTCGATCGATAACCGTGATTCTTGCGGACGAACGAGCCAAGCGTTCGGCGGCATTGAGGCCACCAAAGCCCGCCCCCACGATCACCACCCGGTGCGCCGCTTGATGTGTACTGTTGCCGTTCATCGCCCCACTCTATAAGATTCAGCGCGATGGCAATCGACTCCACAAGTTCCGCCGCCGAAACCCTGCAACCGGCGTGGGTGCGGTGGCTGCTCCCGTCCGTGGGTGACTTGATTTTCGCCGCACTCCTGGGGCTGCTCGTATTCACAAACCTGTCGGTGCGGCTGTTAGGAGATGCTGGAATCGGCTGGCACATTCGCACCGGACAGCTGATTCTCTCGACTCATGCGATCCCCCGCGCCGATCCATTTTCGTCGACGATGGCTGGCCAGCCCTGGTTCGCATGGGAGTGGCTCTACGACTTGCTCGTCGGCTGGTTGGACACTGCGGCGGGCCTGAACGCAGTCGTGCTTTTCACGGCTTTGATAATCGCCACAACATTCTCGTGGACGTTTCGCCTGCTCCTGCGGCGAAATACTAATTTTCTTCTGGCCTTGGTGCTGGTTCTGCTCGCGGCATCGGCGGCGACGATCCATTTTCTGGCGCGCCCCCACGTGGTGAGCTGGTTGTTCACGGTGGCCTGGTTTTGGATTCTGGAATCATCGGAGCAGGGTTGCCGCTACTCTGATTCCGATTCCTCCGCGCCCTCAGCGGCCGAGATGAAATCCCATCGCACTTGGCCGCTCTGGTTGCTGCCACTGCTGATGGTTGCGTGGGTTAACTTGCACGGCGGATTTCTGGTCGGCTTTGTGCTTCTCGGAATCTACTGGATCAGTGCGGTCTGGCAATCGTTGCGCTCCCCGGGAGATCGCTTCGACGGCGCTCTGCGAAACATCCGGGCAGGGAAGCGCGCTAGAGTTCTGGCGTTTACCGGCCTGTTAAGCGCGTTGGCAACGTTCGTGAATCCTTACGGCTGGAAACTGCACGTTCACATCTATCGCTATCTTTCCAATCGCTTCCTGATGGATCACATCGACGAGTTTCAATCGCCGAATTTTCACGGTGTCGCACAGAAGTGCTTTGCGGGGTTGCCGCTGCTCACGTTGGTGGCATTGGCAGCGAGGAGACGGGAAAGAGAGACACGCCCGAGCCAATTCCTGGTGGTTCTTTTTGCCGTATATTCCGGCCTGTATGCTTCGCGGAATATTCCGGTGTCGTCCCTGCTCTTGATTCTGGTGATGGCACCGTGGTTGTCGGATGCGACGGCAAGGCTTGCGGGGGGATTTAGAAAGAAACTCAGCCGACGAATCGGATTGGACTCTCCCAGCGTCGCGTCCACACCGTTCCTCGATCGAATGCACTCGATCGACCGCAGCCTAAAGGGTCATGTTTGGCCGGTGGCGGCAATCCTTCTCGCCTGCGGGATCGTGGTTCATGGCGGCAGGTTCGGTGGCAGGCAGCTCGCGGATGCCCACTTCGATGCCAAGCGTTTCCCGGTTGAAGCGGTGAATTATCTGGAGCGGAACAATGTGCGGGGCCCGGTGCTCAGTCCCGATTCCTGGGGCGGATATCTAATCTATCGGCTTTATCCGCGAGAGAAAGTCGTGCTCGACGACCGCCACGATCTGTACGGCGAGGAGTTTCTAAAGTCTTACTTGAGGATGATGCATGTTGAGCCAGGCTGGCAAGAGTTTCTTCAGGAGCACAAGCCTGCTTGTGTTGTCCTGCCCAAGGACTCCGCCCTAGCGAGCATTCTGCTGGAAACCACCGGTTGGCAGCCGATCTACAGGGACGATGTGGCGATCGTGTTCGTACAGACTCGGGCAAGCTAAGGAGTAGCCTTTCAAAACACCGGCAGTCAAACCTGCGCGGATACTCCGCGCGCCGAAGTTGCAAGAACGTTCACATTGACAGGGTCTGAGATTCCGCGATATCTTCAGCGGCACGGTCGCTACTACCGTGCATCGTTGTTGTCCACGAATGTCCTGCCATTCAGGGAAGCAACTCTGTGTAAGCCATTCTCCATATCTGAGGACAAAATTCCGATGAATCGAACTCCGGCTGGTCGTTTCTGTGGATTCTCTCTGCTTGCCTGTGCGACGGTGCTGGGTCTCTGCCTGTCGCTTGTAGGCGCACATGCTCAGGACACTGCTGCGGTCACGCTCACAGAGATCAGTTCCGATCCTTTCACCGTTGGTCCGGGCCAGCACGCGACCGAAGTTGAGCCGCATGTGCTAGCCAATGGCGCAACGGAGGTGGCCGCGTTTCAGACCGGACGCATTGCCCCAGGCGGCGCCACCGCCATTGGATGGGCCACTTCCACTGACGGCGGCAGCACCTGGACACACGGATTTCTCCCCGGCTTGACCACCGGAAATGGCGGCGGTCCTTACGATGCGGCCAGCGATCCCGCGGTCGCCTATGACGCCAAACACGCCGTGTGGATGATCGCTACGCTGCCCATCTCGAACACGACCACCACCACGGCCGTGACGGTGAGCCGATCGACAGACGGAGGTTTCACCTGGGACAATCCGGTCAGCGTGACCCCGAAGGTGGATAGCTCCGACAAGAACTGGATTGTTTGTGACAGCACCTCCACCAGCCCGTTCTATGGCAACTGCTACGTGGAGTGGGACAATCCCGATACCGGGGACGGGATTCTGATGAGCACGTCGACCGATGGAGGCCTGACCTGGGGTCCGGCGACCGCGACCGCGAACCACGCCGACGGCATCGGCGGACAACCTCTGGTGCAGCCCAATGGCACCGTCGTAGTGCCCATCGAAACTTCCGGGATTTCCGCTTTCACCTCGACCAACGGAGGTGCGTCCTGGTCCGCTCCCGTCACGGTCTCCAACATTCAGGCTCATCTCGATGCCGGCGGAATCCGCAGCGGCCCGCTACCTTCTGCGGCGATTGACGGCGCTGGTACGGTTTGGGTGGTGTGGGAAGATTGCCGCTTCCGCACCAGTTGCTCCACCAACGATCTGGTTTACAGCACCTCCGCTGACGGCATTCACTGGTCGGCGGTGACGCGAATTCCCATCGACGCCACGACCAGCACGGTGGATCACTTTATTCCTGGAATTGGCATCGATCCAACTACTTCCGGGTCCACTGCTCATGTTGCGGTTCACTATTATTTCTACCCGGTGAGCAAGTGCACGACTAAGACTTGCCGGCTCGCCGTAGGCTACATTTCATCCCACAACGGCGGAACGACTTGGAACGCCCCCGTCCGTCTGACCGGGGCTATGCAACTCGGGTGGCTGCCGAATTCGCAGAACGGCCTCATGGTCGGCGACTACATCGCCACGGCCTTTACCAACGGCGTGCCTCACGGAGTGTTCGCGGTAGCTGCCGCGAAATCCGGCACAACCTTTAGCGAGGCGACTTTTACGGCGCAGGGTTTGACCGTCCCGGAGACCGGTCCGCAATTGTCTTCGGCAGGCGACAAACCGTTGCACAGACTCTCCGACCCAATTGAGAAGGAGAATCCTGAGAGGGGAATTCCGCCCTCGAAGCGCGCGGCTAAGCGTAGCTCGAAATAGGGCACAGCTGTCGATGAGAAGCGGGACACGGTCCGGTGGTCTGGAACTGAGGACGGCTCAGCGGGTCTTGTGAACAACTTCGGGACCAAGTGACCAACTCTTGCGCAGTGCCTGCCTCGGTAAACTAGCGTGAGATAATCAGCTACGTCGCGATGGCCCCGTAGCTCAGTTGGATAGAGCAGCGGTTTCCTAAACCGTTGGTCGGCGGTTCGACTCCGCCCGGGGCCCCCACTTTCAATTGCTTATCTGCAAGGTTTAGCGATCCTCTTATCGCCCTCGAGTAAAAGGCCAGGGCCCCAGTTAGGTCAAGGGCTGGTGCTTGGTGGAAGTTACAGGCCAGCGCTGGCAGCTCGCGCCAGCGGTGCGGTCTGCAGCAGCCCTTCAGCTTCCCGGCCAAAGTACAGCCGGTAAGAGCGGTGAATCCCATACATGACCGGGAATACCACAAGCGCCGCTTGCCAGCCCCAGCGATGGCCTACCAGGTTCACCATCGAAGTCATTCCCGCGCTGACCACGTAATAGGGGAATGACAGCTGTACGATGCTCAGCCAGACCCGGCGCATGGCTGCCCCTTCGGCCACTTTAATGATGCCCGCGACCGGAGCCGTCTGCCCCAGGAAGAAAGCGCCGGTTGCCGAAGCCAGCATCAGCGGTTCCGACGCCCACGCAGCCTTGCCCAGCCAGCCCGCATTCCAGATCAGGTTGGCCACGCTGGTTGCGAATGCCATCATGCTCACGTTGAACAGCATCTGCTCAGGTTTGAACTTGCTCTCCGGTTTGGGCCAGCACTGCACCACCGTGGAAAGGCAAGCGATCGAGACAGCTTCCAACGCGCATAGATTCACGACAGCCATCAGCAGAAACGGCAGGTTGACCGACATGTTGCCGTCAATGCCCGGCAGTTTGATCTTCATGCGGGAAGTTACCGCAGCCAGAATCAGTACAGCCAAGGCATAGGACGGGTGCAGAGTGTGGCTTGCCAGACCGGCGTAGGTAGTGCTGGCAATCGCCGCCAGGACCATGCCACCGATGAACGTTTTCGTTAGCCATGTATTGCGCTTCATGATCGTCTCCTTTCTAGGGTTTACTGCGCACGGCTACTGCTCATCGTCTCCCGCATCGGAGAATGCTCCATCGGCACTCGACACTGTCGCACCCCACACCACACTTGCGGCTTGCGTGCCCGTACCGGTGCTTGAGCCCCAAACCACGCTGAAGGCGCTCAGCACGTTGCTGTTCCAGGGTAGGGAAGTACCCCAGACCACCGAACTACCAGTAATGTTTGTACCCCAGACGACTGACGTGCTCCACACTACCGACGTGCCCCATACCACCGAGTTCCCCGAGACCGTGCCATTGCCCTCGACTATCGAGACGGTCCCGTTGTTCGGGTTATAGACTACTGACGGCGACAATGCCGCGCCCACCGTGGCCGGAGCCAGATCGGTATCGGATACCGCAGTCTGCATATTGAGCAGGCCCGATCCTACGGAAAACAAATCGTAGAAGGCGGTGAAGTTCTGGGACAGATGCGGAACCCAGGCGACGGTAGAGACTGGGAACATCTTGTAGGTGGTCGTCATCAACCGCGCCTTTACCTGGTCCGGAGTCAACGCGCTGTTCTCTTGCAGGAGTAACGCAACCGATCCAGCGACAACCGGCGTTGCCATGCTCGTGCCGCTGAGCGTGAAGTAGTCGTTCTTTCCTTCGTTGCCGGTGACTAGTTCGGACGGAAAAAGCAGCTCCAGGGTGGCGCCGGGTGCCACTAACGAGACGATGTCATTGCCGGGAGCCACAAGATCGGGCTTTACCACGTGATCGTAAGTGGTGGGTCCCTTGGAGCTGTAACTAGCCAGGGTCTCGGCCGACTGCGCCGTGGCGCCGTTGCTCTTCGTTGCGCCCACGGTGATCACGAAGGGATCGTTGCCCGGAGCGGTGATGGTTCCATATCCGTTGCTGCCGTCGATGCTTACACGTCCATAATTGCCCGCCGCCACTACCACCACGATCCCGGCCTTCCAGGCCGATTCCACAGCCTGGCAGAGAGGATCCTGAGTGTAGCTGACGAAGATGCCGCGCCCGAGCGACAGATTGATCACGCGAATGTTGTAAGTGCTCTTCAGCGCAATCGCTTCTTGGATGGCGGCGATTACGGTGCTGTCGGTGCCGGCGCCATTGAGGTCCAGCGCGCGAAGATCCACGAGACTTACGCTCGGTGCAACTCCGATGTAATTCCCGCCTGAAAGATAGCCGTTGCCGCCAATGATTCCGGCAACGTGTGTCCCGTGACCGTATAGGTCATATTTCGCACCGAGCAAGTTCGAGCTCGGTGTGCCCGTGAAGTCCTGATGATAGACCACACGCGAGTGGGACTCGGTTGAATCCTTCAGGTCGGGATGACTGTCGTTGATGCCGCTGTCAATCACGGCCACGCCAATTCCCGCTCCGTTATAGCCTGCATTCCAGGCCGCAGGAACGTTCGTAGCCGCATCGGTGGTGTCATCCAGCCCCTTCATGGGATGGTCGACACTCACGGAAACAATCTCCGGGTCCGCTTCCAGCGCGGGCAACGCGCTCACCGGAATCGTGAGGGCTATACCCTTGACAACGCCGAGCCTATGGTTCAGGCGGGCGCCCAGATGCTGTACTCTGCCCTCTTGCGCCGACTGTGGGATCTGCTTGTATTGCACGATGACCTGCACCATCTCGTTGCCGGCAGCGCCTTGGTGGGCGCGCGCAACCGCGGGCGCGAGGTCTGGGGCGAATTTGCCTACAAGCCGACCATTGCCCTCCAAGACCTGGGCGAAGGCGGCCTCGGCCACCAGGAGCACCAGGAGCATGCTCAAGCGTTTTCCCCAGGCAGCGCTGTGGCGCTCACCTCGACCTGGGCTCTTTGCTTTCAAAGTCTGCGACATAAATCTCACCTTTCGGAAGCGCAACGAACGAATGTGGCACGAAAGCCGTTCCACGACTCGGCTTACCTGTTGCACGGGCGGGGCCAATCGAAATCCCGCAAGTTGTTGTAATGATTGGATATTACGTCAGTCCTCGGGAGTGGTATTGGGCCACTCTGTCCCTTGCTCCCGGGCGCGGGACAGTTTGTCCCGAAGATCTGGTCGCGGTATCGTTACTTCGGTTTGCTCTTTTGGTTACTCGCCGCAAGGGATGAGTTTGTCTCTCGCGTGTATGGCGCACCGTGGCGATTCAGGTCCACAGCGGACGGCTGGGTTTATCGCGCCGCTGCTGCTTCGGTTTTTGTTTGGGGCCGCGCACTCGTCGGCAGGATTTGCGGCAGGGCTGCCATTAAGCGCTGCGTGTACTCGTGTTTGGGATGCGCGAAGATCTGCTCGGTCGATCCACACTCTACGATCTCTCCCTGATGAAGGATGGCGATGCGATCGCAAATCCCCGCTACCGATGCCAGATCATGAGAAATGTAGAGAATAGCCATTCCCGTGGAGCGATTCAGTTCACGAAAGAGCGCAAGAATTTCCGCTTGCGTAATCACGTCGAGAGCGCTGGTGGCTTCGTCGGCGATCAGCAGCGCCGGGCGATGCATGACTGCCATGGCAATCAGTACTCGCTGCGCCTGCCCCACGCTCATCTGCGCGGGGTATTTACGCAGAAACTCTTCGTTGCCAGGCAGGGAAACGCTCTGCAGAGAAGCTCGGATTACGTTTGCGCAGTCCGCGTCCGTGCCGCAGGCGTGAGCCCTCCACGCTTCCCGGAGCTGGGTTCGGATTCTTAACGCTGGATTGAGAGCAGACAGCGGACTTTGCAGGACCAGCGCGACCGCCCGCCCCCGCAGAGCACGCAGTTCGCGCTCTGATAGTTGTAAGAGCTCAGAGTCTTGCAATCGAATCGAGCCTTCGGTGTGTGTGTGTTTCTTATCGAGGAGCCCGAGAATCGACATGGCCAGCGTGCTCTTGCCCGAGCCGCTTTGTCCCACGAGTCCCAGAACTTCGCCCTGCTGGATTTCGAACTGCACGTCGCGCAGAACCGGCGGCTTGCCCGCGTAGCGCACGGAGATGCGCGCGGAGAGCAGATTCTGGTTTTGCGGAGGGAACGACATGCTGATCTTAACCTCAGGTTATTGGTCGGTTTTCAGATCTGTGTGAGTCCGCGTACATCCGTCGCAACGAAGTTGATCTACTTCGCCGCAACCGTAAGCCGCTCCGCATTCCAAAAAGTTTGCGGCGACAGAATCACGGGCGAAGCTCCGTGCACCGTCATCGCAACGGCGGACAGCGCGTTCTTGTTGATCAGGAAGATGAACGGTTCCTGCTCCTCCGCGATCTCCTGCACCCGATCGAAAGCCTCTTTCCTTTTCTTGGCATCGCTCGATGACGCCTGCGCCCGCATGAGGCGGTCAATCTCCGCCTCCCACGCGGTTTCTGGAGTTTTCTGCTGTGGGTTCCATTGGTGATTTTCAGAGGAGCTCAACCAGACGTTCATCTCGCCATTCGGATCGAGATCCACATTCGTCAAGCCTAGAATTATCGCCTCGTAGTCGAAGCTCTGCGTCATGCGCTCGATCAGGGAAGGGAAGTCCAGCGTGACCACGTTCACGTGGATGCCGATTTTCTGCAAGTCATCCTGTATCAGAACCGCCATGCGTTCCCGGGTTTTGCTGCCGGCATTCGTGATGATTGAAAACACAACCTCGTTGCCGTCTTTGTCTTTCAGAGCTCCGTTTTCCATGCGGAAACCATCGGCCTGGAGCGCCTTCAGAGCGGCGTCGGGACTGCATGTATGGGGCTTGAGGGTGCTGTTGAACCAGAACTTATTCGCGGGCGAGAACGGTCCCACGGCCGGTTGCGCATGCCCGTGGAAAACGATGCGGCTTAAGTCCTCGCGATTGATCGCTTCCGAAATCGCTCGCCGGAAGTTCACCGAGCGAAACCAGTTCTTCTTGTAATTTGGGATCGGCGACTTCGCAACTTCGTTAAACCATAACTGCTCGCTATCCAGCGACGGACCCGCATCGTGCACCAGTTGCGGAGAAGTCGCCGCCAGTTTGTCGAAATATTCGCTGTCGAGGGAGTTGATCAGATCCAGTTCTCCGCGTTTGAAGCGCAGCATCTCCACATCGCGGTTGGGCTGTATATCCAGCCGGATCGAATCCAGATAGGGTAGCTTCCGTCCTTGCTCGTCGGTCTTCCAATAGTTTGGATTGCGCTTCAACAGCAATGTGGATCCCGGTTTGTAGTCGGCCACCACGAACGGCCCAAGCACCGCCATTTCTTTCCTGGAGGACCGCTCGGAGAGAATCGCCACTTGATCAAAAAGGCGATCTAGTCCGGCTACGGGTTCGGGAAACGTGATCGAAATCTGAGTTGGTGAGATTACCTTCGTTTCCACGTTGCCAACACCCGAACGAAAAGCGTCGCCGGTCGGCGAATGGAGCGCGGGGTCCATCAATTGCTGCATGGTGTACGCCACATCTTCAGCGGAAAAACCAGTGCCATCGGAGAATGAAATTCCGCTGCGCAAGCGGAACGTGATTTGCCGCCCGTCTTTTGAGACTTTCCAGGATTGCGCCAATTCCGGCTCAAGTTCCTGAGTTTGCCGATTCACGCGCACCAGCACTCCTCCCGTCAGATAACGGACTGCGGCGGAGGACTCGTCTTCCACCTTCAAAGGATCAAACGTCTTGGGCTCGGTGCGCAGACAAAATCTAAGTTCGCCGCCCCCTTGAGCCACGGCCTGCCCCAGCAGAGATCCCAGGCAGATCGCTATAACGGCGAATGCCCTACCGCGTGTGGCGGCCTTGTTTTTGATTCTGTGCTTGTGCATCATGCGGCCACTTCCTCCTGCCTGGACAGCAAAAATTGAAACGACGTCACGACCACAACCAGCAAGATCAGCGGCACAAACTTCCAGGGCTCTTCACCCACCGAAACTAGGCCCTCCAACTCCTTCAGCAGACTTCCCCAGGAAGGCATTGGTTCGGCTACGCCGAGTCCGAGAATACCCAGGTTGGCCTCACTCAAAATGAAGACTGGAATCGAAATCCAAAATTGCGCATAAAGCACGGGCCGCAAGTTCGGCATCACATGCACCCAGAACAATCGTTGTCCGGGAAGTCCCGCCGCTCGCGCCTGTCGCACGAAGTCCGACGAGCGCAACGATCCCGCAGTCGCGCACAACACTCGCGCCCCAGTCGTCCAGCCCAAGAGTCCAAGCAGCATGAAAGTCACCAGCACCGAAACCATCGGGGACACATTCAGCGGCATCAGGGCCCGTGCCGTGATCAGTAAGAACAACCACGGCAGCGATAAAAATAGATCAGTCACGGCCATCGCCATACGCGTCCAATTTCCGCCCAAGTATCCCGCCAGTCCGCCGATCAACGCTGCCATCAACGTGGACAGCAGTGCCGCGGCCGGAGCCAACAGCAGCGAGATTCTGGTTCCATAGAGCACGCGAGCAAACCGGTCACGCCCAACGTCATCTGTTCCCAGCCAGTGTGCTCGCGATGGCGGCGCATCCGTCGCTTCGCGGTACTGCTTGGCATAGCCCGCCGGAGCCAACCAGTTCGCGGCCAACGATGCGCCCAGCATCAGCGCCAAAACCACACACGCCAGCTTCTGCCACGGATTCATGCTTCCTGTCTCCGGACCATGTGACCGATTACATCTGCTCCGGAATTGGCCAGCAAGGTTACCAGCGTCACCAGGATCGTGATGTTGACCAGCAAAGGTAGATCGCGGGCCAGCGCCGCCTGCCAAGCCAGTTGCCCGATGCCCGCAAGCCCGCACAGAGCTTCCACTGGGATTGCCGCCCCGACCGCCATGCTCACCGATACTCCGGCTACTGCCAACAACTGCGGGGCCACCACCGGCACCACATGCCAGAAGAGAATCCGTGCTTCCCCTAGCCCTTTTGCTTTTGCCGTGGTGATGTGGGGCTGGGAATAGGACTTGGCCAGAAGATTTCGCGAATACCGGTACACGCGCGGAAATACGACCAGCGCAATCGCCAGTGCGCCCGGCACATTCCACAGCACCGAAAGCAATGCCAGCACCGCGGCCGGAATACAAAGAAATGCTCCGCTCACCAGAGTGGTCAATGCATCGAAAGCGGCAAGCCGCAACCACGTTGCTGTTAAGGCCAGTGTGAGAGCCGCAGCCCAAGCCAGTCCGAGGCCAAGGATTAGCAAACGCAGAGTGAGGGGCGCACGTTCGCGCAGCAGGGTACGCACTGGTTGTCCCAGGGAGAGCGACGTTCCAAAGTCCCCATGCACAGCTCGTTTCATGTACGACAAATAGAACCAAAGGATGTTGCGGTCTTGATGCCTGGCCTCTCGCAGGGCTTGTAAGCTCGCACCGTTTAGATGTGGATCAAGAGCGTGTTCGTCCGTCTCGAAACCCGGGGCGAGACGCACCAACGTGGCAGAAAGCAGCCCGCCAAGAAGGACAGTCGCCACCAGCGACAGCGCGTGTCCGGCAATTTGTTTTCTCAACATCTATTTCACCGAGGCCCCATGCGCCAGAACGTCTGGGCGGGCGGCCGCTTCCGCATGGTGGATCTGTTTCACGGAGTACATTCGCCGGTCCGCTTCGGCCAGAAGGGCTTCCACGTCATATCCATTTTCTGGGCAGAATGCCGTTCCCACGCTCAGGGTGATCACTTCCCGTCCGCAAGTATGACGTCCCGCCTCAATGGCTGCCTGGTTCAGCCGGCTTGCTTTTTCTAACGCAGCTTCCGGCGTGAGACCGGGCGCGGTAATCACGAATTCGTCGCCACCCATTCGCGCTACGTAGTCGTAACCCCGGCAAGCTTCCTTCAGCCGGATACTGAACTCCCGCAGCAGTTTGTCTCCCTCCAGATGTCCGAACGAATCATTGATCTTCTTTAGGCCGTCGATGTCGCAGACCATGACGGCGAGCGAGGTCTTCATGCGCCGGCACCGTGCCACTTCCTGGGCCAGGTGCACGAACAGTGATCGCGCATTGGGTAGCCCCGTCAGGAAGTCCGTGGTTGCCGAACTCTCCGCCTGTTGATACTTCAACGCGTTCTCCACCGAGAGCGCTACCTTCGAGGCCACGGCCAGCAGAATTCGCAAGTGATCCGGCGTGAATGCGTCCGGGGTAGAATGGTACATGGCCAGCACGCCCACTACGCCGTTCAGTCCCTCGAGGGGAACAGCGAGCGCCGAACACAGGGTGGCGTATTTTTCCGGATCGGCCACGTAGCCCGCTTCCACCTGAGGATTGCCGTTGATAATGGGCTTGCAATTCTCTGCCACCCATCCGCACAAGCCTTCGCCAACGCGGATTTTCAGCGACGACAAAACGCGAAAATTTTCGCCACTCACCAGTTCCGGCAGCAGCCAGCCGTTTCGGTTCACGAATACCGCGATGGAGTCGTAGAGAATTAGCTTGCGCAGCCGCATCGACAGCACTGACAAAGTTTCACTCAGGCTCAGCGAGTTCCCCAAGTCCTGGCTCAACTCGAACATGGCTTGCGCCTCTTGCCGGGCCGACGCGATCGATGTCAGGAAGTCCGCCTCAGGCTGTGAGTTCTCCGTACCTTTCTCGAATCCCGTTGCCGGAGCCAAACCACGTTCCACGCGCAGCCCTTTGGAGAAGCCTGAGGGAACGAAGCCGGCCTCGTGAGTTTGCGCGATGCTTTCCAGGGCCACATAGCGCTGCTCCAGAATCTCCACCAACCTTGGGTCGAACCACGAGCCCGCTTTCTCTTTGACCTTGCCCATGGCCTGATCTAACGGCATGGCCGGACGGTATTGCCGATCCGAGGCCAGCGCGTCCAGGCAATCCACCACCGCCAGAATCCGCGCTCCGATGGGAATCTGCTCACCGCTGAGGCCGGCTGGGTAGCCAGTCCCATCCCATCTCTCGTGATGCGAACGCACAATGGGCGATACGGGATAAGGGAAAGCTACTCGATCGAGAATTTCTGCGCCCACCAGAGGGTGCACTTTCATTTTCTCGAACTCTTCCGGGGTAAGCTTGCCCGGCTTGTTGATGATGTGCTCGGGTACGGCAAGCTTTCCGATGTCATGCAGCAATGCCGCCGCTCGCAAAGCTTCGATCTCGTCCGGCGACAGGCCAATCTCTTTTGCGATTTCTACCGCATAAGTCCGCACCCGCTGCAGATGCGTGTGCGTCGTGTGGTCCTTGGCCTCGATGGCCAGTGCCAGAGCCTCGATGGTTCGCATGTTCAGCGAGGCAATCTCTTCCACATGCCGCTTCTCGATTTCCACCCGGTCTTTTTCCGCTTCCAAGCGTCCCAGGTACAGGCGATAGGAGCGGTACACCCAATAGATCAGCGGCAACTCTAGCAACGATGTCTGCCAGCCCAGTTGCCGATTGATAATTCCAACCAGTCCCACCGCCGCCGCTCCGACCAGGTAGTAAGGAAAAGACCAGAAGTAGCATTCCGACCATACCTTCCGGCTCGACTTGGCTTCGGTGAGAGCGATGACAAACGAGATCGGCAGAGTGTTCGCCAGGAAGAAAACGAGCGCCGCCAGCATGAGTGGAATGGGTTTGTTGGCTCCCAGTCTGCCCGCAAGCCAGTGATAGCTCACGTAACATAATGCGCTGGCATTGGCCATCATTCCGAACACATTGAATGCGACCTTGATCGGATCCAGCTTCTTCCGCGCGTGCCACACGCTCTGCACCAGAGTTGCGGTACACCCAATGACGAGTGTCTCTGGGAGGCCCAACTCCACTACCCCCAGAAGAATGAAAAGAAAGTTGACGGACATCGTGCCGTCAATGCCTGGCAATTGCACTTTCAAGCCGGAGGCCAGGATCGCCGCCGCCAAATAAAACAGAAATCGGGTCAGATCGGTGGACTGCCAGTGCCAACAGGCAGAGCACAGCACCGCTATTCCCAGCGAGGCGGTAACCCCGACAAATAGTTTCGTACGAGTCGACATTCCGTCGTTTGTTCTGTATTCGGTCCGAAACAGACTCCTTCGCTTGCGTGGGAGAGTTCTCTCACGCAACCTTCGGTCCCGCTTGGCCAGTGAAAATCCTATTGGTGTTACAGGGATTTAAGTAGCTTACTGACGTAACGAACGCTAAGACGGCTTGTGCTGTTTGGCAATTGACGTGACCGGGATTCTGGTTCCGTCAGTTGCGGTAACCAATTACTTTCGTAAGCATCCGAGGGCGCATAGTTCCTGCAATATCGGTTCTCTGTGTCAAGATCGAGTCCAAACGCGGAGAATGGCACTGTTAAATCTCAGCCCACAACCTCAGGCACCGGCCACCGGCCTAAAACGGCCGGACAGCGAAGCCCTGCCCGCTGCCGCTCCCGATGCCCGATCGGTCACCGGAACTGCTGTGTTCTCCGCCGATCTTAATGGCAAAATCACCGGCTGCAACGAAGCCGCACTGGAACTATTCAGCCAAACTCGCCAGGAAATTCTTGGGAAAACTCTTTCAGCCTTCGCTTCGTTCGAGAATATTTCGGAACAACTTCGACTGCACGAAGCCATGCTCGCTGCGGTTCTGAAGGACGGTGAATATCGCTCTCGACGCCAGTTTCAGTCCAAGTCGGCAAAAACCTTCAGCGCAGAGTTGTGCGTTACGCTTCTTCGCGACGGAAGTTCCACGCCGACGGTGATGGTCGTTCTGCTCTCTGTGGCGAAAGAAAAACCAGGCACAGAAGCAGGACCCATCAAAGAGCAAGAGGGCGGCGCGGAAGAGGAAGAGGAGCCGGCACATATCGTTTCTCGTGAGATTGACGGCGGTGTTTTCATCATAGCTAGTCCCCTGATGCATCGATTCATGCGCATGGTGGACCGGGTTGCAGCGCACACTGAGGCCGTACTCATTACTGGCGAAACGGGGACCGGCAAGGAACTCATCGCCCGCACGATTCACCAGGCCTCTCACCGCCGCAGCCGGCCTTGGGTGGACATCAACTGCGCTGCGCTCCCGGAAAATCTGGTAGAGAGCGAATTATTCGGCTATGAGAAAGGCGCGTTTACCGGTGCCGACGTGTCCAAGCCCGGTCTGTTCGAACTTGCCGACAAAGGCACGCTCTTCCTCGACGAAATCGGTGAACTGCAGCTGCAAACGCAGGTGAAGCTCTTGCGCGTGCTCGATGGATACCCGTTCTATCGCCTGGGCGGCCATCGCAAGATCAAAGTCGATGTCCGCATCGTCGCCGCCACTAACCAGGATCTCGATGCCGCAGTTACGGCGGGCCGCTTTCGCCAGGATCTTTTCCATCGGCTCGGGCAGTTTCAACTTCGCGTGCCTCCGCTGCGGGAGCGCCCCGAAGACGTCGTCGCTTTGGCCGAGCACTTTCTCAACTTGAAGAAGCCAGGCAATTCCTATACACCGGAATCCATCTCCTTTTTGCTCTCGCATTCCTGGCCCGGCAACGTCCGCGAGTTGCGCAACCTGGTGGCTAGAGTTGCGGTGGAGTCAATCCATTCCGAAATTCAAAAGCCTCAGATCGTAGCCGCGATGTCGGGCAGTCCGGTCGCGCTCCGCCAGTCCGCGTCTATGCCGGTCGGCAACCTTGACAGCATGGAAGAACAAATGATCATCCGGGCGCTGGAGCACAGCGGCGGCCATCGCAGCCAGGCCGCGGAACAGCTGGGGATCTCCCGCCGCACTCTCAGCCGCAAGCTGAAGGAGTACAACATCAATATCAATCCCGGCGAGGGCGGGAACTCACTGGGCTTTATCAGTCTCGAGCAGCAAAAGTTCTTTCGCGCCCGAATCCAGCTCTCCGTGACGGTGAAAAATCAGCAGGGCGAGGAAGTTTGCGTTCAGGGCGTAAACCTCAGTACTGGCGGCATGGGACTCGACGGCCTGAAGGAACCGATGCGCTTTGCGGGACTGCTCGATGTGAGCTTTCCACTGCCCGAGAGTGAGATCATTTTTCGCGCGAAGGCTCGCATCGTTTGGATCGGCGATGAATCGCGCGTCGGTCTTCGCTTTGCCGTCATCGATCCCGCACTTTTTGAGCAGCTCCAGCACTGGACCAACAAAAAGATGAAGGACGAAGGCTGGGACTTGCCCGCCTGACCTCCGTCGGGACTATTGGCCCGCTCCGGCGAGCTAGTGCACCGGCGCAGGCTGAGGAGTCGCCTGCGGAGCCGTTGCACCGGGACTTGAAAAGTTCACCTTCGGAACTTCGCGCGATCCTGGGGAGGCTTCGAAGTATGCTTCGTTCGGCTTGAATCCTGCAATCCCTGCAAAAAAGCTGTTAGGGAACTGCTGCACGTAAGTGTTGTAGTCGCGCAGAGTGTCGTTGTAGCGCTTGCGCTCGACCGCAATGCGGTTCTCGGTGCCGGCGAGTTCATCCTGCAAACGCAGGAAATTCTCGTTGGACTTCAACTGAGGATAATTCTCCACCACTAGCAGCAAGCGCCCGATCGCGCCGTCAAGCTGCCCGTTGGCTGCGATCTTCTCTTGCGGAGAGCCCGCGGAAAGCAGGGCAGAGCGCGCCTTCGCGATATCGCCGAACACCGTTACTTCTTGCTGTGCGTTGCCCTTCACCGTCTCAACTAGATTTGGGATGAGGTCGGCGCGGCGCTGCAGCACGATGTCCACCTGTGACCAGGCTGCCTTCACACTCTCGTTCTTGCTGACGAGCGTATTCTTCACGCTCACGTATTGGCCAAAAGTAAACAGGACCACCAGCAATAGAAATACCACGATAACCGCGATGACGATCAGAACCTTGCTCATGAGATTCTCCTGATAAGCTTCGGAAAACTTACTTGGGACCGACTGTACCCGAGTCCAGCATTCTATCAACAGCGGCGGTCACCTGCTCTACCGCGGCGAGGTATCGTGAAAAAACATCCGCTACATCGAGGTTCTTGCGATCTAACTTTCGTTCCCTAACATCCAGCACCTGCAGAATGGCTGAGGCATCAAACCCAATCTGCTTTGACAAAACCTGTACCGCATCGCGCTTTCCAACCGGAGCCTCGTGACCGAGCACCATAAGCGCATGGCGAAAAAGTGTAGCGAACGACGACACCGATCGTACCAGCAGATCCCAAAGGCGAGAGTCCTTGCCGGAAGCGAGAAGCAGGTGCTGGCGCAGCAGCGCGAGTTTCTCCCGCAGCTCGTATTCCACCTGAACCCGGTGCAGATTCGCCGGAATCGATAAACTCTTCACCACGTCCTCGCCGAACAGAACACGGCGATGCTGTTGCATGTCCAGCAACTCAATCGTAAATACGTCAGTGGAGTGCTCGATCTCATCGCGAGTCATAAACAAGGGCGGTGGCTGCTTTTGCGCGTCCCACCACTTCACGGCAGGTGCTAGCGCCTGCAACGCTGCGAACGAACTGTCCCGAACCACGCAGAACAGATTGACATTAGAGAGCTCGGGATGAAAGTCTCCCGCGACCGCCGATCCGAACAGGATCACACTTTCAAGGTTCGCTCCAGCCGCTTCTCGCAACCGGCCGACAAATTCGCTAATCTTTTTCTCCGGGATCATGTTAAGTCCTCGCTCGCTACCAGCTGCTGCTGGCCCCGCCGCCGCCGGAACTGCCGCCGCCGAATCCGCCAAAACCACCACCTCCGCCAAACCCGCCTCCGCCCCCGCTAAAACCCCCGCTACCAAACCCACCTCCACCACCGCCGCCGAACATTCCAGAAAACAGAATCCAGAAAAGTATGCTGCGAAGCGGAGTAAGAAGAACGATGAGTACGATGACAATCAGTAGTATGATTCCCCCGGCGGATATGCCTCCGCCGGGCCGCCGCACCGGCCCCGCCGGAGCATGCGTGAGTTGCGGAGTGGTGACCTCAACCCCAGCATCCTGCGCGATGGTCTGCGCGACCCGCGAAGTTACCAGCAGTAACGCCTGGCTATAGCTTTCCGCCTGCATGAGCGGAACCGCTTCCCGCTGAAATCCACCCACCTTGCCGTCGGGCAGGATTGGCTCCAGCCCGTAGCCAACTTCAATGCGGGCGCGATGGTCGTCAATGGCATATAGAATCAGCACGCCGCGGTTGGTGGATTTATTTCCAACTCCCCATTGATGAAAAAGATCGACCGCGTAACTTTCTACGTCGGTGCCATCGAGCGAGTGGATGGTCACCACCGCAATCTGGGCGTGCGCCTTTTCCTCGATCTGCCGGCAGATATCGTCCATCTGCGTGATCGTGTTCTGATCCAGAACGTGGGCAAAATCGTTGACGTAATCGGTGGGCTTGAGCTGAGCGACCGGCTCAGCCTGGGCTCCCAGAGCCAGTAGCAGCACACAAGCCACGCCCAGCCACGATTTTCTGCGCGGAGTCATCGGAAGACAGGATTGTACAGGACCGGAGACGCTACCTCTTTCGGATCACTTCGACAACGTCGCGCGCTCCGTGCAGAACAGCGACAATCTGTAGCGTGTTTGGGAGGCTTCGATACACAATTAGGTATTGACCGACCGGCCAGAATCGCACGTCCCGCTCGGTGAGATCGGATCGCGTATGTCCCATTCGAGGGCGTTTCGCCAGCATCTCAAATGCCTCGAAAGACTCATCCTCCAACTTGTTAGCCGCAAGTACATTGTCCGAGCCGATGAAGTCCCAAATGTCTTGTAGGTCTTGCAACGCGTCCGGGGCAAGAACATACGGAAACATCGCCTCTACTTCACTCTTCTTGCCCGTCGCAGTCGCGCCCGAGCCTCGGGTCCGGGAACGCCTTCGCCTCGATCCAGTTGCTCGATGCCCCGGTCAATCTTCCGCCTCACCTCTGCCAATCGCTGCTGCTTGAACTGTTCCCGTTCCTCCAGCAGCCGCAGTCCCTCGCGGATTACCTCCGAGGCAGACGCATAGCGTCCGCTTTTTACTTTATCGTCTACCATTTGTTCCAGTTCTGGCGTTAGAGAGATGTTCATTAGGTTGTGCCTTGAATGGCAGTATGTCTTGAATAGCATGAAATGTCAATAAATAGCATAAACTGTTACACGTCGGCAGAGATGACGCTAAGCTTCATCGCTCAGCTCGGTTCTTAGTTGCCACTATCTTAACCCTCCGCGTGCATAATCATCATTCCGCGGCTATGACTTCCAGAAGCCCGTGCGGTATCATCAAGTTGATGTCCACCACGCATCCCTTTCAAACCGACGACCCGCGCCTCGCACCTATTCACGCCAAAGTGCTGGCCGGTGAGCGCCTCGACGCCGCCGATGCCCTCACTCTTTATCGCACGGGCGACATCCTTGCCGTGGGCTGGATGGCCAATCATGTCCGCGAGCGCAAGCACGGCGACAAGACTTATTTCAACGTGAATCGCCACATCAATCCCACCAACGTTTGCGTCGCGGCCTGCCGCCTCTGTGCCTTTGGCCGCAAGAAGGACACTCCCGGCGCCTACACCATGGCACTCGATGAGGCTTTTGAAACCGCCGCTTCTGGATACAGCGAGGCCGTTACCGAGTTTCACATCGTCGGCGGATTGCATCCCGATCTGCCGTTTCAATATTTTCTCGATCTTTGCTCCGGCCTCAAGCAGCGCTTTCCGCAGGTGCATCTCAAGGCTTTTACCATGGTCGAGGTCGCATATCTCTCCAAGCGCGCCAAGCTATCGATTCGCGAGACGCTCGAACAGCTCAAAGCCTCAGGCGTGGATTCGCTCCCCGGCGGCGGCGCCGAAATTTTCGCCGACCGCGTGCGCCACATCATCTGCGACCACAAGATCGATGGCGATCAGTGGCTCGATACGGCCAGACTTGCACACCAGATTGGGCTGAAATCGAACGCGACCATGCTCTACGGCCACGTCGAGAACGACGAAGACCGCGTCGACCACCTGCTCAAGCTGCGCGCCCTGCAAGACGAAACCGGCGGCTTTCAGACCTTCATTCCGCTGGCTTTTCATCCCGATAACACCCCGCTGCAGCATCTGCCGAAAACCACCGGCATGCTCGATATCAAGCAGATCGCGGTCAGCCGCCTGGTGCTCGATAACTTCCCGCACATCAAATCCTATTGGCAGATGATGACCGCCAAGATCGCGCAGATCTCGCTCCGCTTCGGCGCCGACGATATGGACGGGACGGTGATCGAAGAAAAAATCTACCACGACGCAGGCGCGACCACCCCGCAAGGCATGCGACGCGAAGAGATAGAACGCCTGATCCGCGCTGCGGGGCGAGAGCCCATCGAGCGCGACACTCTCTATCGCCCCGTTACACGGACGGAGACGTCGGTTACGGTTGCCGTGTAAATAAGGCTGGACTATTCACGCAGATCGTCAACCGACATTTCGACATCTCTCAGAATAGCGCGCAGCAGCCCTGGACCAATCGTCTCGCCGGAATGAACCGGCACGACTGTTGCTCGACCGTCCGAATGTCTCAGGAAAGTGTGGCTGCCTTTTGTGCGGATGATTCGAAAGCCCGCGCGTTCAAGGAGGCGAATAATCGCCTTGCCCTTGAGACGGGGAAGGCGGGTCATATCGAGATTTGTTGAACCCCGACCAGTTCAAGCGAACTGCGTCCGCCGCCATCCTCGCTCTGCAAGCACAACTCAACTGCCTCACGCATTCGTTTCATCAGCGTGTCCAGAGTCTTCGCTTGAGTGTGGCAGCCTCGAAGAGCGGGAACTGTTCCGACGTAATAACCATCCTCGTCTCGTTCAATCACAACCGTGAATGTTCTCTGACTCTTCATCACCAGGCTCAGCATCAATTCTATCATCGGCACTTCTGGCCTTCCGGATGTGCGCTCGACACAAAGTGGCCGGAGGAGGGAATGCCTTGCTCCGGCCACCGGGAAGCAGAAAATGGAAATTGGAAGCCCTACAGCTTCTCGTAAAACGCGCAAGCAGAACACGAAATATAAATCCCGCCCGGTATGTTGCGCTCGCGGTCCTTCATGCGCTTGACGATCCGCGTCGTCTTGCCGCACTTGGGACAATCCGTGCTCTTGCTCGTGTCCATCACCTTCTTACGGTCCGCCGTTTTTGCGATCTTCGCGCCTACTGCCATGGTTCATTTCTCCTGATGTTTCGATGTGTGCGCAGCGTGATCCACTCGATTTTACCCGCGGATGTTGTGGATGGGATGTTTCAGAAAGTGCAACCCGAAAGCTCAGCCCGGAAACCGCAATCCACTCTGGAAGATTTCTATCGATAGCTGCGTCTTGTTTCTCTTCCGTCGTCTTTGATTTTACAGTAAGGCGTGCCGGCTGTCTCGGTCAGCCCGCCGCCCTGTTGTTGCAACGAGAAAATGT
>PLIO01000224.1 GCA_003140075.1 Acidobacteriaceae bacterium | reverse complement strand
GTCAAACAAAGGACTTAGGGGAGGGACCAGTGGGCTTGCGCCAACCGTCACGGCCTCGACCATGATCGCTGATTTGAATTAGCGGGGCAAGGTTAGATATCACAACGAGGTTGTGGAATTCTTAGGACGGGTTGTTCCCATCGAGGGCCAGCCCCCTTCGTTCTTATCGAGCGGCAGCCCGACTCTGCCTTCGTCGGTTGTTCGGATTTCGTAACGTCCAGTATGGCGAATGTTTGATCTCGAGAAGATGTGCTCAGATCCGAACGGTCTGAGCTCTGGAGGACAAATGGAATTCGCCGCTTCGGACGATCCCCCGTCAAGAATTGATCTTGTCGAGCTCTACGCATCCCTCTCTGAAAATGCGGAGGATGTCAGCAAACATTTCCTCCCTGAAAACTCTTATAAGAACGGTGGAGATTTCATTTATATCCAGGCCTTCGAGAACGGCAAGTTTGTCGGTGTGCTGCGCGCTTGGTTCGACAAAGCATCGAAGCGCGGAATCGTGTACGAAGTTGCAGTGAGACGGGAGTATCAAGAGAAGCACGCCGGGCATTTTCTTGTTAAGCAACTTCAGACAAAGTTCGGCCGGAACTGCGGAATGGCCTCTCAAGACTGGATCGGTTACCCCTACCGCGCCGCGCAAAAGCTAGATCGCGATCTAAATATTATTAGGACGATCTACGGGATGAGTCTTTCGTTGGCATTTGGAAATATTCTCAACGCATTCGGGAAGCGGCGGCACGGCTTGGGTTGGGAGATAGATGTCCTCTATATCTTGCTGGCCTTTGCGGTTGCGACGGTCGGTTATCGTTTCTATTTTACGGCGGGCAATGTGAGGCGCTTCTTTTTGGAACGCGTGCTCCAACTGAAAGTACCAAGTGTGAAGCAACTGTTGTTAGTTCACCTACCGATATTGTTTATCCATGCGATTTTCTTTTTTGTTCTCTGCGATTTGTTTGGAAAGCTTGTAGAGAAAGGCCCTAGCGGAGAATTAGCGTGGGTCGCCGGCCTTTTTTCGCTCATGCTTTTCGTTAACAGCTTCTGGCTCATTTGGATCATACTTCACACTCGCTCTCGGAATTCGGGCGAGGACTCGTGGGTTGCCGAAGGAAAATGGTACGTTAATAATCTGTGTTGGAGTTTTATCTCGGCGGTATTCGCTGTCATTGTGTCCTGCGGAGGATTGCAGGACGAGAAACTGGCTATCTTGTTGATAACCGCGATCGTCGCTGGCAATAGCGCGGTGGATTTCAGCTTGACCTCGCGAGCGTACTTGCTGGGCGATGCTCTTAGGGGCTGAACCCAGTACTAGGAGGTAATTTTCTTACGATCTCTCCTTCTTCACAGTAAGCGGAGGGCCGGCTCACCTTAGTTTTCCTTGCCGACACCACCAACGCAATCGGCTGCCGGCCTCAGTTTTGGCGCTGCAACCGAGGGCCCGCCCCCAGCTGCGGCGCTGGACAGCAATCCTCCGCACAAACATCTGCCCGCGGCCCCAGCGATCCCAGAGCCCGCCGCTCCAACTCCGGATTCATCCGCTCCAGAATCAATTCCCGAATCATCCCAACAAACTTCGGATGCACGCCTACCGTCTTCGCCCGAGTCATGGGCAAGGCCAGTGAATCACAGAGCTGCTTCGCTTCCACATCCAGGTCGTACAACACTTCCATGTGGTCGGAGATGAAGCTGATCGGCGCCAGCACCACGGCCGACGCCAGATTCTCCGCCTTCACCTGGCGCAGGTAATCAAGGATGTCC
The DNA here is from genome assembly GCA_003140075.1 of Acidobacteriaceae bacterium. Taxonomy (GTDB): domain Bacteria; phylum Acidobacteriota; class Terriglobia; order Terriglobales; family Acidobacteriaceae; genus Sulfotelmatobacter. The sequence continues at coordinate 25,902 of PLIO01000224.1, read as the reverse complement.
GGCTCGAGCCACGGCTGTCCCGGAGCGCCGCTGCGGCTCTGGTAGACCGGAGCGTCATTCTTCTGGCCGAGTTCTCCCGAGACCAGGCGCCGCACTTCCTCCAGTTGCTTCACATAGTCACAAGTGTTCGCCATGGAAAGCGGAATGCTGTGCGCGAGGTAGACGATCTGGACATTTTGCTTTGCGTTGGCTGGAATCGCCTGGAGTGCGTCCCGTATTCGATCCACCGTGGCCTCGATGAATAGAGGATGGTTGAAGAACGGCCGCAGTTTGTCGACTTCCGGCGCGCCCGAGTCGGACTGAGAAAGCCCAGACTGAGAAAGTCCAACCTCGCTTTGCGCCCGCGCAATATCCTCGCGATACTGCCGGCATCCTGAGTACGAGCTGTAAGCGGAAGTCACGAAGGCAACGGCGCGGCGGATGCCATCCTGCTTCATTTGCCGCAGAGTCTCGGGCAAAAAGGGATGCCAGTTGCGGTTTCCCCAATAGATTGGCAGCTTCGGGCCGCTTCGTTCCAGTTCCTGTTGCAGCTCGGCGATCAGTTCTCGCGTTTGCTGGTTGATGGGGCTCTTGCCCTCGAAGTGGTAGTAGTGTTCGGCGACGGTGAGCAGGCGTTCGCGCGGAACGTTGCGTCCGCGCAGGACGGTTTCGAGGAAGGGAATTACATCTTCCTTCGATTCGGGACCACCGAAAGAAACCACAAGGATAGCGTCGTAGTTCATGTCGAGATTGAGGGACTTGATTGGAGAGACTTGTAGAGTGTACCGCGGGAAGGCTTGGGCTCGGAAACCCAGCGGACTGCTGAAAAAGTACCTTCGGTACCACCCTGACCTCAGCGGCTAAAGCCGGTTGGAAAACCAGATAGTCATCGCAGCGCTGAAGCGCTGCGCCACCCAAAATCAGGCGCGAGGCCGAGTTCCTGCTAGAACGTGAATCGTGCGGAGAACTGCAACACGCGGGGAAGGCCGTTGGGGCTGATTTCCTGGAGCGCTCCGAAATTTCCCGGGCCGGTGTTGGGCACCAGATAGCAGGTCTGGTTGAGCGTCATGCCGTCGCCGCAGGTGGTGCCGACGGGATTGTATTGCAGCTGGTTGATGCCATCGCCGTTCTGCACGTAGTAATTGGCGTGGTTGAACAAATTGAANNNNGTCCTGGTTAAAGGCGGTGTCGTTCAGGTTGTCACCGTCGGACGCGGGGGCCAGCAAACCCGCGTAGGGACGGCCGGAAGAGAACTCCATGACACTGCTGAGTATCCAGCCGGAAAGGACCTTGCGCCCGGCGTCAGAAGTGGTGAGTTTCTCCAGCCCGGGCCGGTAGACGGCGGCAAAGCTAATTCGATGCCGCTGGTCGAGCAGCGAAGGAGCGTGAGTATTGCTGAAGTCGAACTGATTGTTGAAGTCCATGCCGTCGAGCATGATGCTCTTGGCGAACGTATAAGAAAATTGCAGCGAAAGTCCTCGTGCCATGCGGCGCTGCACCTGCGCGAAGAAAGAGTTGTAATAGTTTTGCGCCGGGCTGATGAGCTCCTGGATCTGGCCGAGTTGCGAACTGACGAGACCGTCGGTGAGCAGGCCGCTGTCCATGTTGGGGAGGACGATGGTTTGGCCACTGCAGGGCGGCGCCGCGGTTCCGGGAGGACAAACGATGTACGTGGTCGTGCCCTGAAGGGACTCCAGGTTCAAGTCGTAGGCGCTGCCAGAAAGAATGTGCACCCCGTGATTCCACATGGTGCCGATACTCACGGTTGTGTTCTCGGAAATCTCGCGCTCAATCTGCAAGCTTCCCTGCAAAATGTATGGCACCCGGAACTGCGGAGAAATCAGGGAAATATCCTCGGAGGCCGAGAACAGAGGGGAAGTCGCTGAGAGGATATTTGGAAAAGTCGGAATCTGTTGGTTTGGCGGACCTGAGGTGTAACTGGCACTGGCCTCAGACTGCTGCGACAGCAGGCCGTTCGAGATCACCGCGTTGCGGTAGTTCAGCCCGTTCATGTTGGTATAGAACATGCCGAATCCTCCGCGCACAACAGTCCTCGATGCGGGCTGCCAGGCAAATCCGATGCGCGGCGCCAGGCGTTGAAACTGGTTGGGATACTGGCCGGTGAGGGGGAAGGCAGGATTTTCCGCGGGTTGCGGGTAAACCTGGAAGTCTTCGCGCAAGCCCATTTCCAGCGTGAGCTGAGGTAGAGCGCGGTACGTATCCTGCACGTAGAATCCGTAGTAAGGCACGGCAAAAGAAAACGTCGGGTTGCCGGCTGCCTGACTGAAATTGATGTATTCTCCGAGCGCAAAGGATTGCAGATTGGGAAATTCATACAGGCCGAGCGGAGAGCCGAATTCGACAGCCTCGTTCGGGTCCGCGCCGCCGTCATCGGTGTCCGCATCCCGGGCGCGGTTGAAATCGAAACCCAATTGCAAGGTATGCTTTCCCATCACATAGTCCACTCGGTCGGCCAGAGAGTACTGTCTTTCAAAAACTCTTCCCACCGAGAAAGGAGCGTTGCCCAGAATAAAAGCCGCGGGACTATCAAGAACCACTGTCGGCGTGTTCGGAGCCAAGCCGGTCGGGGTCGCGATCTCGTTGTCCTGCGACGTGCTCACGTGAAATTCGTTCAACAGTGTTGAGGAGAAGGTATGCGTCCATCCCAGGCTGGCCTGGAAGGTATGGACATAGGCGTTGGCCAGGGTTTGCGTCCCATAGTTGCCCACTGTGGGGTCGGTGATGACGCCTCCGGGGGAATTGAACTGGTTGACATTGAGACTGAGGAACATGCTGTCACGGGAACTGGCGTGATAGTCCAGCCGGGGCGTGATTACCCAATCGTTGCGCTTTCTGGCTTTGGTGCCGAGATTGGAATTCAGTGCGTTGACGGTGTTCGACACTTGCTGCAGGTACAGCGGGTACAAGGGGTCGGTGGGGCCGGCCGCGACGTCGGCGTCACTGTCGAGGTTAGGCACGGGCAGCGGACCGTTGGGCGCGGGTAGCGTCGTCCCGGCGGGGATATTGAAATTGTCGGTCAAGAAAGCAGATAGGTTGGCCGGTGTCGTTGACAAGGCCGAGTTAATTACCGAAATCGGATTGTTTCGCAACTGTTGCTCATAATCCACGAAGAACCATAAACGGTCACGCTTGATCGGCCCACCGATGCCGGCACCGAATTGCTGCAACTGATCTTCGGGCTTGGGAAAGCCGGCGGCATTATCGAGAGCGTCGTTGGCTCCGGTCGCGGAGTTGCGGTTGTAATAGAATGCGCTGCCGTGGAACGAGTTGCCTCCCGACCGGGTCACGGCGTTGACAAAGCCCGCTCCGCCTCCATAGACCGCCGAGTAAGGACTCACCGAGACTTGAAACTCCTGAATCGCGTCCTCACCATACAGGTACGGGATGCGGTAACGGCCGATGATGTCGGCGAAATAGTTGTTGGTGGCATTGGATCCGTCCACCGTGAAGGCGTTGGAGCCGTTTCCGTTGGCGTACCCCGAGTCCTCGCCACCCTGTTGTCCGGCAATACTGACCAGGCCGGTGTCGCCGTCGTAGCTGGTGTTGGGGGTAAGAACCGTAAAGTCGGTATAACGGCGGCCGTTGAGCGGCAATTCTTCAATAAACGACTGCTCCAGCACGGTGCTGGCTGAAGATTCTTCCGGACGCAGCAGAGGCGTGGTCCCACTCACTTTAATCGCGTCTGCGCTGGCTCCCACCTTTAGCTCGATGTTCTGCAAGCTGGTGTTTCCAACCTGAACTCGCACCAGGGCCTCAACATCGCGAAACCCTTTGAGACTGGCGGTGAGGGAATAGGTGCCCGGCGCGAGGGAGGGGAACCGGTAGAGCCCCGCACGGTTGGCCGCTGCGGACTGATTCACGCCGGTTGCGAGGTTACGCACAGTCACCGACGCTCCGGGCACGATCGCTCCACTCTGGTCGGTGACGCGCCCGCTGAGCGCGCCGGTCAAGACCACATTCTGGGCGGTCAGCAATACGCAACCCGCCAAGATGACCGGCACGCTGCATAACGCCAGATGATTGACCGCGGAAACTATCGTCCTGCCTGATCGAATGACGTACTTCGTTCTCATCTGGGCTCCTACGCTCCTAATCTTGAGATATCGACCGGCTTCCCGGTGGGCATGATCGGCGCAGACACCAATTCGTTCCTTGCCGTAGCCACCCTGAGTACACTTCTCCGCTGTTCCTTGCACATTGCAAAGCTAAGCGAAAAAATAGCAGGACGGCAGTGCTACTACCAACGGACTCGTAGATGGGGAGTGCTCGGAGTTAACCAAGGACGGAGAAACCGATGAGGCCGGAAGGGAGTGACGGCTCACGCCGGAATGACAATCAAACTGCGCCACTACCTCTTTCAGCGAGAATGAAGGCCGGCGCCGCTCAGTGGATGAACCACTCGGTGAATTGATGGGTGAACAACAGCGCCTGACCGTAGTGAGCGAGGGTATACGGAGCAGTTACCAGAAACAGAACAAGAAAGTGCCACCAGTAGAGCTGCACCGTTCGGGAACTGGCCTGATCCCATGCGAGCAGACGCTCCACGCGCAGTTTTACCAGCGCTCTGAGGTTGACCAGTCCAGTGGTGAAAGCAGGCGGGTCTTGCACGGGAACTAAATCGGAGAGCTTGAGCAGCGCGGCTGCCAGGTCAACGGCATCGTCAGGGTTCGAGACCGCAGCCTCGTCGGCGGCAAATTCCGCGGCTTCCTGCCATGCCCGCTCCAAGCTTGCCATGCCGGGAAACGGAGCCGCGTGAAGAATGAGTTTTTTCAAGTTGTCGCGCGAGCGCACGTGCCCCATCTCATGCCGAACCGCCGCCCGTAGTTCATCGTCGCTTAAAAGTGTAACGGCACTTTCGGAAACCAGCACCCGGGGCGTCGAAACGCCGTACAGCAAAAGCGGCGGCACACCGTGTTTTACCTGCAGAGCGGGCCGGTTCGCATCAGCGTCCAGAGTGCGCGCTCCTTTCAGCCAGTTCGTGACTACGCGCGAAGCACCGGCTTGCGCCATCGTCATCCGGAAGAGGCCAGCTGCAAGCAGCAAAAGGGTACCAACGCTGAATAGCAGGGTTCCCATGTCTTCGTCCATCCCTCCTTCCAAGCGGAAGAACGCCGGCAGAGCGAAAACGAGAGTGATGAACAAGGACCCCGCCAGGGGGAAGATGCGCAGCCCGAACAGTATGCGGGCCATGCCGGCGGCGGAGCTTCGACACAGCAGGCTCGCGGCTCGCCACACGCACACGACTAGCAGCGAAAGCAGGCAATAAAATACGCCGAAGAACGCCAAGGCTACCATGATGCTGCGGAGGATGAATATCACGCCTGCTTCCCCTTCCGCTTTTTGAGCTCCGAACGCTTTTGTTCCACTAGAGTTCTTAAGTCATCCAGCAGTCGCGCGTCATGGGCGGTGATGGCATCCACAAAGTAGGACAGGGGCAGGGAAGAAGGACTGGTCGATTCGATCCAGCGCCGCATCCCGGTGACCGCGACAAAACGCGGCAACTCTGCCGGACTGCACTGGGCGGAGTACCGGAACGCCCTGCCTTCCTCCGTGCGGTCCAGGAAACCCTTTTTGAACAACCGATCCAGGGTTGTCATCACGGTAGTATAGGCGAGCGGCGTCTTGCCATCGGCCAGCAGTTCGCGAACGGTTACGGTTCCGCGCAACCACACTTCCTCGAGCATTTTTTGCTCGAGCGGACCCAACTGTGTCCCTTGGTTCGACCGGAAGAATGGAAGGCTTTCGGGCATAATTCCGCTCCTCTTTTCAATTCTGGGACAACTGTAGCAGTAGGAAACCAGTCCTACCCGCAATAGTAATCGAAACCGGCAAGTCGTGGAACATTTTTGGGCGACGTACCGGAATGCATGACCCGCCTCTCTAGTCTCAGTCCAAAAACCCGTTTCTGGACCGGTTCGCTATCTTCTGCTCGCCGATTCAGTCAAATACAGAGTTGTGGCCATAATACCTGTCTTAACGCACGCATCCGGCCCAAGAAGTGGCAGAAAATGGCGATGGTCCGGTAACAGGCGAAGCTGCATGTTAGGCTTTTTCTGGAGCCTACGGAGACGCCAGATTGATCGGTCGGGTTTTTAAAGCATTTCAATATCGCGACTTCCGCCTGATGTGGTTTGGCGCCTGCACGTCCAGCATTGGCACCTGGATGCAAATCGTGGCGCAGGGCTGGCTGATCTACCGGCTCAGCCATTCGGCACGGCTACTGGCATTGGATCAGGTTTTGGGCGGGCTGCCGATTTTTCTTTTTTCTCTGTTCACCGGGGTGATTGCCGATCGGGTGGAGCGCCGGAAGATTCTGCTGGGCTCGCAATATGTGCAGATGTTGACCGCCAGCGTGCTCACGGTGCTGGTGGCCACCGGAGTGGTGCACGTGTGGCATATTCTTTGCCTGTCGTTTCTGTCGGGCTGTGCGCAGGCGTTTGGAGCGCCGGCGTACTCGGCCTTGATTCCGACGCTGGTCGAGAAAGACGACATGCCGAACGCCATCGCATTGAACTCCATCCAGTTCAATGTGGCGGTGATGGTGGGGCCGGCGCTCGCCGGGCAAGCCTTAGCCAAACTGGGAGAGAAGTGGTGCTTCGGCTTGAACGCGCTCTCCTTCCTTGCGCCGATCCTATCGCTGTCGATCATCAGCGCCCGCTTCCTGCCGGTTAAGACCACCGAGACGATGTTCGCCAGCCTGAAGCAGGGCATCCGCTTTGCTCGCAAGCAGGGATCGATGGAAGCGCTGATCGTGCTGGCTTTCTGCATGACCGCTCTGGGCATGCCCATGCGGACCTACATTCCTGTATTCGTGAAGGATATTTTCCATCGCGGTCCGGAGACCTACGGCAATCTGCTGTCGCTGATGGGACTCGGCTCGATTGTTGGTTCGCTGACTATAGCGGGCCTGGGCAATATAAAAAGGAAGGGAAGCCTAGCTCTGGGCGCGCTGATTTGTTTGGGTGGGGGGATTTCCGGGTTCGCCCTTTCGAAGTCAGTTCCAGCCAGCGGGGCCATCCTGGTCCTTGTGGGCGCATCGATGATGGCGGTCTTTGCCACGGTGAGTTCGCTGGTACAGTTGATCACGACAAACGAAATGCGCGGGCGGGTGATGAGCGTGTACAATGTCGCGTTCCGCGGCGGATTGCCCATGGGAAACCTGCTATCGGGATGGCTCGTTCCTATTTTTACGGCGCCGGTGGTGCTGGGGGTGAATGGAGTATTGCTGGTTGTGCTGGCTCTGTATTTCCTTTTGGTGCAAAGGCGGTTGGCTGCGCTGTGAGGTATCAGGAAAAAGAGAGACGGCGGGAGCGACTGTATTCTTGCGTAGGGCATCTCAATTCTCGAGAAGGAACCAGGTGATGAAATCATTGTTGCGTTGGCTTTCAGTTGTGCTTCTAGCGGCGGCCGCTTTCGCCCAGAGCGATCAGATCGTTCCCAACGAGAACCTCGCGGTCGAAGGCGTGCCGGCGATTCCGGCGTCCATGGCGGCGAGCGTGGAGCGTTACAGCAACTATCGCGGAGCCAGCATCGCGAGCTGGCACCCCGAGCGCCGTGAGATGTTGATTTCAACCCGATTTGCCGACGTGCCCGAGATTCATCTGGTCAAGATGCCGGGCGGCGACCGCAGCCAGCTGACCTTCTATCCCGATCCGGTTTCCACCGCACAGTACAGTCCGGCGAAAGGGAATTCGTTCGTCTTCACAAAAGATGTAGGCGGAGGCGAGTTCTACCAGTTGTACCGGTATGACAGCGGCAGTGGCGACGTCACGCTTTTGACGGATGGAAAATCGCGCAATCTCGCCATGGTGTGGGCGCACAATGGAGACAAGATCGCCTACGGATCGACGCGGCGCGACGGCAATGACGTTGATATTTGGACAATGGATCCCGCCGACCCGAAGACCGATCACATGCTGGCCAAGCTGGAGGGCGGTGGATGGGCTCCTCTGGATTGGTCGCGCGATGGGCAGACGTTGTTGGTCGTGAATGAGATTTCCGCCGAGGAGAGCTATCTGTGGCTCATGGATGGCAAGTCCGGGGACAAAACGCTGCTTACACCCAAGGGAAGCGCGAACGTCCACTATGCGGGAGGGCAATTTAGCAACGATGGCAAAGGAATTTACGTCACCACCGACAAGGATTCCGAATTTCACCGGCTGGCGTACATTGACCTGGCATCGAAGCAGCATACCTACCTGAGTGGCAGCATCCCTTGGGACGTGGATGACTTCGATCTCTCCGACAACGGCAAGATGATTGCCTTTGTTACCAACGAGGACGGATTTGGCGTGCTGCATCTGCTCGACACTGCGACCCGCAAAGCGAAGCCTGTGCCGGATCTTCCCAAAGGAATCGTCTCTGGCGTGACCTGGCACAAGAACAATCGTGACCTGGCATTCAATCTGTCTTCCGCCCGTTCGAGTTCTGACGTGTATTCGTTGGATGTGCAAACCGGAAAAGTCGAGCGCTGGACCGTCAGCGAAACTGGAGGCTTGAACACAGCCAACCTGCCGGAGCCGGAGTTGGTCCACTGGAAGAGCTGGGATGGGCGCATGATCAGCGGATTTCTTTACCGGCCTGCGGCGAAGTTTGCAGGGAAGCGTCCGGTGATTGTGAACATACACGGCGGGCCCGAAGGCCAGTTCCGCCCCGGCTTTCTCGGCCGCACTAACTATTGGCTGAATGAGCTCGGCATCGCCGTGATTTTCCCCAATGTGCGCGGCTCAACCGGATACGGCAAGACTTTTTTGTCGCTCGACAACGGTTTTCTGCGCGAAGGCTCGTATAAAGATATCAACGCATTGTTCGACTGGATTCGGCAGCGACCCGATCTGGATTCCGGCCGGGTCATGGTCACCGGCGGCAGCTACGGCGGGTTCATGACCTTGGCTGTGGCTACAAATTACAACGACCGCATCTGCTGCTCGGTGGATATCGTGGGTCCGTCGAACCTGGTCACATTTCTGGAACACACTTCAGGCTACCGCCAGGATTTGCGGCGTGTGGAATATGGAGATGAACGAGATCCCAAGATGCGCGAATTTCTGGAACAGATTGCACCGTACAACAAAGCCAAGAACATCACCAAACCCTTGTTTGTAATTGCGGGAAAGAACGATCCCCGGGTTCCGGCCAGCGAATCGCAACAGATGGTTTCGATCGTCCGGCAGAACGGAATCCCGGTTTGGTGGCTGCTGGGAAAAGATGAAGGACACGGATTCCACAAAAAGAAAAACGTGGATTACCAATTCTATGCAACTGTCGAGTTTGTGCAGCAGTACTTGCTGAAATAGCGAGACGCCCACTGCGTCCCGAGAGATTCGAACGTGAGGCGCGTTGCGGGCGTGACCCTGAGCCACGTCGAAGGGGGAGTTCCGAGGCGAAATCCCGAGCCTGGATTTTCCAGGCGAGAGATCAAGATACACGGGAACGAGATGAAATATTATCGTTCCGCTCAGATTACAGTTTGCGATGTCCCCGGCCCGCTTGAAGACGCAAGAGGGCAGCGACCAGGGCGTCGATATCCTCACAGGTGTTGTAAAAGGCCAACGACGGCCGAACCGAGCTTTCAACTCCCATGCGGCGCAGGATGGGCTGAGCGCAGTGGTGGCCGGATCGCACTGCGATGCCCTCCTGATTGAGGGCGACTCCAACATCTTCCGTGCGAACGCCATCCAGAACGAAAGACATCACGCCGGCCTTCTCGCGTGCGGTGCCGATCAACCGCAAGCCGGGTACTGTGAGCAGTTTCGCCGTACCGTAATTCAGCAGATCATGCTCATAGGCGGCGATATTCTCCATTCCGATTTCGCTCACATAATCGATCGCAGCTCCAAGACCAACCGCATCGGCGATGTTGCCGGTGCCCGCCTCAAAACGTGCCGGCGATGACTGATATGTAGTTTTCTCGAAGGTGACGTCGGCGATCATGTTACCGCCGCCCTGCCACGGTGGCATGGCATCGAGCACATCGAGTTTTCCGTAGACTACGCCAATTCCCGTGGGCCCAAAAACTTTGTGCCCGGAGAATACGTAGAAGTCGCAGTCGAGAGTTTGCACATCCACCGGCATATGGGAGACGGCTTGCGCGCCATCGACAACCACACGGGCACCGTAACGGTGCGCAATCTCTACCATCTCACGCGCTGGAGTGACGCTTCCCAGAGCGTTTGACACCTGGCTGAACGATACGATTTTCGTGCGCGGGCCAAGCAGTTTCTCGTACTCTTCGAGGATGATTTCCCCACGATCATTCACCGGAGCTACACGCAGGCGTGCGCCCTTCTCGGAACAAAGCATCTGCCAGGGAACAATATTGGCATGATGCTCGAGCCAGGTGATCACCACCTCATCGCCCTCGCGAACATTGCGCCGTCCCCATGCCTGGGCAATCAGATTGATGCCTTCCGTAGCGCCACGGACAAAAATGATTTCTCGGGTTGATGACGCGTTCAAGAAGCGACGAGATTTCTCTCGCGCGCTTTCGTAAGCATCGGTCGCACGGGCCGCAAGTTCGTGAGCGGCACGGTGAATGTTGGAATTTTCGTGCCGATAAAAATCCGAGATACGATTGATTACCGCATTGGGTTTTTGCGTAGTGGCGGCATTGTCGAGCCAGATCAGCGGGTGGCCGTGCACGCGCTCTTCAAGAATCGGAAAGTCGCGACGGATGAGCCTGGCGTCGAGCGGACGCTTAGCGCGTCCCAGGTCTTCCGGCACGAGGTCGGGGCGAAACTCGAACGGCGCAAGTCGCGGAGTCGCGGATGTGGTTTCGGGAGCCTTCTGCGTTCCGGCCGGAGGGGCGGCCAACTCGGCAGCGGCAAGGTTGCCTGAAGGCGGAAGCGGACTTGCTTTACGCACGTCCGCTTCCGTCGATGGGGGTGCTAGCGTTGAAGAAGGAAATGCTGGAATGCCTGGAGCAGACTGCACGCCAGGTACCCCGGGAAAAGAGAACAAGTCGCTTAACGACGGAAGAGACGTCGCCGAGCCGGGATATGCTGCCTTTTCTGTTTCGGCAGAAGTTCCGGAAAAACCGGATGTGCTGGTTGATGGCATGGCACGCAGCTCAGGCGATGTGCTCGCTGGCACCTCAGGAGTGACCGCTTTCACGTCGTGGGGCTGAGCCAGGCCGGAAGCGGTTGTGAATGTGGCGTCCGGTGGTGCTGCAGACGGCGACGATGGCGGAGCTGGAGCATTGGGTATGGTTTCGATGCCCGGAGCATTGGGCGTCGCAGGGACGCGAGGAAAAGAGAACAGATCATTGATCGGCGGCAACACCGACGCTGCCGCCGGAGAGGTTCCCTTTTCACCCTCCACAAAGTAAGGAGTGGAACCGGACATTAATGGAGCGCTGCCAGGGGATTGAGGAAGCGCAATCATATCCGCGCCTCCGGGCGGAGATGTGGGTGGTGAACTGGGCACCGCTGGCATGCCCGGGAATGAAAAGAGTTCGTATCCCGTCGGCAGTGTGGGAGCGACCGCCAGAGGCGAAATGTTCCCCTCCCCGAAAAAGCCTGGAGGTGAGCCCGCAACCGGGGGCGTCGGCGCTGTTCCCGGAGTGCCCGGAACAAGCGCCATCGCGCCCGCCAACGAGGCGGCAATCGCGCGTAGATCGGACTCCGTCAGTGGCCCGGGCTGAGAAGACGGAGCCGAAGCAGGAATACTCGGAGATGATTCGAACAACGGTGCTGGTTGAAGCGGAAGCATTTCCTCCGTAGACATCACGGTAGGAATTTCCTCCGATTCGACCTCTGGCGAAGAAGCGTATTCCTCGATGCTGTCTCCATTCGCCAGATCCTTTGGCATCGCGAGAAAGAACTCGTTCGCTAGCCTTTCCAGCGTCGCGGGATCCGGCAAAGGAATAGCGCCGAATGGGTAATAGCGTGCCCCTTCGCCACTCGCGGCCGATTTCGAAGCGCTCGATTTCGGCCGGCTCGCACCGTTGCTCGCACCGTTATTTGTACTCGTGGTATTTGTCGACATGTACGTTCTCCAGTACGCCGAGTGCGTCGTGGGTCAGGACGACGATGGAGCAGTAGAGTGAGATGAGATACGACGCGATCGCTTTGTGGTTGATGCCCATGAAGCGAACCGACAGGCTGGGAGACACTTCACCGGGGAGTCCGGGCTGGAAGAGCCCGACAACGCCCTGCTTCTTCTCGCCGGTGCGCAGCAGAAGGATATCCGTGGTTTCGGCTTTTACGGGCAGCTTGGGGCACGGTACTATCGGAATCCCGCGCCAGGTCATAAATGGCGAACCGAACATGGTGACCGTCGGCGGCGGAACGCCGCGGCGTGTGCATTCGCGGCCGAAAGCCGCAATAGCCCGCGGATGTGCCAAAAAGAAGCTCGGCTCCTTCCATACTTTCGCGATGAGTTCATCGAGATCGTCTGGAGTGGGTGCTCCGTGTCGTGTCTTTACCTTCATCTCCGGCGCTACGTTGTTAAGCAGACCGTACTCGTTATTGGTAATGAGTGCCATTTCCTGGCGCTCTTTAATTTTTTCGATCATCAGCCGCAATTGCTCGCGGATCTGATCGTGCGGGCTGCGGTACAAGTCCGAAATGCGCGTTTGCACGTCCAAGACGCTGGTCACGGCGTTCAGCGCGTATTCGCGCGGCTTCTCGTCGTAATCCACATAAATTTCGGGTAAGTCGACTTCCTCGTCTGGTGCGCACTCAATGGTGCGCGTTCCGGGGCGGGTGGGTTTGACTTTGTTCAGCCGGTAAACGCCGGCTTCCACCGGTACCCAGGAAAGGAAAGTGATCAGCCAACGTGGCGTGATCGCCTCCATCATGGGAACCGTTTTGGTGACGGTAGCGAGCTGACGAGCCTGTTGCTCAGTAAGCGTTTGACGGACTTCTGCTGTCGCCATGCGATTAGCTCCTTAGCGCTAAAAAATCGAAGTGTAACGACTCTGCGCAAGCGGACAGCCCTGCACAGGGATTGCCTGAACGAGCGGGAGTTTCTCCCATTTGTTCCTGGGAAAATATCGGCGGATCAGCCAAAAACTAAAGGCCAATTATCGGGGTGCAGCAAGTATACAGCACTGCGGGCATTCCTTGTCTGTGATTAAACTCACTGGTGGAAGCTCGAAATCTCACAAAGCTTCATACTGCCGACTCCAATGCCGTCATTCCTGGCGATTATCAAAGGTCCGACGGCACGCGCACGGGGTGGTTCCTCGAACGAATAACAGCTTCTTTCGAGATTTGTCAACTTTGTCTATTGCGTTACTAGATATTATTCGCTAAATTGTGACAGCCTTGGCTTCCTGGCTCCGGCTGTCGGGGTGAGCCGCGAAACTAAGGTGCCTGCCGATTTAACTTTCGGCAGGCTTTTTAGTCGATGGGTTTTGCCTGGGAGCGCGGAGCGCCTCTTCCATAGAAAGCACAAGAACCTGAAGCGGGAAGCTATCGGGATTGGCGCAAAGCCAGCCAGTAAGCACCGGTGCTTACTGCAAGCTTGGGGAAGGCTACGCGCTCGCCGCAACCACCTGGGCTTTGTAGAACATTTTTTTTGCGCGTGAGCGAATCTCATCCAACTGCGCCTGTAATCTTCGTATTTCGGAATCCAGTTCGTTAAGAGTCGCGCACCGGGATGTCATCAATTTCTCAGCTTCCAATGCAGGATCTTCCAGCGCGCTCTTCAGGTATATGCACGCTGACGGTCGTCCGGTTGCTGGATCGTCTTCGAGATACAAAAGCTCAATCGACGAGTGTCCCTCATCTACCGCGCGCGCGAGCACAAATGGGAGCGGAGACGACGCAGTTTGACTCTCCGCCTCGAGCGTTTGCGTGGCCTTCACTGTTGTCTCGGCCAGCGGAGCGCCCTCCGCTATCCTGCGGATGAGGAACGGTGAATGATCAGTTCCGCTGCTGGACCATTCTAAGTTGGAAATAGAATGACTGGATTTGCAGGTCACATCGTAAATCTCGCCGGTAGGACTCGTGACTTCGAATTTACCGCTCTTGCCGCGCAAGGCCAGTCCAACATCGTAGGTGGCAATGGTCTCACCAAGCCGCATGACGATTCTCCTTTTCCCAGAGACTACCAATTCACTAGAGAATCGCCCAGCGTGTCTAGACCACGCAAGTAGTAATCCTGATTCCAAGCGAGGAGGGCTGGTCGACGATGGCTCAGAGTTCGCCCGCAACGAGATGATACGGTTGCCTCAGTCTCGGCACGCCACAACGATGGCAAATTACGAGGATGAAAAACAGCAGAACATTGCTTCTGCTAGGAAGCACCAACGGTCGCACCTTCCGCCTTGTAAAACTTCTTCTTGGCGCGGGAGCGAATCTCATCCAGTTCCGCATGCAGGCGTCGAATCTCAGCGTCGAGTTCGATAAAGCTCAGACAAGGAGCAGTCACTAACTTCTCAGCCTTAATCCCGGCGTAGTCCTGCACAGCGCTCGCTTTCAGGTAAACGCACGCTGAGGGCTGATTCGTCCCAGGATCGCTCTCCAGGTACAAGAGATCGAGGCTTGAGATTTCCATGATGCGGCGATTATGCCACGAACTCCGGGTAATGGAGTGATTATGATTTCCACAGGATTGACATTCCCGGCACCGGAGCTCACATAGCGATAGGCAGGTCGGCCACGAAGGGTAGCCGGGCCTCTTCCCAAGCGTCGAACCCGCCAATTACGTTCGTGACATTCCGGAAGCCTTCCCGCTGCAACCAGCTGCAAGCAATCATGCTCCGGTAGCCACCCTTACAAAGGACGGCAATCGGCGTATTGCGATCCACCTGCGGAAGAGATGTTTTGAAGTCCTCCAGCGGCCACCAATCCGCCGCTTCGATGTGCCCTGTTTCCCATTCCGGCTTTCGGCGTACGTCCACTAATTGCAACTTATCCGCCCCAGAATGTTCACTCAATTGCTGCACGGTGATTTGCGGCAGTTGCGCTAAGTCCAACCCCGCTCGAACCCAGCCCTCGATCCCGTCTTGCAGGTATCCGCGTGCGTCATCAATGCCGACTCTAGCCAGCCGCGTCCGTGCTTCGGAGAGTTGTTCCGGCGATGTCGCGATAAGCAACGGCGGAGAAGATAACCCCAGCAGGATGCCCGCCCATGAGGCAAATTGTCCTGAGAGCGGAATGTTGACCGATCCGGGCACATGTCCAGAAGCAAACTCATCGGCCGACCGAACATCCAACGCGATCACTTTCTCATTCAGTAAGGACTGCAGTTCTGCTGCTGAAACACCCTTAAGGCCGGGTAATTCCGACAATGCAGGCGCGCCAGTGCGATTGATCTGGGCATCCTGCGGGAAGTATTGGGGACGGGGCGGCAAGTTCGTGGTCAACTGCCGGATGAACTCTTCTTTACTCTCAATCTGCAAGGCATAGTTGGTGAGGCGCTCGGTGCCGATGGTAGAAGAACGCTCGGCGCGCATGTTGCGCCCGCATAGCGAACCGGCTCCGTGTGCGGGAAAAACGACAACCTCATCGGCGAGCTTGAGCAGTTTGTTGTGCAGGCTATCGTAAAGCATCTCCGCCAGCAGGGTGGGAGCGTGCGTTTTCGACAAGTCGGGACGTCCCACGTCTCCAAGGAACAGCGTGTCACCGGTTAAAACTGCCCAGGGATTCGGGGATTTCTCTTCATCGGTGACCACCAGGCAGATGCTCTCCGGTGTGTGGCCGGGCGTCTCCAGAACTTTGATTCGCATGGTTCCCACGCGCAACTCGAAACCGTCGTGGACCTCCGCGTGGGGAACCGTGGCACGTCCATTGGGACCGATGTAAATCTTGGCTCTAGTGCGTGCCGCCAGTTCCCGGTGTCCGGAAACGAAATCGGCATGCAAGTGGGTCTCAAAGATATGGTGGATCCTCACACCGTGCTGTTCAGCGGCTTTCAAGTAAATGTCCACATCCCGCTGAGGATCGACCACGACCGCTGCTCCTTCCGATGCCAGCAAGTAAGAAGCGTGGGCCAAACAGCCCAGGTAAAACTGCTCGAAGTAGATGCCTACGCCTTGTCGCTGCCGAGGGAACACGACAATCGATTCCAGCCGAGGAGCTTCCTGATTTTCAGCAGGTTTGGGTTGTTGCGCTTCGCGCGTGCGGAGCAGGAGCTTTGACAGTTCGGATGCCTGGACTCGAAGTTCCGGAACCGCGATGGTCTCCCATAGGCTCCCTTTGCGAACCGGGCCGATGGCATAAAGAAGATTCGAAGCTGCGCCGTGACTGTCAATCAAGGCGCCGCCTGGAGAAACATCCAGACCGAGAAGCAACGGGTCCGGCCGAGCCAGTTTCTGGCGCATCAGATCCACTAGCAAAGGGTCGTCCACCTTGCGGCAGTCACTTTCGGGCCCCGTGCAGTTGATCACACGATCTACGTGCAGCCGCTCAAGTTGCCCGGACTCGCGATCGCGGTAACTCACGTCAACTCCATCGGTATCTTCGGCATACGCCTTGATGCGGCCGGCATGGACTTCAATTTGCCCATCCTGAATCTCCGAAGCGAGCCGATCGCCGATCGCTGGCGCAATCCGGTGACGATGCACATCCCAATAAGGACGGACGTGGCGCAGGAACCGGCGTCGCTCCGTGAACGAGAGGGAACGCCAGATTTCTTGCGTGAAAGGACGAAGGGAGTCGATGACGGCGCGCCAGTCGCTGCCCGCTTTTTCCGCGGCTTCCACTTGCGTGCGAATCAACCGCAAGAGCCCTCGAACAGTTCGAGGAGATTGCTCGTGACAGAACGGCGTGCAAGGAGCAGTCGCTTTGTGAGTCTGTGGCAGTAGGCCGCGGCGGGAGAGGATGTGAATGGTGCCGCGGAATCCACGTTGACGCAGGGCGATCGCGACATCCACACTGGTGAGACCCGAACCGAGCAACAGAACACTCTCGTCGTGAGAGACATCGCCCAGCGCGCTAGCCTTCCACGGATTCGAAACATAACGCACGCTGTGCGGCGTTCTTCCCTGAAGACGGGGGTCACCCGGCGGAAAATTGCCGAGTGCGATCACCACTTTGTCGGCGAGTAATGTCCGGCCGCTGCGCAGCCGGATCTCTGCGGCGTGGCCAACACGAGCTATCGAGACGGCTTCGTCGTGCACATGTTCAACCTGGCCGGGGTGACGCTCGATCTCTTGCTGCAGCAAGGACGTAACATACTGACCGTACACCGGTCGCGGGAGATAATCGTCAGGAGAAGCGCCGGGGGCATGGTTAAGGCGCGCCCACTCAAGAAAGTGTTCCGGATCGTCAGGATAGGCGCTCATATTCCTTGCCCGGACATTTAACAAATGCTCCGTGCATTCGGTGCTGTAGGCTACGCCGCGGCCAAGGCGCGCGCCTCTCTCAATGAGAAACACGGAAGCGCTCCCGCCTGAGTTGCGCAATAGCTGCGCTGCCAGCGTCGCGCCCGTGAATCCCCCTCCGATGATTGCGACGGTGAAATGGGACATCTTCCTGTTCCCGTTAGTTCGATTCGTAAGCATCGCAAGAACCCTCACCAAAACTATCTCTATCTTACTACTAGACTTGCAATTTAGGAGCCTATCGGCCGTTTCAGGGATTCAAGGACTTAAGCCCACCCGCCCCAAAGAGCGCTGCGGCCAGAGGAAAACTATTTCCTTTAAGGAGAAAACATCTTGCCCCTGTGTTTAACTGACTGTCACAAAGGCAGCGACGTCAACCATTGGGCGGGGTTTCAGAAGCAGGCTTTCCGACGCCAAGCGTTGGGCGGAGCACCGGGAATGCGGTGAATCCATGTGGTCATGTGAGCTTGGGTCCGCGAACCCTGTTTCCGCCGCGATGGCGCACAAACCATCGGACTCGACCAAGACTGAGGTCACCTATTCGAATGGAGGGATGAGCAGCACGCACACACAATCTCACTCCCGGCGCAGAAGATGTTGCCGCTTCTGCGCCCGCCTTACCGAAGAAGCTGAACCTTTGATGCGGTGGCGATTGTGATCGGCACCATCATTGGGTCGGGAATTTTATATCTGGAATCCGGCCGCCGCGCCGTAAGGCTTTAACTTTCAAATTTTGCTGCGATGAAGAATAACGGTAGCTGGTACCGCGCCAATTAGTATCGGGAAGTTCTTGTTCCGTGACCTTAATCTTTGCCGCTACCAGTTTCCCCATGTGCCCCTGTCCATTAAAAAAGGCCCCACCTCTCGATCCGGGCAGGGCCGTTCGCCAAGGAACACGAAAATCGCAACCCCAGGGTCGGTTGAGGGAACTACATGCCACTCTGCTCAAAGACCAACGATTCTTTGTTACGACTGAAATCGATCTCCTTAAGCGTTTTGGTGTTGGCGCTGGTTGTGTCAGTCACGACATCGTCTTGAATCACATGGGCGTCATTCGTCTTCAATGTTCCCGGTGCGGTGGCAACAGTCCTTCCATCGCGCACGAAATTCACTTGTATCTCCGGGCCGGTTCCTTGCCACTCGACCTTGTAGTGGCCAGGTTCCAGTTGCGTGCTACCGACTTGTACGGAGTCCGGAATCTCTACCGAGTGCTGATTCTTGTCCCGTGCCAAAGCGGACACCGAAGACAATAGGGCGATCACCGATAAAAGCGCTGTGTACTTTATTTGTTTCATTGAGCGAATTCTCCTTTGGAAAGTGAAGCAGCAGTTCTTAACTCTAGTGAGATGAAGACCGCTAACTCAGACACTGAATGTCCTTCTCAATAGATGCCGATCAATCGCTTTGAGGTGCAACCATGCTCGTCTCCCGGTGTAACGATGCGTAAAGCTTCGTAAATCATTGTTGAATCGCGCCCGACAAAAATGCTGCCGCCGGATTCTCCCTTGCCTCCAGCCCATCCTCGCACCGATTGATGACCTTGACCTAATAACGCTTGACTGCACGAGCGGCACAACCTAGCTTCCGATGGGCATCGTGAAACTCTTTACGACAATGCAGATTTGTAGCGAGCCAGGCCTGAATCAGATCTCACTCCAAGTCATCCGGTTACCGGGTACGAGGGAATCGCCGAAACACCGGCGACCTCTTCCATCCGACGCAACACAGCGGAGAAGTCTTCCTCATGACTGCCAGACAGTTCTTCTGAGTTTACGTAAAACGCAGCTTCTGTCGCGGGCATAGAGACATTTGCTCTTGCCGCCACGCTCAGAATCAATTCGAAATCTTTGTTCATCAGGCGCAGAGGAAATTGCGGGCTGTAATCGTTGATCGCGATCCGCGCCACCTTTCCCACATGGGCCGGAGCGATCACAGCTGTCTTCGATAAGACATCGAGCAACCGCTTGCGATCAAGGCCGGTTTTCTCCCCAAGGACGACAGCCTCAGAGATCGCCTGCATGCCAAGACCCAACAGAGTGTTGACAACCAACTTCATGGTTGTCCCTGAGCCAGGGCCGCCCAGAAGGAAGTATTGCTTTGCGACAGATTGGAATATGGGCTCAGCAGCGCGGAACAAATCCGGGCTGCCGCCTACCAGCAGCGTTAGCATGCCCTGCTCCGCGGCCGGAGTGCTACCCGAGATGGCGACATCCAGGACTTCGAGGCCTCTTTGGGCGCCGAGTCGGGATAGTTCCCGCGAGCCCTCCGGGGAGATGGTGCTCATCTCAAGCACGGTGGTTCCTGGTCGTGCGCCAGCAAGAACACCCTCCGTCCCTGTATACACGCTCCGAACTGCTTCATCATTGGTCAGGCAGGACAGAACCACATGGGCAGCACGTGCCAGTTCAAGAATGTTCTTCGCAACGGCAGCGCCCTGTGCAGCGATGGCTTCCGCCTTAGCGCGATCTCGATCGTATACTTCGAGTTGGTATCCGTGATCAAGGAGCCGTTGTGCGATGCGACTTCCCATGTTGCCCAGGCCAATGAATCCGAGTTTCACTTGATTTGCAGTAAGACTTCTCATGGGAGATCCTTTGTAAATAAATGTTGGAACTTATGCTGGAGTCGCGACTACTAATGCAGACTTCACACGCTGCACAAGGCGGCGGCTCACTGACGAGAAGCAAATTCGTTGCCATCTCGTGATGGCATGTCTTTTCAACGAGGTGCTCGTTTGCCGTGGTCCTCGCCCCTCATGTTCAACTCCGTAGGCCGGTCATGGGTCAACGCGGGTCAGTCGTTGGACGCGGGTGTCTAAATGCGGACACTGGAGGGAAGGATTGGTCTCGCACAAACTGAAAGCGCGCGGCTTTCTTTTTCCTTGGCGTCCGATGCAACCTGGCAAGTAGAATGCTTGCCTGATAACGGGAAAGGGGATCCTTGATGCCTCTACCGAGTAATAGCGATTTCGCATAAACACTGACGAAGCGGACCTTTACAGGAGGACTTTTCCATGACCCTCAACGATAGTTACTCGAATCAATCCCATTCCGATCGTTGTTGCGATCGGTCCCCGTTGCGAGATGGAATCCGCGCGGCTCAGGATTCTACGGTGAACAGGAGAGAGTTTCTTGGCATGACTGCCGCATCCCTTGTTTTGGCGGGAAGGGTGAACGGGGTCGCAGAGAAGGAAAGCAAGAACGGAATTCCGTATCGAGCGCTGGGGCGCACCGGAGAGAAAGTCTCTTTGATCGGGCTCGGCGGCTATCACTTGGGGAAACAGACCGACCCCGAAGAGAGCATTCGTATTATTCGTAGGGGAATCGATGAAGGAATCAATTTTCTCGATAACTGTTGGGACTACAACGGAGGGGAGAGCGAAATTCGGATGGGCAAAGCGCTGCGCGACGGTTATCGCAACAAAGCGTTTTTGATGACCAAGATCGATGGACGAAACAGAAAGGCCGCAGCAACCCAACTCAATGAATCGTTGCGGAGGTTGCAGACGGATCGCATTGATCTACTCCAGTTCCATGAAGTGATTCGCGATTCCGATCCGGACCGCATTTTCGCCGAAGGAGCCATGGAGGTCGTACGGGAAGCCCAGAAGGCGGGCAAGATCCGTTTTATCGGTTTCACCGGCCACAAGAGTCCAGACATTCATTTGAAGATGCTAGCCACGGCCTCAAAGCACGGCTTCGCGTTCGATGCCGTTCAGATGCCTCTTAACGTAATGGACGCCCACTTCAATAGCTTCGAAAAAAGAGTCTTACCGATGTTGACCAAAGACGGCATGGGAGTTCTCGGCATGAAATCAATGGGCGACCATTTCATTCTAGGGAGCAAGACGGTCACGGCGGTCGAGTGCCTGCACTACGCGATGAATCTTCCCACCAGCGTTGTCATCACGGGCTGCGATTCACTCCCGATCCTGCAGCAAGCCCTCGACGCCGCCCGCAGTTTTCAGCCGATAGATTCTGCCCAAGTAGCAGCCCTTCTCGCAAAAACGGCAAAGGCTGCGGAGGCAGGCCAGTTCGAACTTTACAAGACCACTCACCAGTTTGACGGCACTGTCGCCAACCCGCAGTGGCTTGGCTAGTAGAAGGAACAGTGCCGTCAAATCAAGGTGAGTTCGAAACCTCTCATGCGAATCGTTATCGACTTCCCCCGCTGCAGTGTTTCGCGGGATGTTCTTTGTCTGGAAGCAGCCGTTGACTTCGATAGGTGTGTTTTGTTGTACTAAAGGCGTCGTAAAGGGTGAAGGAGTTCACCGTCAACCGCTGTCCTAATTTTTAAGCCGGAACAGCTGATGACTCCTGACAAGCGGATTCTTGTCGCGGAGTCATGGTACCGGCAACAATCCGCAAAACTAGCAGAGGGGATGTCCCATGGAGAATGTGTGGGTTCTGGCTGCTGTGTGGGTCGGCTTGGCCTTGGTCGCGACACTGGTTGCCATCTGGTTCAGGATCTCCACTGCCCTGAGTGAGATTGTTGTCGGAACCGTGGCGCAGTTGGTGATTGGCGCCCTCTTCGTACACGCTGAACTTGGCGGAAAAACGAGCTGGATAAGCTTTCTAGCCGGTACGGGCGCCATTGTTCTTACGTTCCTGGCGGGCGCCGAACTGGATCCTCAGATCTTCCGGACGAAATGGAAAGAAGCCACAGTCGTGGGACTCGTGGGTTTTTTCGGACCGTTTCTGGGGTGTACGGCGGTTGCCCACTACCTCTTGCATTGGTCGGGTCGTTCCAGTTGGCTGGCGGGCGTCGCTCTTTCGACCACTTCCGTGGCGGTGGTATATGCGGTCATGTTGGAACTGGGCTTCAACGTTACGGATTTTGGGAAGGCGGTTCTGGCTGCCTGCTTCGTGAACGACCTGGGAACCGTGATTGCTCTGGGAATGATCTTCTCGCCGTTCACCATCAAAACCCTGATCTTTGTGGCGGTCAGCGTGGTCGTTTTCGCCGTCCTTCCTTTTCTGACGCCGCGATTCTTCAAGAAATATGGAGGGCGTGTTTCGGAACTTGAGGCCAAATACATACTCTTCCTGCTGTTTGCAATGGGGGGATTGGCCGTCTGGTCAGGCAGCGAAGCGGTCTTGCCAGCCTACATCATCGGCATGGTGCTGGCGGGAACCGTGGGAAAGGACCACACTCTGATACGGCGTCTGCGTACCTTGACGTTCGGATTGCTCACGCCGTTTTACTTCATTCGGGCGGGATCGTTTGTGTCCGTACCTGCTTTGGTCGCAGCACCACTTGTAGTCACTGCCTTGTTCTTCGCCAAGATCTTGTCGAAAATGATTCCCCTGTATCCCACGGTGAAGGCATTTGACTATAAGAAAGAAGAAGGGCTGTACTTCACGCTGATGATGTCGACCGGCCTGACGTTTGGAACAATTTCTGCGCTGTTCGGTCTGAATCATGGTGTCATCACACAGGCGCAGTATTCATACTTGGTCGCAACAGTGATCGGCAGCGCCGTGATACCTACTATGATTGCCAATGCCTGGTTTATGCCGAGACATTTGCTGGCCATTAAGACAGAGGAGAAGACGGCGTCACTTCAACCTGTAAGCGAAAAAGCAAACTGAGGAGAGAGCATGACGGGAAAACGACAGAACGCGTACTTTCGGAAGTTGTTAGTCGGTTACGACGGTTCTCCGCAGTCTCCGAGCGAGTTTTGAGATATGCTCACTGCCCGGTGATGGTAGTCCACTAGAAAGCACGCTATAGCAGGAATTCCGGCTTCATTAGGTGCAGGTGGCTGTAGATTAAGTGGAAAGGAACAGGGCGACTTGCTGAAATACGTGTTAGTTGGCATCGGAGGCTGTCTGGGGTCGGTTCTGCGCTTCTGGCTGGGTAGTTACATCGGCGGGAAAATGGGAACTCGTTTTCCCTACGGAACGTTTGTGATTAACATCACGGGATCGTTTCTGATTGGCTTGGTCTTTGCACTTCTGACTGCGAGGACTCAGTGGAGTCCCAACTGGCGATATTTGATCCCCATTGGCTTCATCGGAGGCTACACCACATTTTCGAGCTTCGAGTTCGAGACCCTGCGGACGATCCAGGATGGTCAGGTCGGGCTGGGGCTGCTCTACGTGGCAGTGAGTGTAATTGTTGGGTTTTTCGCGGTATGGGGAGGCGTAATAGCGGGGAGGGCGATCCCATGAAAGCTGAAGCTGCTCCCATGCAAGCAGCGTGTAGGGCGCTGGATCGAGCAGCAGAATTTTTGCTCACTTAGAGAGGACTCTCTTCAGGAGGACAACATGCTCACAGCCGGACCTGGTAAGAAGGTCGGCATTTACGTAGCTGAGGACCAACAGTATCACGGGAGCGCCGCGTATGCAGCTATTCTGGATTTCCTCTTCTTCCATGGCGTATCGGGAGCAACCGTGACGCGTGGTATTGCCGGATTTGGGGCAGATCATCACATGCAGACGACGACACTCGTGGACCTGGCAGTTCATTTGCCGGTCAAGATCGAGTTCATCGAAGCTGGGCAGAAAGTAGAAGAGCTGCTACCCAAATTGCAGGCCATGGCAGGCACCGGACTGATTGAGATGCACGACACAACAATCGTCAAGCCTGCACAGAAGGAACAAAAACATCCTGCGCCTGCGGCGCCCGCCCTGAAAAGCGAGGGCAAAGCCAAGATGATGCGAATCTACATCGGTGAGAACGACAAGTGGAATGGCAAGCCGTTGTATGAAGCCATCGTCAATGGTCTGCGATCGAACGACATTGCCGGCGTCACGGTTTATCGCGGGATTCTCGGGTATGGCGCCAATCGGAGAATTCATAAGGACGCCGCGCTGAGCCTTTCCCACGATCGGCCTATCCTTCTGTCCGTGGTTGATACGGAAGAAAAACTGAAGGCTTTTATGCCGGTTCTTGACCAAATGGTGAAGCAAGGCTTGGTCGTGCTATCTGACGCGGACGTCATCAAGTACACGCATAACTACGAGAAGGCCGAGCGGCGGCAGGAGACACGGACATGAAACTCGAAGGAAAGGCCAAAATGTTGCGAATCCATTTTGGGGAGGACGACAAATGGCACGGTAGGCCGCTATACGAGGCTATCGTTATGAAGTGCCGGGAACTCGATATCGCTGGCGCCTCGGTGTTTCGCGGGATTGAAGGCTACGGAGCGAGTTCGCTCATTCACAAGAAGCATCTGCTCCGGTCCTCGGACCGGCCGATTATGGTGTCCGTAATAGATACGGAACAGAACGTCAACAAGCTGCTGCCGGCGCTAGACGAGATGGTGGATGAGGGACTCATCGTCATGTCCGAAGTGGAGGTGATTCGCTACGTGCACGAGGAAGGAGTGCGATCTCCGGCTTCGCAGTGACTCTGCTGAGTTCTTCGTCGAGCTTCCCTGCTCATGCGGGTGTCCTCTTCCCGCGTATCGGCGTTATTCGGAGCTTTCGATCTAGCTAAATAATCCGACTAATGGTTTCTGCCCGAGAAGCCCTCTGAAAGCCTCCGAGTTGAGCGTGAGAAGAGTCCGAGTCCAGCGTTAGGTTTTCTTCGTTTTCGCGGGAGGAACCAGCGCGACCGCAGCCTCGGTGGTGAGCAGAAGGAACGTGAATGTCTCCTGCAGGTACAGGCGGACAGCGGCATCGGTATGGCTGAGATAACCGATGGAGACATCCTGGCCAATGTGCAGGTCGAAATCGCCGCCACGGGTGGTCAGCACGAAAGCGCCAGTAATGGCAGGGGCCCAGATGATTTGATCGTTGACCAGCCGCTTGACGTGCTCCAACACCGGGTATCCGTGGTCACTGGTCTCGGCGAGTGCGGTGTAGGCGTCGGCGCCCAGCAGCACGGAATAGGGGCCGTTGACACCGACGAGACGCAACTGGCTTAAGCTTTGGGCAATGGCATCGGGGTACTCGCGAACGTCGGCAGGAAGCGTCTTGATGAAATTGCTGGTCCCCTGACGGATGCCACCAATGCCGGCGGCGGCATAGCCCTCGAATATGGCGGCGTCTTCGGCGAAGGCGATCTGCCGGGCGGCGTCTTTCGCGGGTTGCCAGTCCGAGTCGTTCGCGCCACGATCCACGTCGTCGATCGCCTGGCGATCCAATTCGAACGGAACCCGCAGTTCGACCAACGGCTTCACCTCGCGCTGCCGCGCGACGATGCCTTTCGCCGGGGCGGTGATTGTCCGCAGGTGGCCGGTACCGACGGCAGAGAGGCCGGTGCCGGCCGGACCCTTCAGGTCGACGACGCGCCGTCCGGCGAGGTAGCGCTTGAGCGTGCGCGATGTTTCCTCTTCGATCTCGGCCCAGGCCGAATCGGAAATAGGGGCGAGTTCACGGTGGAGATTATTCATGTCGTATGTCTCCTTTGAGAGAACCGATGCCGAGCGAACCGTCGCGCACCGATGAGATAGATGAAGAAGTTTCGGCCATTGCCGGCGCTGCGGAGGATTCTGCAACCGCAGGCTGGTCGTCAATACTTTGGCCTTCGTTAGTTTGATCGTCAGTTACGTTCTCGAGAAACGTCGCCGACGGCACGAAGAACAGATTTCCGGTCATGGCGCGGCTGAAATCGAGTATCCGGTCATAGTTGCCGGGTGGCCGGCCGATGAACATGTTCTCGAGCATCTGCTCGATGGTGCG
>PLIO01000222.1:9607-9762 GCA_003140075.1 Acidobacteriaceae bacterium | reverse complement strand
AATCGCGGACATGACTCGGCTGGCCGCAGCAACGGCGGTCACGCCCATGTCGCAGCGGCGCGTGGTGGCGCGACTCATGATACTTCCCATGCTGCGGTAGCACGCGGCGGCGCGTCTCATGATACTTCCCATGCCGCGGCAGCACGCGGTGGAGC
>PLIO01000222.1:0-9595 GCA_003140075.1 Acidobacteriaceae bacterium | reverse complement strand
TAGCACAACCGCTCCGCCGCTTCCTCCTACTCAAACGCTCAATCCTTCCGCTTTTATTGTGGCAAAGCTGAGCCAGTCCTACGGGATTCCCACCCAGCCGTGGTTCACGCCGGCGGAATCGGTGTAATAGCCAGTGATGTCGCCCCGCGAGTTTATGCCTGACGGTTGGTTGGCAGTGTTGGGAAATGGGATCTGGAGCACGGTAACGTTGCCCGACTGGTCTCGTTCGAACGACGCATTACCCCCGCCGTCCGAGAATTCGTAGCCGACGATTACGCCGCTATCGTTAATGGCCACGCCAGCGTTTCCCGGTGATCCTGCAATTCCGAAGGTGCCGATTACGCCATGCGTATTGGCCACAAACCCGAAGGTTTCGCCTTCCCCTTCATTTCCCCATCCCGTGACCTGCCCGCTGGCATTGATCGCAGTCGATTCGGTTTCTGTTCCCTGGCTCAGTTCGAACGTGCTGAACTCTCCGGACGAGCTGCGGATGAAACCGTGAGTGTAGTCGTTGTCGTCATAATAGTACCCGGTAACGACGCCACTATTGTTGATGGCTAGGGCATAAGTTGTTCCGGGCTTGGATCCGGGCACCTCAAACTGAGTGTAGCCGTCCTGCTTGTCCCACAAGAAGCCGATGTTGCCTGTGGTGAGGCTGGCATAGCCGACGACCATTCCAGCGTCGTTAACGCCCGCGGCAGTAGTGGTATAAGCCCCAGAAATAGCCAGTAGGGTGTAGTTGCCGCTGGCGTCCCGAAGAAATCCGTACGTAGCAGTGGTACTGTAAAAAAATCCGACCACTTCAGCGGACGAGTTGATAGCGGCCACAAACGATTGGAACGAACCCGGCGGAACAACCATGATATATGCCCCGTTGGGCGGGCGCAGAAACGCCTTTGCTAAGTTTGCGTTATCGACCAGCGTTCCACCAATCCATCCCTGTTGATTGATGGCGGTAGGGAAGGTGCCCTGGTTGGGCTCCCTGCCGGCCTTCGGCGCATCGAACGAGGAGTATTGGCTCGGTTGCGCAAATGCGCTCGTGCCAAGCGGTCAGCGTGGCTGCGAGCATCGCCAACAGGGCGATGCGAATGGGTGAGGAGGTTTGCGACGTCGCGAGGGCTTGGTTTTTCAAAGCGTGCTCCTTTTTCCGACGAGAGTCTTCCGCAGCAGTCCAGCAATCACTGACCGTGAATACTACCGTTGGATTCCCAGTGGCGGGGGAGGGAGCTGAGCATGAACTGCTCAGGGCGGAAGAACTATAGCACAGTTCGGCTGTGTAAAACTGTAACGCGGGGCGCAATCGCCGATTTACCTCGCCGCTCTGAATGGCTTAAGCTGGCGGTTCATGTTTCGACGACCGCATTTTGCAGCGTGGCTGCTCTGTATTCTGGCAGCGTCCATCGTGGCCGCCGCGCCCGCCGCTCGCCACGCCGATGGCTTTCAGGTGGTCCACACTTATGCGCACGATTCGCATGCATTCACGCAAGGCTTAATTTACGTGGATGGCCGCCTGTATGAGAGCACGGGACTCAACGGGCAGTCCTCGATACGGATGGTGGATCTGTCGACCGGCCAGGTTCTGCAGAAATACGATTTGCCGCAGGAGTATTTTGGCGAGGGGCTCACCGATTGGGACAGCAGCCTGATTCAGCTGACCTGGCAGGCGCACACCGGCTTTGTTTATGACCGCTTCAGTTTCCGTTTGCTGCGCACCTTCCACTATGAAGGCGAAGGCTGGGGCCTGACCCACGATCAAACGCAACTGATCATGAGCGATGGCACTTCCTATCTGCGCTTTCTCGATCCCAAGTCATTTAAAGAAACCAGGCGCGTTCGCGTCCTCGACGAGAGCGGACACCCGGTGGAACAACTGAATGAACTCGAATACCTGCACGGAGAGATCTACGCCAACATCTGGCAGACCGACGAAATCGTCCGCATCTCGCCGCGGACCGGAAAAGTTCTCGGGCGGATCGATCTGAGTGGAATCATCGACAAGCGCGAACTGGAGAGCGCCGGCGCTGTCTTGAACGGCATTGCTTACGACTCCAAGGGAGACCGGCTCTTCTTCACGGGAAAGTTGTGGCCGAAATTGTTTGAGATCAGAGTGGTGGAGCACAAGGGTGCGGACTGAGCCGGCGGCAGTGACGACAAGGAAAATAAGACGCTGTGCTCTATCGTCGCGCCGGTGGTCGAACGGAAACAACCCCTAGTAGGCGCACGGACGTTGGGGGATGCGTCTGGCTCCGCGCGCCAAAGCGCCTAATGTCGCTGCGGATTTTGCCGCGGCATCGGGCGAAGACGGCGTCTCTCCGCTGGGGCCTTGAGCATTCTCGCCGTTCTCTCCGCGATCGCCGGCGCGGATGGCTACATTGGGCTGCGTCTGGTAGGCGTAGCCGGTTAACGTCACGCCAACCACGTAAGGTAAGCCGAATTGCAGGTCGATCCGCGCCCAACCGTAATGAGTTTTTCCCTGGATCCAGAACCGAATCCCGAGGAAGGCATGCGGAGCGCACGCCCACGAGCCGTAGCGGGAACTAGAGCTGTTAAGTTCCACCATGTCGACGCTCCGAGAATAGAATCGAAGGCCGTTGCCGATAAAAGCTCCAGCAGGCAGGGGCGCCGCATCCCCGTACGAATTGCCCAGCTGAATTCCGCCGCCTGGCCGGGCAGGCACGGCCTGCACGCAGATCGAGTAGATGCACGAGACTTCCCGGATCTCGACGTCGTTAATCCCGTCGTGATTGAAGTCGATGAACATCTTTTCGCGGCTGCCAATCGTTTCGTGCGCCGGCGTGTACACGATCTGCGCGGCGGCCGGCGGCGCGAGCGCGAGCGCGGCTACTCCAGCCGCGCCGGCGGCAAGGGCATACGAAGTAAGATCGCGATGCAGGGACTCGGGAAGCTCGACAGCCTTTCGGGATGGCGCGGCGGATCGGCGCATGCAGGAATGGCCTCGTAACGCGGGGGCAATTATCCTTCGGGCGCAGGGCCGTGTCAATCGGTGGGTAGAGCGGGGTAGGCTCAATTTGAAAAGTTTGTCATTCCGAAGCGCAGTTTTATCGCGCGAGGAATCTGCTTTGGTCCGGCCAACAGCAGATTCCTCACCGGCAAAGAACGCCGGTTCGGAATGACAAAATGCAATGGTTCAAACTGAGCCACCACCGTAGAGCGGGGGGCCAGCGAAATATCGCTGTGGCGCGCGGAAAGTCCGAGTGTCAACGCTGCTTACCACAACAATCCGATACATGATTTTTTCAGTTTCGCGGATGCAATCTCCGGATTAAAATGCGGAACATGGCCAAGAAAACAGAAATGAGCAGTTCCTCCCTCTGGGTCGTAGCGATTGTCTTGTTGGCGCTTACCGCATGGATGTATTTCAAGAGGTAGGCCACCGGGCGGAGTCTGCTTAGTGTCCTCTTCTCGCTCACGAACGTCGTCGTGAGCGCAAAGGTTTGCTTTGCAGACGAGCGTTGCGATTGTCCTCGCACCCGGGTAAAACTGAAGAACTCTTCGAAGAGAAAATGAGCCGCCCCGTAGCGAGGCGGCTCTGCTTCGTTATTGTCAACCGGGCAGTCTCACGGCCTTACTCGGAAGGCAACGTTGCTGGTGAGCGTGCCGCTCGAGGTCGTTACTTGCACCGAACCCCTTGTTGCACCTGCCGGCACGGTAGTCCGGATTAACGACGGCGAAACCACGGTAAACGTGGCTGCGGTGCCGTTAAAAGCAACCCCGGTCGTACTCCCCAGGTTGTTGCCCAGAATTTTGACATCCAGCCCTGCCGGGCCGGAGGTGGGCTGTGTTTCCACGAATGCTCCGAGCCCCGTATCGAGACTGAAGATAGTGCCCCATCCCCCGCCATCGTTCCCGTCCACCAACGTTGTCCCGTAGAACGTCCCATTCGTGGATTGGATCAGTCCATTGGGGTAATTGCCAACGAGAGGATCAAAGATCTGCAGGGTTGTCAGCGTCCCCCCGGGAGTCATTTCAAACGCCGTGCCACACCCCGAGGATGTGTTGCAGTGCGTACCCCCGGTGCCCCCATTTTCGGTTGTTCCGTAGAAGTTCCCATCGGTGGCCTGGACCAGTGGATTGAATGGATTGTCGCCGTCGGTGCCGTCGAAGCTGACCAGCGTCGTAAGCGAGCCACCCGGAGTCATCTCGAAAACTGTACCGTTGCCACTCGCCCCGCCGCCGCCTGTGGTTCCGTAGAAACGCCCATTGGCGGCCTGGATCAATGCAGCCGTTGGAGCGGTTCCGTCCGTACCGTCGAAACTATGCAGCGTGGTGAAGGCGCCGCTCGGTGTGATCCTAAACACCGTCCCGTCGCCATTGGCTCCCCCGGCCGACGCTGTTCCATAGAGGTTCCCGTCGCTGCCCACATCCAGACCCGCATAGGGCTGCTGGCCATCCGCGCAATCGGCTTCGGAGCAGAAGTTGTAAAGCGCAGTGAACGTACCGGTCAAGTTGATTTTGAAGATAGCGCCCTGGCCGTTGGCGCCGCCCACCAGTGTCGTTCCATACAAGTTTCCTTCGCTGCCCTGAACCAGGCCCGCATACGGTCCTATGCCATCCGGGCAATTAATCTCCGGGCAAAAGCTATAAAATGTCGTTAACGTGCCGCTGGGCGTCATCTTGAAGATCGTCCCGCAGCCGTACTCGCAGTTTGCGCTGGCTCCCCGAAGTACGTTGTGCCGTAAAAGTTTCCATCGGTGGCCTGGATTAATGCCCCAAGGGGATCGGCTGGACCGGTGAAGCTGTACAATATCGTTGTAGTTCCGCTCGGCGTCATCTCGTAGACTCCGCCGTTTTGGATTACTCCGTAGAAATTTCCGTTGGTGCCTTGGACGACGGCTGAGCCGGGATTGGCTCCGTCCCCGCCGCCGCGGAAGATGTAAAGCACGGTATAGGTCTGCGCAGGTAATAGTGCCGCGGTTGCGGCCCAAAGCAGAAACACACCGCAGGCTCTCAGAGCCCAATTTTGCATGCTCATCGCGCGATTCGATTTGCGACTTGTAGTGTTTTCCTGGCGAGAATTCGTTAGGCAGGTCATGGATCAATTCCTTTCCTAGATGCGAGACTCCGTGAAGGTGACGCAGCGGAAGGGGGGGGCGCCGCAACGATGCCGCCTATTGCAGGGGGAGGAAGAAACTACTCGACTGCCGCTGACTCCGTAGTAAACCAAACTCGGATCGACCGAGCAATTCTACACCCAGCCCGATCAGCCCGTCACTCCGCCGGTTCGCCCCACTCTACCGTGCGCCGCTCGCGGCTGCTCTTGTGCGCGAGCATCACCGCTCGCATGGTGCGCAACGCCTGCTCCGGCGTCACGTCGAGCGGCGCCTTCTTCTCGATCGCGTCCCGCACATTCGCATAAAATCCGCGATAATCTCCCCGCTCCGTTTTCACCTTCACGGTCGGCTCGCCCACCAGGCTCAGCGTGCCCCACTGCTGTTCGGCTTCTTCACCCCAATCCGCGCCCCAATCGGTGCCATCCGGACAATTCTCTCCGCGCAGCCGCGCCTCTTGCGGATCCATTCCATACTTCACAAACGATCCCTTCGTGCCATGAAGCAGAAAATGCGGACCCGGAGCAAACGCGATAATCCGCGCCCGCGCCATTGCCCGCAGCCCGGCTCCCACGTTCGGATATTCCAAGCAAACGTCGAACGAATCATCCACGCGGGAGGTCTCCCGCTCGCAGAAGGCCGACGCCGTTATCGCCCGCGGCTCTCCAAACAACACCAGCGCCTGATCGATGACATGCGGACCCAGGTCAAACAACACGCCTGCTGCGGGCTGACCGGCACGTTCCCGCCACGCATTCGCCTTCGGCTCCGGGCGAAACCGGTCATAGCGGCACTCGTACTCCACCACGGTTCCCAGCCGGCCCGAGGCCACAATTTCTTTTACCGTGCCGAAATCTCCATCCCAGCGCCGGTCTTGATAGACCGTGATCAAGCGTCCACGCTCCGCCGCCAGGCGCACCAGTTCTTCCGCTTCCCGCAGCGTTGGCGCAAAGGGCTTGTCCACAACCACATCGCGCCCGGCCAGCAGGCAAGCGCGCGCCAGCTCGTAGTGCGAATCGTTCGGCGTGGCGATGGCACAGAGTTGGATCCCCTCATCGGCCAGCAACTCCTCGAGCGTGCGCGCCACCCGCACCCCGGGATATTTTTCCTGCGCCCGCGTCCTGCGGCGCTCGAGAATGCAGGCCAGTTCCATCCCCGGCACACCCCGGATCACCGGCGCGTGAAACGCCTGCCCGGCCATGCCAAATCCAATCAATCCCACCCGCACCATCGCGTCTCCTTTGTGGTTTCTGACTACCGCGCCGTCCCGAGCGTACTACAGTTCTCTACCGATATGCCGCCGCCGCAGCCTGCCATATAACCGACAGGTCGGCTGGCGAGGCTGACGCTTTTACGTTATTCGCGCTGTTTGGGAGACGGAAGATGAGGTCCGAACCATTTTTTGTGATCTCCATGCTGCTGCTCATTTTCTGGGCTGAAAGTTTCCTGCTTCTTCATGTAGCCAGCGTGCTGGTTCATCTTCTATTGCTGGTGGCCGTCCTTTTCTTTGTAGGCCACCTGGTGAGGGACACCACCACGACCTAAGACTACTAACCACCACTTCTCGATCGACGATTTTCAAAAAGTGGGACTCTCTCAAAGTGCCCGGCTAGCCGGCCGGCGGCGTTGAGGGGGTCCTCCCCCAAATTCATCCTTTTCGATCCTTCACCCGCCGCACAAACTTCAGCCCCGACCAAACGTCCGACACCGCGCACACCTTCACATCCACTAATCCCGCGGCCAACCCAATCCCGCGCACTCCGTACTCATCCACGTCGGTGGCCACGCCGGAACTCTTCTTCGGCCAACTCGCCCACAACATTCCAGCCGGAGCCAGCCGCTTCGCGATCCGCGTGAACTCCTTCGTCAATTCCGCGCCGGACTTGGTAAATACCATCGCAAAATCCAGCGCATCTCCCTGCTTCAGCACTTCGCACTCCGCCAACGCGTCGCGCAGTTCCTTGCGCACCTCTGCCGGCGCATTCACCAGGTGAACGCGAAACCCCGGCTTGATCCCCAATTTTTTTGGAAGCGGTGTGCCCGAATATCCCGGCATGCTTGATTGCCTATGAGAAAGAACCACGGACTCAATTCGAAAACGGAGAGCCGAAGCCCGAAGCCTGGAGGCCGAAGCCAGAAAGCGCCTTACTGCGCCGGCGCGTAATATCCCCGCCGCGCTCTCACCCGGAAGTTCTTCCGATCACTCGCTACAATCTCAATCGTACGAAAATGCCCATCCGCCTTGAAGTCCGCCGGCGTGTAGGAGACCGCGTACTGGCTGCGCAACTCCTCCTGAATCTCGGCCAGGTCATTGGCTACGTCGCGAATCTGGAACGGGAAAAACGCCCGACCTCCGGTCGCATCCGCAATCCGTTCCAGCACCTTGTCGCCCGGCGCCTTCGTGCCGCTCACATTCGTGCTGATGGTGTACACAATCGCTTCCGCCCGCTGCGCCATCTCAATCGCTTCCTCGCGCGTCACATGGCTCAGGTTGTCTTCGCCATCGCTCAAAAGGATAATCGCCCGCCGCGTCGGTCCGTTCTGCGCTTGCTTCAGCAGCTTGTCGCGGCACGCATAGTAGAGCGCATCATACAGCGCGGTTCCGCCTCCCGGCCGCAATTCGCGCACACCGTGGGCCAGCGCCTCGGTATTATCGGTGAAATCCTGCGCCACTTCCGGCGTAGCATCGAATCCGACCACCATGGCCAGGTCGAAATTCCGGCGCACCGTCTGGTTCAGAAACTCAATCGCCGATTCCTGCTCGAACTTGAAGCGGTCCCGCACCGAGTTGCTGGCATCGATGAGCAAACCCACCTGCATCGGCAGATTCGTTTCCGCGTGAAAGCTGCGGATATCCAGCGCCGGCTTGTTGTCATCCACAATGCGGAAGTCTGCCTGCTTCAGATCCGTCACCCGCTTCCCGTGCTTGTCCGTCACCGTGAACACCACGTTCACTTCGTTGGTGCCGACCCGGATGCGCGGGATGTCTCCGTTCTCCGTATCGGAATCGCCGGATTTCGGTGGGGCAGAGCCCTGTGGGGATTGCGCTGTCGCTGGCGCCGCAGCCTGAGGAGTGGATGACTGGGAAGACTGCGATGAACCCTGAGAAGCCGTAGCCGGCGCAGCGCCAGCCGGCTGTGTTCCCGCCTGTGCGATTGCGGCTCCGGGCAGTCCCGCGGCCAGCAGCAATGCCGCCCATCGTGCCGTAGAAATTCTCGGGAAGAAGTCTTTCGTAAAGATGCCCCTCATTGGATGTTAATTATATCCGCAACCGCCAGAATTCGATTGCACCTTGAATGGCCGTGGTTCCTACTCCTCCACCCTCTTCAGAAACTCCCGCAATTCCACCGGCAACTCACTCTTCAGCGCGATCGCCTCCCCCGTCCGCGGATGCCGGAATTCTAACTCCGCCGCGTGCAGGAAATTCCGATCCAACCCAATCACCGCATTTTTCCCCCGCGCCTGCTTCGGAGCGCCATACATGGTATCGCCCACCACCGGATGCCCCGTCGCCGCCACGTGTACCCGAATCTGGTGCGTGCGCCCGGTATCGATCTTTACGTCGAGCAAGGTAAATTTTCCAAACTTCGTATCCAGCCGCCGCACCACGCGATAATGCGTCACCGCCGCGCGCCCGCCTTCGAGGCGCGCCGTCATCCGCATGCGCCGAACCGGATCGCGGCTGATGCTCTGGGCCAGCGTTCCGGAATCTTTTTTCACCCAGCCATGCACCAGCGCCACATATTTCTTCTTCACCTCCCGCGCCGCAAACTGCGCGCTTAGCTTGCGATGCGCCTCATCGTTCTTTGCGACGACAATAAGTCCGCTGGTCTCCTTATCCAGACGATGCACAATCCCCGGCCGCAACTCGCCGCTTACGCCTGACAAACTTCGAAGATGATGCAGGAGCGCATTCACCAGCGTTCCGCGATTGCGCGCGTCGTCGGTTGCCCCCGCGCCCGCGTGCACCATCATTCCTGCAGGCTTGTTGATCACCGCCAGATCGTCGTCTTCGTAAACGATGTCGAGGGGAATTTCTTCGGCGATGGCCTTCAGCGGCGGACGATGGGGCTCACCGACGATGGTGATCGTTTCGCCGCCTCGTAGCTTCAGCGAGGCCTTGGCCGGAGCATCGTTCACCAGCACTTTGCCTTCGACGATCATTTCCTGCACCCGTGCGCGGCTGACGGAGTCGAGGCGCGTGGTGAGGAATTGATCCAGGCGCTTGCCCGCATCGTCAGCCGTAACCAAAATGAGAATGGGAAACTCTTCCGGCATCCGCTGCGAAGGATACTACAGGGCTAGCTTGTTAAACGGTTCGGTCCGGGGTAATCTTGCTGCAAATCAACAATGGGAGGCCTAATTGCGTTGCTACACAAAAGAGGAGTGCGAGGACTGGCTTCGCGGCAAAGAACGCCAGAAGCCGGAGGCGGTACCTGGAAAGCAGGTAGAGCGGATTGACTACCCCGCGGAGCCCCACCGTATTTTCGGCATCGCCCACTGGATCGCAAGCTCGCTGACATATC
>PLIO01000193.1 GCA_003140075.1 Acidobacteriaceae bacterium | reverse complement strand
TGCCGCACCAGCTCTTCCACGGTGAGCGAACTCTCGGCCGGTTCGCGGGTCATCATCTTCTCCACGTACTTGGCGATCAGATCGGCTTCGAGATTCACCGGATCGCCGGGCAGGAGCGAGTTGAGGTTGGTCATCTCCACGGTGTGCGGAATGATGGCGACAGTGCAGAGTTTGCCTTCGAGTTTGGCCACCGTAAGGCTGATGCCTTCGATGCAGATGGAGCCTTTATAGACGGTGTATTTCTCCACGTCACGTGGCAACTCGAGGCGCAGCCAGAAATTCTCCGAGTCGGCGATGCGCTCGAGAGCGATGAGCTTGCCCACTCCATCCACGTGGCCTTGCACGATGTGCCCACCGAAGCGGCCGTCGGCTTTCATGGGCAGTTCCAGGTTGACCAGCGCGCCCTCGCGAATGCGCGAGAACGATGTGAGTCCCCAGGTTTCGGGAGCCAGATCGGCGCAGAACGAGCCCGGCTTGATGTCGAGCGCGGTCAGGCAGACGCCGCTGACCGCAATGCTGTCGCCGGTTTTCAGTTCGTCCGGCGTGTTCTTGGCGGTAACGGTGATGCGGCGATTTTCGCCGCGCTGCTCGATGCGCGTGACGCGCCCTACTTCCTCAACAATGCCGGTGAACATGAGGACCTCCGATGAAAATGACATGACAATCATAAATCCACCACGGAGTCGCGGGGAACAGCAGTTGGCAATTAGCGGCGTGCCAATTGCTAATTGCTAATTGCTCACTCTCCGTACGGATCGCGCAAGTAGCCTTCCACGGCGAAGTCTTCTCCGAAACGATGCAGGTGGAGATGCTTCACTTGCCGTGCCTCATGCAGTTGGCGAAAGCTTGTGCCGACGGCGAATGGAACCGAGTCCGCGGCTCCGAGAATCTTCGGCGCATAGTACAGGAAAACTTTATCGACGATTCCGGAGGCGAGCGCAGTCGCGTTCACCGTCGCTCCACCTTCGATCATTACACTCGTGATCTCGAGTTCTCCCAGACGACGCAGAACCGCATGAATGTCCGGACGTCCGTCCGATGCGGATGGAAGGTGCTCGGCCCGAATTCCACGCGCTTCCAGTTCACTCTTCTTCCTTTCCTCGGCAGAGGAATAGAACACGAGGACATCGTTCTTGCGGGCGGTTTCACGCGCGGCGCTTTGGACGACGCGCGATTCCAACGGCAACCGCAGCCGCGAATCCAGGATCACGCGCAGCAGCGGACGCCGCCGCGGAAGGCCGCTGCGATCGGTGAGCAAAGGATCGTCGGCAAGTATTGTGCCGATGCCTACCAGGATGGCATCGCTTGCGTGACGTTGTTGCTGCACGTGCGCGCGGGCAGCTTCGCTGGTGATCCATCCGCCCACCGGAATTCCTGCCACGCGATTCAACTCAGACTCCGCTGGCGGAGCGATCTTGCCGTCGAGCGTCATCGCAGACTTGAGCGTGACCAGGGGAACGTGATGGCGAATGTAGCGGCCGAAGGATTCATTCAGACGGTGTGCTTCCGCTTCCAGTTGCCCGACCTCTACATGGACGCCCGCCGCTCGCAACTTTTCGAAGCCTCGTCCGCTTACTTTGGGATTGGGATCGGGCATGGATGCAACTACGCGGTGAATTCCGGCGGCGATCAGAGCGTCCGTACATGGAGGTGTGCGGCCCTGATGCGAGTGTGGTTCGAGATTGATGTAGAGCGTGCCTGCGCGTGCCTTGTCGCCGGCTTGCTCGAGAGCGAGCACTTCAGCATGCTTCACGCCAGCGTAGGTATAAACGCTCGTGCCGACGACGGTGCCGTGCGGATCGACGATGACTGCACCCACATATGGATTGGGCGAGGCCAAGCCGACCCCCTCGCGCGCCAAGTTGAGTGCACGGTGCAGAAACTCGTCAATGGAGTGGTCGGGCATGAAATCTAGATTTCGTTACAGAGGCAACCGGCGGCTTTGCCCCCGGGCTAACGACCCCGCAGAAAACAAAATGGAATGGCGCGGCCAATTATCCGCGAGGCGGAAACGCTCGAAAGGAGTCTTCGTCAGGTTCAGCCACTGCCGCCGCACCACTTCGGCCTTTGGGTCCACGCCGCACAGGTGCCATCCGGTCGGCGTAGGGGTCACCCGGCAACTGCGGAGGTTTTTCGCCCAGAGGCTTATCCCCCAGCAGTCGCCGCAGGAAAGCAAGCAGGGTTTGGAATCGTGAACGTTCTTTCTCAGCGTCCGGCATGCGCCCTCCTATTCAAACAGCGAATCCACAAACTCTTTCGGATCGAACGGCAGAAGATCGCCGACCTTCTCGCCTACGCCAACAAATCGCACGGGCAGCCCCAACTCCCGCGAGATGGCGACCACCACGCCGCCCTTGGCAGTGCCATCGAGTTTGGTGAGCACGATTCCAGTAACGCCCGCCGACTCCGTGAACAGGCGTGCCTGCTGCAAGCCGTTTTGGCCGGTGGTTGCGTCCATCACCAGCAGCGTCTCGTGTGGCGCACCTGGGATGATGCGTTGAGCCGTACGCCGCATTTTCTCCAGTTCGGACATGAGGCTCGACTTGGTATGCAGCCGGCCGGCCGTGTCAACAATCACGTAGTCTGTCTTCCGCGCGGTCGCGGCTTGCAGCGCGTCGAACAACACAGCCGAAGGATCGCCGCCCGGCTTAGTCTTGATCACTTCCGTGCCCGTGCGCTGGCCCCAGATTTCCAGTTGATCGATGGCGGCTGCGCGAAAAGTGTCGGCTGCGCACAGCAGCACGTTCTTGCCCTGCGATCGAAAAACCTGCGACAACTTGCCGATGGTCGTGGTCTTGCCGGTGCCGTTCACGCCGACCACGAGAATCACTTCAGGCGTGCCGTCGACTCTTTGGACAGGATGGGTATTTGCCGCGTTCAGAATTGCCAACAGCTCTTCTTTCAGCAAGCGCTTGAGTTCCTGCACGTCTTTGATCTGTTTGCGGTCGGCCCTGTCGCGGAGTTTGCCGAGAACCTCCTGTGTAGTGGTGGTGCCGAGGTCGGCGCCGATCAGCGTGGCCTCCAGATCGTCGAGCGTAGTGCGGTCGATTTCCTTGCCGAAGGAGACGACCTCTTCGATACGTTCGGCGAGGTTTTCACGCGTGCGCGTGACCGCCTGCTTCATGCGCTCGAAGAGTCCAGTTTTCTTTTCTTCGGTGCTGCCGAACAGAGTTTGAATCATGAGGAATCCCGAAGATTGATTATAGCGGGCGGGAGCGGTCGCGCTGCAGTCAGTGGACCTCGATAGGCTTTAGCGGGAGTTAGACGGAGGTTCTTTCGAGGTTGGCGGTTTCAAGCGCGGGCAGCGCCGGGGCCGGCGCTGCCGGGCGCGCGTTGGAGGCAGCATCTGCTGCGGCCACCGGTTTCTTGATCGCGACGCGCTGGATGCGAATTTCGCCGCGCGCGTAAACCGCCAGCAAAGCGGCCACCGGCTCGGGATCAAGCCGCTTGCCTGCGAGATTCTGGATAATCTTCAAGGCCTCTTCGGGAGTGTGCGCGTGCTGGTAAGGTCGATTGGTGGTGAGTGCATCAAAAGTGTCGGCCACGGCGATTACCTTTGCCAGCAGCGGAATCTGCTCGCCCTTGAGGCCGTAGGGATAGCCGCGGCCATCGAGCGCTTCGTGATGCAGTTCAATGCCGGGGAGCATCTCCGCAAGCTGCGTTACCGGGCGCAGGATGTTGGCGCCCTTCGTGGTGTGAGTCTTCATGACCTCAAATTCTTCAGCGGTAAGCGCGCCTGGCTTTTTGAGGATGTGGTCTTCGATGCCGATCTTGCCCACGTCGTGGAGCTGGGCGGAAATCTGCAGCGTCTCCATGAATGCGGGCGGCAGATTCATTTCCTTGCCGATCATCAGCGAATAACGTGTCACGCGGTCGGAGTGGCCGCGAGTATACGGATCCTTCTCGTCAACCGCGCCGGCTAGCATCTGAATCGAGCCCAGAAACAGCGCGCGGTTTTCTTCCGCAGCCCGCTTCAGATCTTCGACGAATTGCTCCAGCTCCTGCGACATGGTGTTAAACGTTTCCGCCAATTCGCCGATTTCGGTACGGCTGGCCAGGTGTACGCGCTGCGAAAAATCTCCGCGTGCCAGAGCGCGGCTGGACTGGGTGAGAGTTTGCAGCGGATTGGTAATTCTGCGGGCCGCAAAAATGCTTACCCCGATGCTTAAGAGCACGGCCAGCAACGCAAGCAGGCGCGCTGTGCGTTGCATCTCGTAGACCCCACGGTAGGCCTCGAGCTGCGGCTTCTGCACCACCACGGCCCAGTCCAGTGCGGTGACCGGGCTGTAGGTGCCGAGCATTTCGATATTGTCCTTGCCCTCGCGGACGCCGAATTCTTTGGTTGCGGCCAGCTGCGCCTTGTTGCCTTCGTCGACGAAGTTGCGAACGATCTCCAGGTTCTTCATGTCCTGGCCGGTCACATATTGCGGTGTTCCGGCCGCTACCAGTCGGCCTTGCGCGTCCACTACATAGGGAATCAGACCGCCGCCGCTGACTTCCTGCAGGCGCCGAATCAGAAATTGCAGATCCACGACCGCGCCCACCATACCCAGAAAACGCCCGCCATAGCTGACTGGGCTGCTTACCAACACAACGGTACGCGCGGAGGTGCCGTTCCCGATCTGAAGTGCTTGTCCGTTGTAAGCACGGCCATCGCGGGCTGCGTCATAAGCGTGTTGCAACTCGCGCTGCAGAAAAGCGTCGGGCGCGATGCGTCCGGCGGACACGCCCTTGGCTTCGGAATTGAGAAGAGTGGCATAAGCGAGTTCATCCGAAGAAGAGACAAAGTTTTCCAGCAGGGCGCGCAATTCCGGCGCCTCGATGTTCTTGCTGCCGATGTCACCCCCGCTGGCAACCTGAATCGCAGACGAAAGGTTGGCCAGCATCATGCGCAGGGAGTGCTCGTGCTGCGAAAGGTCATCGGCGAGGGACCGCGTCACCGTATTCTGCAGCAGCATCTCGTTGGTCTTCAGCCGGTCCCGATTGATGGCCTCCACTTGGGCCGAATAGAAATACATTGGAATAATGCTGATCACCAGAAGCACGCTGAGGATTACATAGAGAATAGGAATGCGCGCCAGGTTATGCGGAGTCGAAGGCAAGTCGCTCCC
Source organism: Acidobacteriaceae bacterium (assembly GCA_003140075.1). Classification (GTDB taxonomy): domain Bacteria; phylum Acidobacteriota; class Terriglobia; order Terriglobales; family Acidobacteriaceae; genus Sulfotelmatobacter. The sequence continues at coordinate 10,806 of PLIO01000193.1, read as the reverse complement.
TTCGCTCAGTTGGTGAGCGCCGTGGGCCGAAGTGGCGGCGGATTTCACGGGTATCTGTAAAGTCTAATCTGGGAGAGGGGCCGTCGGAGGCTAAACCGGGGGTGTTTTCATTACTAAAGTACCAACCGCAATGGGCGATTGGCGGGAGTTTGGCAGGCAACGCGCGGAAAGCCAGAAACCCTGCCCGTCACATCCTGAGCGTTTCGCTCTTACTGCTGCGAGTCATTAACTCATAAATCGCCGCGCGCGGAGCTTTGCCCTCGTGTAGGATCGCGTGCATCTGCTCCACGATGGGCATCTCGATGCCGCGAGCCCGCGCCAATCCGACTGCCGCTGTCGTCGTAAAAATGCCCTCCGCAACCATGCCATGCATGCCGGCAAGAATCTCGGGAAGTTTTCGTCCGCGGCCGAGTTCGACGCCTACGCTGCGATTGCGGGAGAGCCCACCGGTGCAAGTCAGGACCAGGTCGCCGAGGCCCGCGAGGCCTGACATGGTTTCTGCTTTACCTCCACAGGCAACTACGAGCCGCGTCATTTCCGCCAGACCTCGAGTAATGAGCGCGGCCACCGAATTGTGTTCCAGGCCGAGACCGGAGCAAACGCCGGCGGCGATCGCGATCGTGTTTTTCAGCGCCCCGCCAAGTTCTACTCCAATCGGATCTTCGTTGGTGTAGACACGAAAGCTGGCATGGCTGAACTCCTGCTGAACGGAGCGTGCCAGTTCTTTGTCTTGCGATGCGATGGCGATTGCCGTTGGATCACCGCGAGCCGCCTCCAGCGCGAACGATGGGCCACTGAGCGCGCCGATTCGCGGCGTCGGCAGATCGTCGCTCTGGATGACCTGAGCGATCACCTCGGTCATGCGCAACAGGGAATTCTCCTCCAGCCCTTTGGTCGCGCTGACGATCATGGTTTCGGCGCGCAGGTACGGCCGCATCTGCTCAAATAAGCGGCGACAATGTTGCGAGGGCATCACGCTCACTACGATGGCCGCATCTTGAAGCGCTTCTCCGAGTTCGTGACAGGGCGTGACGCAAGCCGGTACGAGCTGGCTGGGAAGAAATTTTTCGTTCACCCGTTGACGTGCGATGGATTCGCAAATTTCCTTGTCGTGCGCCCACAGCCGCACGCGGTGAGTCTCCTTGCGGCCAAGAATTATGGAAAGCGCCGTCCCCCAGGCTCCCGCACCGATGATGGCGATCTCGCTCACGCGGGCTTTGCTCCGATCCGATTTTCGGTTCCGGCGAGCAGTCGGCGAATATTTTCACCGTGCTTGATGATGATGAGCAGGGAAGTGGCAGTCATCAACACCACCGGCGCCTTGCCATAAGCGTATGTTCCGCAAACTATCAATGGGAAGGAAGCAACTGCGAGAATCGATCCCAGCGACACGTAGCGAAAAATAATTACGACTATGACAAAAATGGCCGCCGCGATCAGCACCGCTTTCGGAGCGATCAGAGCGAAGGATCCCAGCGCGGTGGCAACTCCTTTTCCGCCGCGGAATTTCAGCCACACTGGAAACATGTGGCCCAAAACGGCGAACAGAGCTGCTAGCGTCAATTGCTCGTATGTTGAAGCACTCGCGACCATGCGCTTGGTCAGAGTATAGGACGAGGCGACAGCCGCGGCTCCTTTTGCTGCATCCAGCAGAAGTGTCAGCACGCCCAGCAGCGGCGATTTGCGGGAGACATTCGTAGCCCCGATATTTCCACTGCCGCTTTGCCGCACATCTTCACCGCGAAAGACGCGTACCAGTAAATATCCGGAGGGAATCGATCCCAACAAGTAGCTCACGGCGATGATAGAGAGCGTTGACAAGATGTGTCAGTTCTTGTTGGATGCGCTACCGCAGAGCAAATCCCGCAAGCCTGGTGTATTTGGAACCGCCGGGCGAAGGCTGGCTCCGATACAGAAAAAAGTCGCGGGCCGTCATGGTACCAAACTCCGGGGCAGGCAGGGCTGCCAGTTTCTCCTGCAAGCGGTGAAAGTTGCTGTTCGGGTGGTCGCCTGTTTGTCTGCGCGGTGCACCTGAGCCTCCGGCGCCTCGTGCCAGTGTGAGGTGCGGGTTGAAAGCGTGCTCTTCTTTCGGGATGTCGAGCGACGCCAGCTTTCCATCCACCGTTTTTGCCAGAGCGGCCAGTCTCGGCCCTGCATCGACCCCAATCCAGAATACTCGCGGCGACCGCGTGCCGGGAAAGAATCCATAGCCGTGAAAGTTCAACTCAAATGTGCCAGCCTCAATTGTTCCCAGCTCCCGCTTGATTTTCTCAATATCCTCGTGAGTTCTCTCTCCGATGAACTTCAAGGTCACATGAAGCGACTCGGGTCGCACCCAGCGGATGTCGGGAGCGAATCCGCGGACGCCGTCGAGGAAGCGGGCGATCCGGTCGCGGATGCTGTCGTCGACGTCGAGCGCAGCAAAGAGGCGCATAAGAACGCTCTTGGCTTTTGGCTCTTGGCCTTTAGCTAAAACCTGTGTCATTCCAACTCTGCCACACGCTCAGTTTCCGCTTCCAGTTTGAAAAACTCGAAGGCAGAAGCTTCAGCCAAAAGCTAAGAGCCAAGAGCTAACAGCTTTTTTTCACATCAACTTCCTGCGCACCATATCCAGGGCTAGCGTGGTCGCGAACCAGCGGATGCGCTTGCGATCGCCCGGGAAGTTCCGCTCGATCACCTCCGTGCCGCTGTCGCTGGCCAGCGCATGGAAGACGAGTCCCACGGGCTTCTCCGGTGTGCCACCGCTGGGCCCGGCCACGCCGGTAATCCCGATTCCGAGCGTAGCCTCGCAACGATAACGAATGCCTTCCGCCAGCGCCGCCGCCACTTCGCGGCTCACCGCTCCATGACGCTCAATCATGTCGGCGGGTACTCCCGCGAGTTCGGTCTTTACGGCATTCGCGTAAACAATCGCCCCCCCGGCAAAATAGCGCGAACTTCCGCTGACCGATGTAATCCGCTCGCCCAGCAGACCGCCAGTGCACGATTCCGCTACGGCCAGCGTGGCATTACGCATCTGCAGCCAGTAGCCGACGATCTGTTCGAGGGACTCTCCGTCCCGCGAGAAAACGGCATCGTCGAGCTCTTCCTCCACCGCGTCGGCCGCTTCATCTACACGGGCCTGTGCCGCGTCTAGGGTTCCGGCGCGCGCCTTGAAATGCAACTGGATCTCTCCCGCTCCCGCCAAAATCGTGGTTTGCACATCGGTGAATCTTTTGTAGATCGGCGCCGCGCGCGCGTCTACCAGAGACTCCCCCAGCATGGCCACTTTCAGAACGCGAGTTGCCAGGAACGCCACGGGAAGGTTTGCGCGCAAGCGCTCGCGGCACTCCGCCTCGAACAAAGCCTTCAGCTCGTGCGGAGGTCCGGGCAGCAGTATGACGATGCGCTCGCGCCCGTCGAACTTGCCGCTCAGCCATTGTCCCGGGGCAGTGCCGTTGGCGTTGGGCAGCACCACCGCTCCCTCGAGAACGTCCGCCTGCTTGGCATTATTGGGGGACATCTTCCACCCCCGCGCCGCGAAACGGCGCTCGATGCCAGCGAGAACTTCTTCGTTACGCCGCAGCGAAACGCCCAACGCTTCCGCCACTGCTTCGCGGGTAAGGTCGTCTTCCGTGGGGCCGAGGCCGCCACTGAAAATCACGATCTCCGAGCGGAACAGCGCATGTTGGGCAGCCGTAACCAGGCGCCGCAGATCGTCACCCACGACGCTTTTGAAAATTACCTCAACGCCAAGTTGATTGACCTGCTCGGTGAGGTAGAGCGAATTGGTATCGGTGCGGAAGGGAGTAAGTAACTCGGAGCCAACCGCAATGATCTCGGCTTTCACGGTAGAAGTGTAAACGAAAAAGGCAGTTCTCAGTTCTCAGTACTCAGTTCTCAGCACTGCAGGTCAGGTTTTTCTGAGAACTGAGAACTGAGAACTGCCTTTAGCTACTCCGGCAGCAGTGGGAGCCCTGGAATGTTCCAGGAAAGATGATGCACCGCGTCCGTGGTCGCCAGAATCACGCTGCGTCCGGGCGCGAAGGCCAGTCCCACCAGTCCATGGCCCGCGACCTCCAGGCTTGCCTTACCCTCCGGCGTGATCTTCACAATGCCGCGCTTGCCGGAGAGCGAGGCCGCCACATACAGGTTGGCTAGCGAGTCAAACGCCAATCCCTGCGGGCGTCCCAGGCCGCGGAAGAATGTGTGTACCGTTCCCTGCGGGTCGATTCTGTGCACGCAGTCGAAGCTGGACGTGGTGGACCCGGTGACAAATAGATCTCCCTGCGGACCGAAGGCAAGATGGTAGGCCGAAACGCTCGGCTCCAGTGTGGCGAAGACGAATACCTGCTGATCGAGGCCGATCTTGAAAATGGTTCCACTGCGGTCGCCTACGTAGAGGTTCTGATTCCGGTCGAAGGCGATCCCCGTGGCAACTCCCATGCCCTCGGCATAGGTGGTCATCGTCCCGTTGGGCGCCACGCGATAGACCGCTCCGTCAAAGCGCGAAGAAACGTACATCTGTCCCTGGCGATCGAAAGCGATTGCGGTCGCGTTCATCATGTTCGCGACAAAGGGCTTTACGGTGTAGTTGGTATCAATCTTGAAAATGGCGACTGGAACCTGCTGGCCGCGCGAACCGGAGAAAGTCGCGTAAATGTTGCCTTGATTATCGAGTGCCGGATTGGTCACCGGATGCAGATTTTCGGCGATTGGGACGGCCACCTTGACCGTGTGAGCATTGCTGACGTGCCCGTCGGTAGCAACGACCACCGAGCCCGAATTCGCTCCCTCGGGAACGCGGGCGATCACAAACGAGTCCGCACTCACCACGATTCCGCCTTCGACTTCGCCAAACTGCACGCGTGGACGTTGCCATGGCTGTGGGCGCAGTCCCGAGCCCGCGATGCGGACTTCGCCCCCGGCCAACGCCAACTCTGGCGAGACGGACTCGATGTGCGGCGCGCCGTTCACGTTTTTCTTACCCAGAACGCGGTCGGAAAATCCCATGAGAAAAATACTCGTGTCATTTAGAAGACACTACCTTAGAAGACCAAAATACAACAACAGATGCACGCATCCAAGAGCGTATAAGCCGGCGGCAACGTCATCCAGAACGATGCCGGCGCCTTCCGGAATCGCTTCCAATTGTCGCACGGGGGGCGGCTTGACGATATCGAAGGCACGAAAAAGTATAAAGCCCGCGAGAAAAGATTTCCATGCCAGGGGCACGGCGATCAGCGCGATGAGTTGGCCCACGACCTCATCGATCACCACAAACTGCGGGTCTTTCTTGCCGGCGCCTCGTGCAACCTGGGTGGCTGCCGGAATCCCCACCAGGATTACCAGCACCGTTAAGGCGATTGCGACCGGCGTCCGCAACGACGGAACCAGCGCATGGGCCATCGCCGCCCACAACATGATGGTTGCTGCCGATCCCCAGGTTCCGGGTCCGGGCCGCAGGCGTCCGATACCGAAAAACGTGGCGACCAGCGTGGCCCACAACGAAGTTCGCCGAACTTCGGGAGATTCCATAGTCAGGCCGTTTTCGTAGCGCCGCCGTCCTCGGCGGCTTTCCCTTCCACTAGCTCCGGGCAGGCTGCGCGCGCGCCCCGCCCGCCTACCCAAACCCATTTCCAATGCTTCAAATCCGCCTTGGCGGGGTTCTCAGCGACATAGCGCACCGCCCGTTCGAATTCTTCCTCCCCTCGAATGAGGTGATCATAGTACTCCCGCTGCCAGAAGGCCCCGTGGCGACCAAGAATCCGGTTAGCCTGCTTGGCGCTGAACGACTTCCAGGAATGGACCACCGTAGCCAGGGTCTCGCCAGGAAACAAGCCAACAACGACGTGAACATGATTCGGCATGATGCACCACGCAAACAGACGGTAGCGGCTGTGGTCAAAGTGACGCAATGTACTTGCTACGTCTTCAGCGATGACTGGATTCCGCAGGTGGCAGGCACCTGCGCCGCTGTCAAGAAATTGCTCGATAACCGGTGTCGAGAGATGCTGGATTTTCCTCCGCTCGTCGGCACTCAGAGCGCGGCGGAGTTGATTAGCAGTGGTGACGATGGCGTGGCGCTCGGACTCGATGCGCTCCAGGACTGATTTCGGCAGCGAGTCGGCGAGTCTGAATGTGATGAAGTAGGTGGCACCATCTTTTTCCCAGTGGGGTAGTCGGCCACGATCACGGATCGTAACTTCTCCGCGGTGGCGCCGAGACGTTCCCGAAGCCTGTTTTGAGCTTGGTGAAACGGTAGCCGGCGGGACGCCGGCGCTACGGTCGCCTGTAGTGCCTCCGGCTTGAGAAGTAAGTTTCACGACTCTTCATCCGAATCTTCAGGCGTGCTCTCTCGGATCTGCTCGTCGGCATCTGTGACAGGCGATGGAATCACGTAGGCGCCGCTCGCCCACTTTCCCAGATCGATGGTGCGGCAGCGGTCGCTGCAGAAGGGAAAGTCGGGGTCGCCGCTCTTGACGACTTTCTTGCAGATCGGGCAGCGAAGCTTCAGAGTGCGTTTGCGAGGCATGGTCAGGGAGTTTTCTGGGTCTTACCGAGTCAAGCCGCAGAATTCAGAACGAACAGCCTGCTACACAATCCTTGCCACCAGATCATAGTCGTGCGCCTCTGTGATCTGGCAGCGATAAAACTCGCCCGGCTGCGGCTCCGTGTCTTCCGGAAAGTCGTTCACAAACACTTTGCCGTCGATCTCGGGTGCGTGCATGGCGGTGCGTCCTTCCAGGAGCAGATCGGTTTCTTCCGATGTGCCCTCCAGCAGCAGGTCGAACTCCTGGCCGACCAGCGCCTTCTTTTTCTTCTTGCTGATCTCCCGCTGAATTCCCATCAAGTGTTTGCGCCGCCGCTCGATCTCACCCACAGAGAGCTTCTTGTCCAATCCATATGCGTCTGCTCCCTCCTGGTCGGAGTAGGAAAAAGTTCCCATCCAATCGAACTGAGCCTCGCGCACGAATTCGCACAACTCTTCAAATTCCTTCTCGGTCTCGCCCGGAAAGCCTACGATGAACGACGTTCGCAAGGTGAGGCTTGGAATCGCGCGCCGCATCTTGGCAATCGAGCGCAGAAATACCTCCGCTCCGCCGCCACGCTTCATGCGCTTCAGAACGCCAGCCGAGGCGTGCTGCAGAGGTACATCCATGTAGGAGCAAATCTTTTCTTGAGTTCCGATCGTCTCCAGCAGTTTGCGGGTAATCTTGTTGGGATAGGCATAGAGGAAACGAATCCAGCGCAGGTCTTCAATCCTCGCGAGTTTCTCCAGCAACAGTGCCAGCCCGTCTTTCAAACCGAAATCTTCGCCGTAGCAGGTCGTATCCTGTCCGATCAGAGTGATTTCGCGCACGCCGGCCTGCGCCAGACGCTCGGCTTCGGCTACCACCGACTCGAAGCGGCGCGAGCGAAACTGCCCGCGCAACTGCGGAATGATGCAGAACGTGCAGGGATGGTCACAGCCCTCGGCGATCTTGATATAGGCGGTAGATTTCGGAGTGGCCAGAATGCGGGGGGTTTCATCGTCGTACAAGTAGTTGGGCAGATCCGCAATCGCGCCGTCCCATTGCCCGCGGGAGAATCGTCCCTGCGCTGCGCGGGCGTCGCCTTCGGCCCGCGAAGTTAACACTACGAACGGAGAGTTGCCGTTTGCCGGAGCCGGAGCGACGCCGGTCGCGGCTAGAATGCTCTGCAATTCCCCGGTCCCGACCACGGCATCGACCTCCGGGATGCGCTTGCGAATCTCATCGCGAAAGCGCTCGACCAGGCAGCCGGCGACAATCAACTTCTTTGCCCGGCCTGAGGTCTTGAGCTCAGCCATCTCGAGAATCGTATTGACCGACTCCTGCTGCGCGCTTTCGATGAACGAGCAGGTGTTAACTACGATCACATCGGCGTCTTCGGCTCGCGGCGAGAGTTCAGCCCCGGCCCGCGCCAGAAGACCCATCATTACCTCGCTATCGACCAGGTTCTTGGGACATCCGAGGCTGACAAAGCCCACTTTCTGAGGACGCGCATCCTGTCCATGGTTGGTCGAATCGGTAGCCGTGGTTTTTTCGCTGGAACGGGAGATGGTGAGGTTCTTCGAGGGCATGCAATCCTGTCATTTTAACATTTTCCGGCAGGTCCTTCGCAGAACCAGCTTCGGCAGACCATGCCTATCGCTAGGCGCCGCTGCTCTGTTACGTGATCATGGGCACCATGAAAGGCAGTAACCTGTGGATTAAATCCACACATCTTCATGCTACGCTAGACCTTACCGACGAGAGCAGCTATCCCGCATCCTGGAGGGGAAATGTCTGGGAAACATGCCGTTATCGCAGTCATGGCAGTGACCATGTCCATTCTCGGCGCCTGCGCGTCGGCCCAGGATGACATGCACTTAGCCCAGGATGAGAAAAACGAACTGACCGGTATGATTGGCCGCATCTTCATCAGCGACCAGGGCATTCAGGGCCCGAATGCGCCAGCCATCAATCCTTTTGTTCGCTCTGGTAACGGGCTCACCTTCGAAGTAGATTATGCGCGCCATCTTTTCGCGACGCCCATCTTCGGCATTTCAGGCGAAGTGCCCGCGGCATTCAATCTTGATGAGAAACTTAACTCCGGCGGCGACGTTGTTCCGAAGAGTTATAAGCAGATCTTCGTTGCTCCCTCAGTTCGCGTGAATTTCTTCCCAGAGACTGCAGTCTCGCCCTGGGTCAGCATCGGCGGCGGCTTCGCCCACTTCAGCGAAAGCAGCAATCTTAATTACTACGGTCCCAATCCTGGCACTTCCTCGACATCTGGCGTACTCCAGGGCGGATTCGGCCTGGATGTGAAAGTCTGGCGCCGCTTCAGTATTCGCGGCGAGGTACGCGACTTCTGGTCGGGTGAGCCGAATTTCCCATTGGCCGATACAGGCAAGAGCCGCCAACACAATTACTTCGTAGGCGGCGGCGTAGTCTGGCATTTCCACTAACGATAGGGATCATTTAAATCGCGCGGTCAGATCCGGAACGGAACACGCGTGTCATCCCGACACTCTTGTCATCCCGAGCAACGCGAGGGATCTTGGTTCTTGCATGCACTACCCGTCGTGACGTCGCAGGCAATCACTAAGATCCCTTACTTCGCTCGCGATGACAGCCGGCACAGCGCATCCGTGCCACGAGTGCTCCAGATCTACTTCTTCGCCGCCGCTTCCACGTCGTCATACAACTCCGGCAACTGCACCGCGTCGTCTGCGGAATTTCCAAACCGCGCCGATTCGTATGCATCGGTGAACCGCGAAACCCGTTTTCGCAACCGCTCATCCGGGATGACCCGCACAAATTCCTGCGCCGTCTGGTTTGCGGACTTTTGCGTTCCGCGCCGAGCCAGAAACCGCGCCATTCGCTCGTACCACATCGCGGCAGCCTGATCCGGCGATCGCTCCGGATGCGCACTCAGCCTCCTCGTGCGAATCATCCGTGCAATCCGCCCAGCATTGCCCAACCCCAGCAAGAGAAGAATAAGTAGCGCAACGCCTCCGAACCATCTTCCCGGAGCCTGCTCCGCACCCCGCTGATTTCTTCGCGCCCAATTCAACATCCGCGCGTACCGCAGACGGGCCCACATTCGCACGCGCTCAAATGAACTTCGCGTCCCGCTCAGCACCGTCCGCCCTAGAATCGACTGGTGCGACGAGTCATAGCTGACCACCCACTCCCGCCAGAACGAAGACGCAGCGTCCAGATAGAGCATCACGCGGCCCCATCCTTCCGGCGACCCGTTCGTGCCGCCGGGCGTGGGATCGAACGTGACCCAGCCATAGTTTGGGAAATACGCTTCCACCCAGGCGTGCGCATTCCTGGCGCGGACCACGTAATTGCCCGTGACATCATTGAATTCATCGCTTGTGAAACCGTTGACCACGCGCGAGGGAATGCGCAGCGTCCGCAGCATTACCGCCATCGAAGAAGCGAAGTACTCGCAGTGCCCTTGCTTGCGCTCGAAAAGAAAGTTCGCCAGTGGATCGGCAACCGGCGCACTCGGCAATTGCAGCGTGTATCCGTAATACGTCTTCAAATATTGTTCGATCGCGACCGCCTTATCGTAGCTGTTGGAAGCCGAGCCCGAAGCCTGCGCCGCCAGCTGCGGAATTCGCGGATCGAGCGCAAGAGGCACTTGCAGATAAATTGGAGCAAATCGCGGAAGATAATCTCCCGCCGCGCGAAGCTGCTCGGGCGAAGGCGTCGAGATATCAGAATCCGCCTCATATAAACTCACGGCACGCTCGCCATCAAGATCGAACAACGCTCCACCTGCATCAGTGTTCACCGAACGGTAGGCCCCGCTCACGCGCCTCGCCCACGGAGCGAGAAAAAAAACGTTCGTTCCAATCGGCTCCATCAACACGCGGTAATGAATCAAATGAGTCGATTTTCCGGGAGCCGCTTGAGGCGCGACCGGGAACCCCCCATACCCATCCTGCAGCAACCGGGATTGTTCAGGCGCGCTCGACCACTCCCTGCCATTAAAGTTTGTCAATGCCACGCCGCGCCAATGCAGCGCGTACCGGCCATGCGGGTCGCCATCAATCTGAATGTGCATCACTACCGAGTTCGACTGTTGAATCTGCCCGATTCGCCCCAACTGCACGCGATCGCCGAAGCCGGTAGAAAAATCCGTGCCAAACGAGTAGCCGCCCAAATAGCCCGCCGACACGCGAGGCATAAGAAAAAATACCGCCGTAGCGCCAGCCAATATCATGACCACTAAAACCGGAGTAACTCGCGCCAGCGAGAAAGCCAGGTGCCGGTGTTCATGCGCGTCGCTCGAGTGTCGCGCCTGAAA
>PLIO01000064.1:250-21411 GCA_003140075.1 Acidobacteriaceae bacterium | reverse complement strand
TCTCGCGCAAAGAACGCGCGAGAAATGGGGCACCCGCGGGGGAACGGTGCACGAGGAGATCGCCGAGGGACGGTGCCCGGCGAGAAACAGCAGATTCCTCCCTCCGCCGTCGCTGGCGCTCCGACTCCGGTCGGAATGACAAGGTTTAATTTCAGCGCCTGAAGGCGGGTTGATCGTGCGGCATCGCGGCATGCCTGAACGCATGCCCTGATACGAATCTCAAAGCTGCCGCGAATCTCGACCAACGAATGATGCGAATCTTGCAGCGTGTGTATGACGGCGATCACGTCGCCGCGCAGATTTAACCTTCCTTTCACACTCCCGTATCTATCGAGTTTTCTATCGGGTAGAAGTTGTACGCCGATTCCCTGTTAACCATCCAACTTCGGTAACTCGCTTTCCTGATTTTTGGCAACTAATCTTTCCAGAAGGGGTTCTTATAAGGGACTAGCTATGCCTTGTCTGGGGAGCTTACGGCGCGCGGTGGGCATGCTGTTGATGCTGGTGGCGGGGTGTGCCTCGCTGGCTGGGGCGTCGGCTACGCTGCTGCTGGAAGAGCCTTACGGGAAGCTGGGATTCTTCACGGCGACGGGACATGCGGCGGTGTATTTATCGGGAGTGTGCGCGGAGACGCCGCTGGTGTTGCGTCCGTGCGCGCCCGGCGAACTGGGCGCCGTGATCAGCCGCTATGACGGAGTGGGCGGCTACGACTGGGTGGCGATTCCGCTTATTCCTTATCTCTACGCGGTGGAGCGGACGGACGATATTCCGCTGTTTGTGGATCCGAAGGTAGTTACGTTCTTGCGGGATCAGTATCGGCGGAAACATTTGGAAGAGATCGTGCCGGATCCTGCGAACGGAGAAGTTCCCGGGGGGAACTGGTACGAACTGGTTGGATCAGCCTACGACCGGGCGTCGTACGCGTTTGAAGTCGAGACTACGCCGGCGCAGGATGAGGCCTTCATTCGCGCCTACAATTCGGCGCCGAATCGTTCGCACTTCCGCACGGTGTCGCACAATTGCGCCGATTTCGCCAAGGATGTGATCAACTTTTATTATCCGAAAGCGCTGCACCGGAGCGTGGTTGCCGACGTGGGGATCACCACGCCGAAGCAGATGGCGAAGACGATGGTCAAGTTCAGCGCGCGGCATCCGGAATTGGAGCTCTCGCGCTACGTGATTCCGCAGGTTCCGGGCACGGAGGCGCGCAGCACGGCGGTGCATGGAGTGGTGGAATCTTTCTTGAAATCGAAAAAATATATTGTGCCCAGCGCCGTGGTGAGTCCGATTTTTGCGGGGTGCGTGGCGGCGGTTTATGAGGGCACGGGCGCGGGGCGTTTTAAGCCGGCGCAGCAGGCGTTGGTTTTCGGCGTGCAGCGCGAACTGGAGCCGCCGGTGGGGCCGGAGGATCGGCGAGCTTACCAGATCGAATTGAATCATCTTGTGGCCGCTGATTCGGCGGAGAGCAGCGCGCGTATACAAAAAACGTTGGGACGGATGATGAGCAGCGCTGCGCCGGGATTCGATTCGCAAGGACATCCGGTGCTGCGAATTCGCACGGGAGAGCAGGTTGTGAGCGTGGGCATTAGCGGCGGCAATATTTTCGCCAAAGATTCGTCGGGACCGATCGTGCAGGAACTGCTGGAGGCACGGTTGGGAGCTGAACTGCGGCGCGGGAATCCGCCCAAAGTTTCTGAAAGCGATGTGGAGCGGGACTGGAATTTGCTGCAGAAGGCGTTGAACTCATCGGACAATCAGGTGGCTACGGGATCGAGCAAGCCGTTGCAAGCCGGCGCGGGGCGGTGGGGCGGGAATCGGCCGTGATCGGTCTTCGTGGTGTGTTCCAGATGTTTCTGCAATAACGCTCGGTACAGGTTTCCGGGAATAAAGTCTCTGGCCTCGTTCGCTCGGAACTACTCTTTCGCCCCTCCGGGGCTTGTTCCTTTCCTAACTTCCTTCCCACGGCTTGCGCCGTGGGCTGCATTCTTACGCCGCTTCGCGGCTGACGCTGGGACCTAAATCCCACCGCGAAGCAGAAAATCTGTTTCTCAAAATCTGCTTCTTACGACTGCTGCGCGCAAGCTGAGGCTATTGTTGGTCTGAGGGCGGCGGCGGCTGTTGTTGCGGGGGCTGTGGGCGGCCGGGAAACGGCATGCCCGGGGTATAGGTGCCGGGTTGTCCCGCCTGTTGTTGCTGCATCTGCAATTGGCGCTGCTGCATTTCCTGCAACATTTGCTGCGGAGTCTTTGCGCCGGGCTGGTCGGCGGGGGGAGCAGCGGGCTGCTCGGCCTCGGCCGTGCCTTGGTCGGGAGTATCGTCGGTGGCGGGATCGTCGGCGGCATCGGCAGCATCCGCAGCGGCGGCGGGCGCGGGTGGGGTGTTGGCTGCCTGGGCCGGTGGAGTTGGCGTGTCAGACGTTTTGGGTACGAGCACGACCCGGACCAGCGCGTTGGCATCTTCCGGCGAGCCCAGCAGGATGTAATTGAAATGCGATCCGTTCAGCAGCTCGGCCATTACCTCGCGGGCTGGCGCGGGGCCCAGACGCGTTACCACTCGCTCGCTGGCCGCGGCTGGGATTTCGATATCGGCAGAGGTATGCTTGCGGACGCCACGCAGAATGTCGGCCAGGGTGGAGTTGGGGGCGACAATGGTGAGCAGTCCATCCTGATAGGTCACTTCGGGGGCGACGGCTGGGATGGCATCCAGAGGGATCTGGGGCACGGGGCCTTGCGGTCCCGAGGGCAGCGGGGGTGGCAACTGCTTCTTGACCTTGTGCACGCGATGCGGCGTTTGCGTGTCAGCCCTGCCCGCGATGGGCAGGCATAGAACGCCGGCCACCAGTAAACCTGTAAGTTTGAATCTCGCGCTCATGACAGAACCTCCACTGCAATCTTTATTGACTTCACGATTCACTTCTGGGGAGACGGTAGGTATCTTAGGAGCAATTCTAGCACCGCTTTCCGGTTTCGCAGCGGTAGTTCGCCGCCGCACCAGGGCTCATCTACCTTATAGAACGGATTGACTTTAGTGTCTTGCAGGCAGAAATTCGAGATCGGGCGCAGATCCAGATGTGCAATTGCTTGCACTTGCTGGGGCACAGGTGGAGCGTACAATTTTCTCTTCGGAGCGCAAGATCGGAGCGTAAGAAGTGTTTAAGACCGACTGCTTCCTGAAGCGCTGTTTTCTGAATAGCAGATCGTCGTTGACCATGCGGCGCGGGGACCGGCTGCTGCGTTGTGCCGCGCTGGTTCTGCTGACGTTTGCCGCGACGAGAGTATTGGCGGAGAGTTGCGCCACCGCGAGCGACATGGACGACAGCACGCGCACGGCTCTTACCGCTGCCGGCCTGCGCTATTTCGATTTCGTCGCCAAGGGCGATACAGCCGCGCTGCGGCAGAGTGCAGCGCCTAGCCTGACTTCCGATTTTTCCGGCATTGAAGCTATTGTCAAGGACAAGGAAGCTGCGCTGCAGGGGTCCAAGGCGACGGAGCGTTCACCTTTTCTGCTGGAAGCGGGAGGCACGGCGGCAATTCCGCGTGCGGAATTTTACTGTGGAGTTTTCGGGAGCAAGGGCCAAACCCGCGATAGTGCGGTGTTCTACCTGAACGATCTTGCGCCCGGGAAGTACGGCGTGGTTATTGTGGATGCGACTTCATCGAAGGGCGCGTATACGGTTTCGGTGATCGTGCAGCAGCAAGGTTCCGACTGGAAGCTCGGCGGACTCTATATTAAGTTGGCAGAAGCCGGCGGCCATGACAGTGCGTGGTTTGTTGCGCGGGCCCGCGAGTTCCAGAGCAAGGGGCAGGCGCACAACGCGTGGCTTTATTTTCTGGAGGCGCGGTCGCTGGTTGCGCCACTGCCGTTCATGAGCACATTAGCCAGCGACAAGCTTTACGACGAGTCGCAAAAGCTGCAACCGGCTGACTTTCCGGCGGAGGGTAAGACTGCAGATCTTGTGGCGGGGACAACAACCTACAAGCTGACCGCGCTGTTTCCGGAAGAAGTGGGCGGCGATCTCGACTTGATCGTTCGATACCAAGCGGCGGACGTTTCCAACACCGCGCAGACTTATCAGAGCAATTTAAGCCTGATGAAGGCGCTGGTGGCGAAGTGTCCGGAACTGCGGGATGCATTTGCCGCCGTGGTTGCGCGGGCCGTTGACCCGGGTGGGCACGATTATGGGACGTTGCTGGGGATGAAGGATATTAAGTAGCAATTGGCAGTTAGCAGTTAGCAATTAGCAGTTTTCGGTTTGCGGTTCTCATTAGCTTAGCTTCGCTTAGCTTCTTCCAGCAGGCATTCTTTCGGGTCTTTGTCATCGCGCAGGCCGAGGAATACGGGGGCGCGCAGTTTGGGACCGCTGCCTGCGCTGGCGCCGCCGGTCCATTCGGCAAACTCGATCTCGGCTACCAACTCCGGCTTTACCCAATACACTTCTCGCAGGGCCTCGACTTCGCCGTGGAATGGGTTCTTCCTGGTCTCCCGTTTCTTTAGGAGTTTCCAGACTTCATCGAGCGAAACCTGGTCGAATCCGCTACCGGCCTGCCCGACGTGGAGCAGCCGGCCCTGGCTGCCATAGAGTCCCAGCACGATCGAGCCGAAGTGGGCGCGGCTGCCCTCCGGTTCGGTGTAGCCGCCGATTACGCATTCCAGGCGGTGGGTGATTTTGATCTTCAGCCACTCGGTGCTGCGGCGCTCCTGGTAAATGCTGTCGCGCTTTTTGGCGAGGATGCCTTCGAGGCCTTTTGCGCGCGCCATTTCGAACAGAGCTTTCCCCTGCCGCTCGTAATGATCGGAATAGCGCACGGAATCGCCCGTGACCAGCAGCGCAGCTAACTTTTCTTTTCTCTGCTGCAGCGGCACGCGCCGCCAATCGTAGCCGTCGAGATAGAGGAGATCGAAGGCGTAGTACAAGACTGGGACGTCGGCGTTGACCGTGCCGCGGCGCCCGTGNNACTTCGGCAGATCTTTCAGCTCGGGAAACCGCGGCGTGAGTTCGTTCTGATTCCGCGAGACCAGGCGCAGTTGGCCGTTCTCAATGAAGGCTATGGCGCGATAGCCGTCCCATTTTATCTCGAACAGCCACTCCGGGCCGTCGAAGGGTTTATCTACGGATGTGGCCAGCATGGGATGGATTGCGGCGGGCATGGGGCGCTTGATTGGAGCTGGGGACGCGGAAGGTAGGGCATTTAACACAGGGGGCACGGAGGGCACAGGGTAAGGCTTGGGCTGGATTGGCTCAGCTTGCTTTAATTTTTGTTCCTCCGTGTTCTCTGTGGTTATTTCTTTCGTTTTTTTTTTAACAGTGGTCTTCATGGCGAAATTCTTCTTGTCGAGTTTCGCGACAGCATCGGCCAGCCATGCGGCTTTCAACTTGCCTCGTCCGGATGGACGGCTTCGCCACTCGGCCGATCCGGCGTCGCCGGCGATCTCCGCCAGGCTGCGCTTGCTCAGTACTGATTCGTCGAAGGCATCGATGTCGTAGCCTTCGACCACGTGGTCGTCATGCTTTTTGATCATCAACCATTCGTTGCCTTTGCTTCCGGGACGGCGGCCTTTCATCTTGACCAGCGCGAAGTCTCCATTTAATTTTTTCCCCTTGAGACGGAACTTCAAATCGCCTTTGGCCAGCATGGCAGCGGCTTCGGCCTCGGTACCGGGCACGTATTTTCCCTGCACTGGAACGGGAGAAAGAGGCTGCCAGGTGCCGACGTCCCAGACCATCACGATGCCCGCGCCGTAGTTATCTTCCGGGATGATGCCTTCGAAATCGAAATACGAAACGGGATGATCTTCCACCTGCATGGCGAGGCGCTTATCCGCGGGATCAAGCGACGGGCCTTTGGGAACGGCCCACGATTTCAGGACGCCTTCCATTTCCAGGCGAAAGTCGTAGTGCAGGCGCGTGGCGTCGTGCTTCTGCACGACGAAGCGGTGACCCACCTTGCTTTCAACCTTTGGCGGAGGCTCGGGGGTTTGATCGAACTTGCGCTTTCGTTTGTATTCTTCCAGGGGCATCGCGAACACCATTTAACCACAGAGACACAGAGGCACAGAGAAAAACCAAGAACATTGACCGCGACGGGCGCGAAGTTTCGCGAAGACGTGAATGAAGAGATTTCCTTCGTGAAACTTCGTGCTCTTCGTGGTCAACGATTTTCGGCTTCGCTGCATGGGATAGAATCCTTGCACCGTGCAACGCGAATTCCCTGAAGTTCCGCTGGTGGGGGTGGGCGCCATCATTATTGAGGACGCGCGCGTGGTACTTGTGAAACGGAGGCACCCGCCCCTGCAGGACGAGTGGTCGATCCCGGGAGGCGTGCTCGAAGTAGGCGAACTGGTGCGCGAGGCCGCGGTGCGTGAGGCGCGCGAGGAAACCGGACTCACGGTCGAGGCCGGAGAACTTTTGGGTGTTTACGACCGCGTGCTGCGCGATGCCGACAAGCGCGTGCAGTATCACTATGTATTGATTGATTTTTTGTGCCGCCGGGTTGCGGGAGAGATTGCGGCTGCGAGCGACGCCTCTGAAGTTCGGTGGTTCAGCCGGGAGGAACTGCCGGGGCTGAAGCTGGCGGAGGATACGGTGGACGTGATTCGCAAAGGCTTCGCCAAGCTCAGGGTCGGGGTTTAATGCGCCAGCTACGGCTATCGGAATGGAAGGCTTGACTCCGAGCGGCTTTCTGATGGAAGGCGTTCGCGGATCGTCTTTCGATCAGGCAGCCGGGTGAGGTTTCTGCAGGATTTGATTCTCGGCGCCATCTTCACTCATCTGTTTAAGTCATGGAACTTCTCGATCATCTGCGTCGCGAGTTTGTCTACGATGAATGGGCCAACCGCGAAGTCCTCGCCGGGCTAAAAGCAGCCGATGTTGCGCCGGCAAAGCCGCTGCAACTTTTGGCGCACATTGTCTCGGCCAAGCGGCTGTGGCTGGAGCGCATCCGGAAACAACCGCAAAGCCTGCCGGTCTGGCCGGATTGCACCCTCGACGAGTGCGAGGCTCAAATCGCCGAACTCGCTTCACTATGGCGCGAATATTTCTTCGAGCTTTCTCCCGCGGGACTCTCCGAAACGGTCGCCTACCAAAACAGCAAAGGCGAGCCGTGGACAAGCACGGTGGAAGACGTTTTGACTCACGTCCTGCTGCACTCGGCATATCATCGCGGACAGATCGCCAGCCAGGTCCGCGCCGGTGGAAACGCCCCAGCCTATACGGACTTCATTCACGCCGTACGCCAGGGCCTGATTGAATAAGTGCTGATTGAATAAGTGTTGTTTGAATAGGCTCGCATCGACAAAGGACGCATCCATGCAAGGCCGCACGCTCTATTTTTTTACTTTTGTGCAAGTCGTCGCCGTCGCGGCGACTCTCTGGCTGATATTTTCCCGTCCAAGCGCATGGGATTTGCAACGCGCCGTTGGCGCGGTCCTGGTGGTGGTTGGTATCGGCGGGATTGCCGCCGCGCGCTTCCAACTGGGCAAGTCCTTCGCCATCAGGGCGGAGGCCCGTCAATTAGTTACACGCGGGGTCTATGCGAGGATACGCAATCCCATCTATGTATTTGGAGTAGTCCTGCTTGCCGGGCTCGTCCTGATCGTGCACCGGCCCATCTTATGGCTGTTTCTTCTGGCAATCGTGGCCATGCAAAGGCTGCGTGCCCGCCGAGAGGCCAAGGTTCTCGAAGCTGCATTTGGCGATGCTTACCGCGAATATCGCCGCAAGACCTGGTTTTAAAAGATCCGGTTTTGAAAGTCCAGTTCTGAAGAGTTGCTTCTTTCTTAGAAAGCCAATACGGCAGGGCTGGTTCTAACGGGGGATCAGCCTCGGAGCCTGATCCGCATTGTGCGGTAATATCTCTGCAATGCAAAAATTGTCCGCCTTTGTCCTCCTGGTGCTTTGCGCCGCGATCGTGCTGGGCGCAGATGACGAACTACCCCAGTTCCCCGCGATGCCCGCAGCGGTTTCCGGCAACGCCGTCGCCAGCCTCAAAGGCGGCTTCCTGCTATTTTCCATGATGGGGGTTGGTCCCAAGAAAACCTGGGACGACGTTACCAACCAGGTTTACGTCATGACGCTCGCCCGCTCGGCGAAGTGGACCAAGGGACGCGACGTGCCGGGAGTGGCGGGCCGTTTGAACGCCGCCGCTGCTGGAGCCAAGGGCTTGATCGTTCTCATGGGTGGGTACGTCGTAGATAGCCAGGGAGGCGAGATCACCGTGCCGGATGTCAACGTCTACGAACCCACCGCCCGCCGCTGGTCCCGCGCTAAAGACATACCTGTCGCAGTCGATAGCGCGGTTGTTGGCGTGACCCATGACCGATTCGTCTACCTGATCGGTGGCCGGTCGCCCGCCGGCCCTGTGAACACTGTGCAGGTGTATGACATAGAGAAAGATACGTGGAGCCAAGCTACTCCGTTTCCCGGCACTCCCGTCTTTGGTTTAGCTGGCGGCGTGGCCGACGAAGCCATCGTGATTGCGGACGGCGCCAAGCCGGGTCCGAAGGGCGGTCCGCGTTACGTTTCTTCCGACGAGTGCTGGCTGGGCAAAATCGATAAGAAAGATCCCCTCAAGATTGAATGGAGCAAGCTGCCGCCGCATCCCGGCACCGCTCGCTTCGGCATCTCCGGTGGCGGAGCTGACCGCGAACATAAGGTTTATTTCTCCGGAGGCACCCCCACGCCCCACGATTACAAGGGTGCCTCCTACGATGGCAAGCCTCTAGGGGTCTCCACCTTCACTTTTGCCTACGATCTTCACCAACATCGCTGGGACACCCTCACCGAAACCTTCTCCGATCCGCGGGCCGACGGCCGCGGCCTGTTGGAAACTCCGCTCGGCCCCGTTGTCCTGGGAGGCATGGTGAAGAATCTGGCCGTGACCGCGCGGGTGACGCTGCTACCGAAAAAACAGGTAACAGGAGCCTCCAAGCAGAACTAACAAGCTTGTCAGAGGGCTGGCCTTACGATATGAGTCGCCAGATTTGCTTGGGTTCCCCAGCCCAGTGTTCGGTTCCTGGTTAACCGCTACCACGAAGAGGTTCCTATGCAACCCAAGAAGTCCTCACTTGCGGTCACGCTGGCTCTAGCGACTTTTGCCGTGATTCTCTTGGCCACCAGTATTCGGGCCAACGCCGAGAAAGTGCTCTACAGCTTTCAGGGAGGGAGCGACGGCTCCTACCCCACCGCAGGGCTGATCGCCGACAAGGCGGGCAATCTTTATGGCACGACCGCCTTCGGCGGCAGCGGGGCCTGCCACAGCCGTGGTGAACTCGGTCGCCAGACAGGTTGTGGCACGGTCTTCGAACTCTCTCCGGCCGGCGATGGAACCTGGACGGAAAAAATAATCTACTCATTCCAGGGGCAACAGGACGGCTCCTATCCGTACGTCGGCTTAACCTTCGACAGCACCGGGAATCTGTATGGCACGACTGCCTACGGCGGCGGCAACGCGACGTGCGTCTCCATCGAATATGGCTGCGGAGTTGTTTTCGAATTGACGCCAGGCAGCGGAGGCGACTGGACGGAAAAGGTTCTCCATCGTTTCCAAGGTGGCAGCGACGGAGGCAACCCCGGTGCGGTGGTTTTCGATCATGCCGGAAACCTCTACGGTATTGCCTCGCAGTATGGTGACATCTCCGGGGCCGACCCGTACGGTTGTGGCACTGTATTCGAGTTAACGCCTTCTGGCAATCATTGGACGGAAACCATTCTTTACACCCCTGCGGGAGACCCGGACGGGTGCGGTCCCAACGGCGGATTGATACTGGCGGCCGGGGACGTTATCTACGGCGCTGCCAGTGTGGGCGGCACCTACGGCGAGGGCGCCATTTTCCAGCTCACCCCCGCTTCCGGCGGGGTGTGGACCGAGAGCATTCGATACAGCTTCGGCGTTCACGACGGTCATATTCCGACCGGTGTGATCTCCGACCAAGCCGGTAATCTTTACGGATCGAACTACGACGGCGGCGAGGGCGGCTACGGCGCAGTTTTTGAGATCGACTCGTCAGGTAAAGAGAGCCTGATCGCTAACTTCGGTGCCTATGGGGATTGGCCGCGTGGCGAGCTGACCTTCGACGCGGCTGGCAATCTCTATGGCACGACCCAGCATTGCGCCTCGACTTGCGACGGGGGAGTTTTCAAACTCACGCCGAACGTAGACGGCGGCTGGACCCTAAGCAGCCTCTACGGGTTTTCCGGCGGCAGTGACGGAGGCCAGCCCTTTGGAGGTGTAATCGTCGACCTCCAGGGACACGTTTACGGCACCACTTGGGTTGGAGGCACCGGAACCTGCACCGCGGGAAGCAGTGGCAACGGCTGTGGCGTGGTTTTTGAACTCGATCAGTAAGCAGTTCACTGGGAGCACGGTGTTCTCAGGTGCGGGTGGAAGCGAGTCGTGCGTTGCCCACATAGTATCCTTGCATTTCGCGTGCACGATTCGCATTCAGGAAAACAAGAATGTTTAGCCCTCGTTAGTTCGCCACTCTCTTGAGTCCGCAAAACGGACCCCTCATCTACCTCTGGTAAATTGACTATCATCCTCGCCAGCTCTTTTAGCCGGCGTTGCGAACAGCTCGCAGGTACCTATGGAAGTTACAGTCACGGCTCCGCAACAGCACACATTATGGGCATCTCTATTGGAAGCCGTTCGCGGCTCGCACCAGGACTACACCACCGGCAGCCTGAATCGCGCCATCCTGCTGCTGGCCGTGCCCATGGTGTTGGAGATGGTTCTGGAATCGCTGTTCGCGGTGGTGGACGTCTTCTGGGTGGGACGGCTCGGCGCGAACGCGGTGGCTACCGTGGGCCTCACGGAGTCGATGTTGACCTTGGTGTTTTCCGTGGCCATGGGCCTGAGCCTGTCGACCACCGCCATGGTGGCGCGCCGCATCGGAGAAAAAGACCCGGAAGGCGCTGCGGTCGCAGGCGTACAAGCGATCGCTCTCGGCCTGATAGTTTCCCTTGCAGTCGGCATCCCTTGCTTTTTGTTTGCGCCGAACCTGCTGCGTGGGATGGGCGCATCGCCGGAGATTGTCGCGACCGGCAGCGGCTACACCCGGATTTGCCTGGGCGGAAGTTTTGCCGTGCTCCTGCTCTTTCTCAACAACGCCATCTTCCGCGGCGCTGGCGATGCGGCCATCGCCATGCGCTTGCTCTGGGTATCGAACATCATCAACCTGATCCTCGATCCCTGCCTGATTTTCGGCTGGGGACCGTTTCCGCGTCTCGGTGTGACCGGCGCAGCCTTGGCAACGCTCATCGGCCGCAGCATCGGCGTTCTCTATCAGTTCTATCGCCTCCTGCGTGGGACCGAGCGTCTCCGCATCCTCACGCGGCAGGTTCGCCTGCAGTGGGATGTCCTCCTGCGGCTCGTGCGCGTTTCGTTCACCGGCATCCTGCAGTTCGCCATCGCGCACACCAGCTGGATCGGCCTGGTGCGCATCGTAAGCATCTTCGGCGCCGCGGCGCTCGCCGGATACACAATTGCCATCCGCATCGTCATTTTCGTGATCCTGCCTTCGTGGGGTCTGAGCAATGCCGCGGCCACTCTCGTCGGCCAGAACCTGGGCGCTGGACATCCCGAACGCGCCGAGAAAGCCGTCTGGCGCACCGGGCTTTACAACGTGATTTTCCTGGGCTCGATCGGGGTTATCTTCATTTTTTTTCCGAACCGATCGTGCGGCTGTTTACCCATGATCCGGAAGTCGTACCGTTGGGAGCGGCATGCCTGCGCATCATCAGCTATGGCAACCTTGGATATGCCTACTTCATGGTCATGATGCAGGCCTTCAACGGTGCGGGCGACACGATTACTCCCACCATCGTGAACTTTTTCGGCTTCTGGCTGTTCGAAATTCCGCTGGCCTACTGGCTGGCCATTCCTCTGCACATGCATTCCAATGGAGTTTTCTTTTCCATCGCCATCGCCGAGAGTTCGATGGCCGTCGCCAGCGCGATCTTGTTCCGGCAGGGGAAGTGGAAGAAGCAGAAGATCTGATTCAACGACCCGTTACTTGACATGATATAGTGATTTCACTATATTTATATCTGCCCATGACCGATGAACCGTCGTTAAAACCGGTAACCTGGGTCGGAACGAGCCTCAAAGATTTGCGAGAGTTCCCCGAGACCGTACAGGACTACATGGGCTATGCGCTGTATGTTGCCCAGCGTGGTGGCAAGCATCAGGATGCGAAGGTGCTGAGCGGCTTTCGCGGGGCGGGAGTCGTAGAAATCATTAAGGACCATCGCGGTGACACATTCCGCGCCGTATACACGTTGCGGTATGCGGGCAGTGTTTATGTCCTTCACATCTTCCAGAAGAAATCGAAGACTGGGCGAGTAACACCGCACCGTGACATGGAGTTGATCAGGCAACGACTGCGCGAGGCCGAACAGATTGCCACGGGGAGAAAGCCATGAGCCACAAGAAGGGGTACAAAACCGGAAGCCGCAATGTGTTCAAGGACATCGGTGTGCCCAACGCGGAAGAGCATTTAGTCAAAGCGCAGCTGGTATTCAAGATTGACGCCATCCTAAAAGCTCGTGGCCTCAAACAGGTGGAGGCCGCCGGCTTGCTCGGAGTCCGCCAGCCCGATGTTTCGAAGATGCTGCGCGGTGAGTTCCGCCAGTTCTCCGTGGAACGCCTGCTGCGCTTCCTGGTCGCGCTCGACCAGGATGTGGAAATTATCGTGAAGCCGAACCATGGCCGAAACCACGCCCCGGCCCTGCAAGTTTTCTGAAGATTGCTTGCGTGGGGAGGTTAAGACCGCTCGTTGGTGGAAGATACAGAACGGTTCGTCAGACGCCCGAGCCCCCTCAGGGGCGGCATAGGATCGCCCCGGACGTAAGTCCGGGGCAGGCTCAATAAAACTGGAACTGAGTCCCGACGGGACGACACCAGCAAGGCACGGTGAGAGCCAATCGGCGGCCAGCGGCAGAATTGAAGGCCTTCGCCCCTATCGAGGGCCACCCGCGGGTACCACCTACCGACTCCAGGCGAATCGAAAGAGCGGCTCCAAACCTCGCTTGCTCAGGCCCACCACGGCCTTATCCTTTGCAAACTCCAGCCACCGATTTACGATGCCGAAGCCCTGATCCTTATCCAGTAGATGAAGTCTCAAACTACTGTCCGCTAAATTCTTCTCGCTGTTTGTCGGCAAGCCTAGTCCTCCGCCATCCAAGGCGCCATCGTGAAAAGCATCGCTATCGATAACCTCGATCAGATGGGCAATACTTCTGGCGCTATAGCGAAACGTCGTGTGCGCAATGAATCGCAGGAGAGACCGCGGTATTACGGTTAGCTGCTCTCCAAAGCGACGCCGGAGAAGAGAGACCGTCGCACAAAC
Source organism: Acidobacteriaceae bacterium (assembly GCA_003140075.1). Taxonomy (GTDB): domain Bacteria; phylum Acidobacteriota; class Terriglobia; order Terriglobales; family Acidobacteriaceae; genus Sulfotelmatobacter. The sequence goes on along the minus strand of PLIO01000064.1, from coordinate 8,067 downwards.
CTTATCCACGCGGCGATCACGTTCACCAGTCCGAAGATCAAACTCAGGTATGTTGATTACTCCTCCGTTAATCCGCGAGAGCAGGTCAATTAACTTACCAGCCGGAATGAACTCCTCCTGGGTCTCGGGATTGAGGCCCATTTTCGCCGACTGGTCCATCGCCTTCGGTAGATCGGGATTGCTCCCAGCGAGAACTATCACGGCCTTTCCCAACTTCAAGTCGCGGTGACCGACGTGAAGAGACCCATCCCACAAAAGGGGTAAAAGCGCGGCGTAGCATGAGGGGTCGCTGTCGAACTCGTCAAGAAACAGAAGCGGGAAGCGATCGTTGACCTTTAGATTGCGTAGCTCGTCGACGGGCTGCGCCATGTCATCGGTGGACTGCATAGTCGCCATGTTGAAGGTGACCGCCTGCAACCCGATCAGCCTTCATCTTAATTGCTAGCTGCTCGATGAAATGTGACTTACCGGCGCCGGGAGCTGCTAACATGAGTGCGTTAAAGGGTCTCTTGCGCGTAGCATCACGAAGATACTCGGTTATCTTCTCGATGAAGTTCGCAATCTCCGCCCGATGTGGCTCATCCAGGGTAGCGTAGCCCTTCAATAGAGATTCGCTTTCGGCGATCGAAAGGGCGGAGCGAACGTCGGGTTTGGCCACCGCGTCGATTATGGATTCTGTGATGATCTTTCGGGCTGCCCTGAGCTTTTCCTGCCCCTTCAGCTTTTCGAACGCACCGATCGCGGTATAAGCTTCGGGGGTCATTCCGAGGCGTCGAAGATACTGCTCCTCGAGGGCAGTTACAGACTGAGACTTCTGCCCTTTTCGTCGGTACTTCTTTTTTGGGGGCTCGGCATTTAGTCACTCCCAGCGAACAAACCGCCCGCCTGAGCGGTCGGCGCGAATGTAGATCGGCAACTAAATTCTTGAATCAGACCGCCGAAAAGGACCGGCAGAGAGCCGATTCCTAGAGCACCTTGGGGTCAACCCTGGGGAGACTGAAGCGTACCTTATAATCAGCGTTTCGACAAGCTTTCCCGTCGCGGATGGCCCATCCCTTCGCGTTCGCCAAAAGAGTGGGCCGCAGCGATGGAACGACACCGCCCCAAGATATTCCACAAGCCCGTTGTGACATCTAACCTTGCTCACAGCCCATCCCATGCGCGATCATGGTCCAGGCCGTGACGGTTGGCACAGACCAACTCGCCCCGCCCCGAAGTCCTTTGTTTCAGATACTTTAGTACCTAAGTTCTTTGAAAAACGTATTTTGCGGGGAATTTCTCGCTAACGTGATGATTCTAATAGGGGAGGTGGGTGGGGTACCTGTGATCCGTCAAGACGTTGTTCCCATCAAAACCGGGTCGATCAGACTTGGTTTTGGCATCGAGCCGTGCAAAAGACGGCGCGATAAGTCCGCGCCTTGCAAATCGTTACAGCCGATTTGCACTTTCGCACCGCTCCTGCGGCGACGGCGCTCGTAGGGTCTTGGAGTGGGAACAACGTGTTGAAAGATCACAGGTACCCCGGCTCTTCAGCCAGGGAGCGAACGATTCAGCGCCCACGAAACATCGGCCGCCAACTTTATCCTCAGGGAGGAATGCACAGTCCGATCAGGCAACCTTCACCCGCTGGAATCGAACTGAGAACTGAGAACCGCCTACCGCGCCCGCGCCAGCACCAGCGTGATGTCATCGGGCTGCTCGTTATCGCCGATCCAGTCATCGACCGCCGCCGTAACCGTCTGGCTGATTTGGACGAGCGGCGCGCGCCGGTTCGCGCTTACCAGATCGATCAGCCGCTCCTCGCCAAATTCGCCGAACTCGTTTTCCGGCTCGGTGACGCCGTCACTATACGCCAGGAGAATTTCTCCGGGATGCATTTCCACCGCGCCTTCGTCGTATGTCCTGTCATCGAACAGCCCGATCACCGTCCCGCCTGCTTCCAGCCGCCGCACTGCACCGTCCGTCCCGATCAGGATTGGAGGCAAATGTCCGCCGTTGCTGTAGGTCAGGTGGTGCGATCGTCCATCGTAGATTCCGAGAAACAGCGTGGCATATTTCTCCGGCGGAGTGCTCTCATAGAGTTGATGATTGAGCAGCCCGAGCAGCGCTCCAGGAGAAATCTCAACGCCCTCAGGCCACGCCGCCATAATCCTGCCCGCGCCTGCGACCGCACCCACCGCAACGGGCTCCCGCATCATTGGCTCGCGAAACTGGGGCAAGCTCTCCACACTGTAAGCGCGCACTGCCGAGTGGATGGTCGCCATCAGCAGCGCCGCCGAAATTCCCTTCCCGCTGATATCGCCGACGGCCAGAATCAGCTTGTGCGAGCTGGCCGTGAGGAAGTCGTAGTAGTCGCCGCTCACCGTGCGCGCCGGCCGGCAGAAGCCGTGCACTTCGAGCGACTCCAGCTCCGAAACCTGCCGCGGAAACAGTTGCGCCTGAACTTCTTGAGCAATGGCGAGTTCGCCCTCGAGCCGCTGCTTCTCTTTCTGTTCTTGAATCAGCTTCTCGATGGACTCCGTCATCGAATTGAACGACAGGGAAAGCTGCGCCAACTGGTCCTCGGATTCGACGGGAATGCGATGGCTGAAGTCGCCGCGGTCCACGTGCTTGGTAGCGTCATAGAGCTCCGCCACGGCGCGGGTCACCGTCCGCGTCATTCGCGTGCCTATGATCAGGGCAATCAACTCGATCACTGCGAAGAAGATGAGAATCCCAAGAAGAATGTATTCCACACCGCGGACGAACTCTCCCAACGCCGCGAACAGATGACCATAAAGCACCGAAGGACGTGTCCGCACCTGCACCACCAGAGCGCCAGTCGACTCTCGCTCCCCGGTTTTCCAGTCCAGCACCGGCAGCGGTGCGAAGAACGTGACTTCACGGTCCATACTGCCCGCCGCAACTGGCACCGCGCCCACCGTAAATGTGGGGCTGGGATGCAAGTCCACCGTGGTTCCGTTCTTGCTCTCGCTGACGACAATTCCGCCATTGCTGGTTCCGGCATTCACAGGAGTGCTCGTTTGCGGCGCAGAGGCCTGCGATCCGCTCCTGTTTCCCGATATGCCTCTTGCGTCGTCCAAGAGCGTGATCTCGCCCATGTCCACCGCAATTTTTCCCAACAACTCCTTGTCAAAGGGCTCGCTGCTGACCACGGTGAGTGTCTTCGATCCCGCGGGAAGCAGCGTGACCACACGCAGGTGCAGTCCGTCGTNNGCGGCAGTGTCCCCACGCTCCAAACGCGCTGCCAGCTCGTTGCCAACCGCGGCGTTCACCGCCTCCATCCGGCGCAACTGTGAGTTGATCTCCGAGGTCACTACGAAAATGGCGAATTGTCCCGCGAACCCGTAAAGCGTGATGAGCGCCATTGCAATCAGAAGCACAGCGGGAATCACGCCAATGAAGACGTAGGTCACGATCAGCCGGTTGCGCAGGCGCCACAGAATCTTTCGTTTGAGCCAGCGGAAGGCGACAATGGAGAAGAGCAAAGCGGCATCGAAAACAAGAAACTTAACCCAACCACCCATGCTGCGCGCCGCCGCAGGCGCGAACATCTGCAACAGCAACTGAAGAGCGAAAAGCCCGATGGCGAAGCCCAGTGAATAGCAAGCTCCGCGCGCAATCCAGCCCTGCGGCCATAAACCGGCCGTCACCAGGCTCGCGCGCAACTTCCAATAAGACTCCCTCATGGTCTCAATTCGCTGCCCGGCATAGGATCGGAGGCTAAACGCCGCGGCTAAAGCCGCGGTCCACTTTGTGCCACTTACAGCGCGGCTGCCGCGCCAATTCAAAACGCAGCGGCAAGTCGAGTTTTCAGCAGCCCGCTAGATTTCCGGATACAAATCGAAGAAGGCCTCGAGACTGGTGCGCAACTGCTTCTCGATCTCTTCCTTGCTGCCTTCGAGCACGTGCATGGTGACATGTGCCTCCCGTCCGTTGGCAAGCTTCACGGGAGCCTGCCCTACTTCGGCTACGTCTTCTGAGGGCAGCAGCCGCATGCCGTAAACCAGTGTCAGATTCGCCATGCCATGAATTCTAATCGCCTTCGCCGCCATGGCGAAACTCTTTGCGCTACGATCTCAGTTTAAGGTTTTGCTAGTCATCATTTAGAATTCGGCAGTGCCCTCAAAACTCATTCTTATATTGGGTGCCTTGCTGCTAGCTCTTCCCGCCGTATCGCAGCAGGCTGCCGAGCCAAACGCAACTCAGCCGCAGGTGAAAGTCAACGTTCTGAACGTTTGCACGCCGTCCGCAGGGGAGCAGAAGGAGATATCGGCGGCGTTGGCGCGCATTCCTAAGCAGCCGTTGTTCGGTCCGGACTTCGAAGTGTCACATGGTGTCTCCACGCTAACGGATGCGCCGAACTTGCTCCAACCCGGACAGAACGCTCAGATTTCTGACGAGCCGTCGGTAGCACGCTACGTCCGCATTCGGCGCGAATTCTCCGCACAAGCCGTTTTTTCGAGCGTGCAGTATTCCTTCAGCAACGACGGGCAGAACATGGTCGAGACGCTTGTCCTTCACCTGCGCGATCCCAAAGACTTGATCCAGGTCTCGATCGAGGACAGCGCGTCATCGATCAGCAGCGCGGCGACCATGCTTGCGGCTAATACGCCAGCCAGCCGCATCCGGTTGGAGCGATTCGGAAAGTCGTCGGTGGCGCTGGCCCGCTGCGCCGGCTCGCAGAACGGGCCTCATCCTGACCAGAGCGTCTACGAGCCGCTATTCCGCAGCGCCTCCGAAGTGCTTGCCGACTATCGGAGCGTGCTTGGCGTTCGTCGCGCTGTGACCGCAGAACTGGCCCAGATACCTGCCGCGGCGAAAATGCCAGCCAAACCGAAATCTGCCAAGCCCGCTGAAGGAAAAAATGAGTAGGAGTGTCTGTGCGCTCCAGCCTCCGCCAGGCTGAGATTCCCTTGGTTCCCGGTGGTCCAAACAGCGCCGTGCATCGAAATCTGAAATGAGCAATCTAACCGCTAGCACTGAAAAATCATGAGCGAAATCCGCAAAGTAGTCATCATCGGTTCCGGCTGCGCCGGACACACCGCTGCGCTTTACGCTGCGCGCGCCAATTTGAAACCTCTTGTGGTGGAAGGCCACGAACCCGGCGGCCAGCTTTCGCTTACGACGCTGGTGGAGAATTTCCCCGGATTCCCCGAGGGAATCCTGGGACCGCAACTGATCGAGAACATGCGCAAGCAGGCGGAACGCTTCGGCGCCGAGTACCGCATGGCACACCTTACCAGCGCGGACCTTAGTCAGCGCCCGTTTCTGCTTCATCTGGGCAAGCACCAGGTACACGCTGAGGCGCTCATCATCGCCAGCGGCGCTTCCGCGCGCTGGCTCGGCCTGCCCAATGAGCAGAAGCTCATTGGCCACGGTGTATCTTCCTGCGCCACTTGTGACGGTTTCTTCTTCTCCGGGAAGGAAATTGTGGTGATCGGCGGAGGAGATTCCGCCATGGAAGAAGCCCTGTTCCTGACTCGTTTTGCCACCAAGGTCACGCTGATTCACCGCCGCGATAGCTTTCGCGCTTCGAAGATCATGCTGGATCGGGCCAAGAGCAACCCCAAGATCCAATTCCTCGCCGACACCGTGGTCGAAGACGTTTACGATCACACCAAGCAGGAAGTCACGGGCCTCAAGCTGCGAAACGTAAAGACCGGCAAAGTTTGGGATTTCCCCACCAGCGCGTTATTCCTCGGCATCGGTCACGACCCGAACGCGAAGATGTTCGAGGGCCAACTCGATACCGATGAGGACGGATACCTTAAAACGCACAACTACGTTCGAACCAAAGTCCACGGCGTATTTGCCTGTGGCGATGTGCAAGACCGGCGTTATCGCCAGGCCATCACCGCCGCCGGAAGCGGCTGCATGGCGGCTATCGAGGTGGAGAAATTCCTGGAAGAACAGGGGGGCTGAGCGTCGCGGTGGCGGAACAGGCCAGCAATCCCTTGTTGCTTGGCCAATGGCGATCGATCCATTCTTACGGAAACCTTCTTTGCTGCATTACCTAGGTAATCTACTCTCAGATTACATTTCTCTTATCACCTGTGTGGGCAATCGAACCTTATGCTGTACCGTATTGCACTTGCGGCGCTCGCGCTCCTGATGCTCGCTCCCTGCGGCCTTCTTGCTCAGGAGCATTCCGAGAACCCGCGAGCAATTGTGACTCGCGTGACTCCGCAATATCCCAGCCTGGCCCGCTCGATGAACATCCAAGGCAGAGTAAAGGCCGACGTACTGGTTGCGCCCAATGGCACGGTTAAGTCCGTGGAAGTGAAGGGTGGGCACCCATTGCTCGTCCAATCTGCCCAGAACGCATTGCGGCAGTGGAAATGGGAGCCGGCGCCCCACGAAACCCACGAGATGATCGAACTGAAATTCACGCTTTAGTCGCAGCCACCATTCCTGTCCGGCGCCTTCAGGGCGATTTGTGATCGCGGTCCTAGCTGCGGTATACCCTCATTGTGATACAACTTTCTGTGATCTTCCTCCTCGTCCAGCAACCGCCGTGGGCGGATTATTTGTCAGGTGCGGCATGTTAAGAACTTTCTTCGTCCGTCTCTCCGAAAATCCATCTTTGCGCAATTTTGCCGAGCGTTCCTCGATCGGCCGACGCGTCTCCGGCCGTTTTGTTGCCGGCACTGAAATCGCGGACGCCGTCCGCGCCACGCAAGCCATCAATCGCGCCGGCATGAGTGTGAGCATCGATAACCTCGGGGAAAATGTCACCAATCCCGACGAAGCGCGCCTTAGTTCACAGCTCTATGATCAAATTCTCGACGCCATCGCCGCTCACCAACTCAACGCCAATATCAGTCTCAAGCTCACTCACATGGGGCTCGATGTGGATGAGAAGCTGGCGCGAGAGATTGTTAGCGGGCTGGTCGCCAAGGCCGCATCCATGAACCCTCCCGGCTTTGTGCGCGTCGACATGGAAGGCTCGCCGTACACACAACGCACTCTGGATTTCGTCCACGAACTCCACCGCTTACCCGGTAATGCCAACTCCGTCGGCACGGTGATTCAGGCGTACCTGAGGCGGTCCGAGAGCGACGTGGAAAAACTCTTGAGTGAAGGCATCCGTATCCGCCTGTGCAAAGGCGCGTACAAGGAACCGCCGGAGATCGCATTCGCGGCGAAGTCCGAGGTCGATGCCAACTACGTGAAGCTGATGAAGACTCTGATGAAGAGCGGCATTTATCACGGGCTGGCGACACACGATGAGAGCATCATTCGGCAAGCCCAGGCTTTCGCCACGCGCGAGCATCTTTCCCGGGACTCGTTTGAATTCCAAATGCTCTACGGTATCCGCCGCGACCTGCAGCAGAGTCTGGTGCGCGAGGGCTGGCGCGTCCGCATCTATATTCCCTTCGGCAGCGAGTGGTATCCCTACTTCATGAGGCGGCTGGGCGAGCGCCCGGCCAACGTCTTGTTCATCGCGCGCAACCTGCTGCGGGCGTAACACCTTCGCAGCGGCGATCCCCTTAAGTGGCCGGAGACTCATAGATCGTCTGAGATTTTCCGCGCCCGCCGCGGAACGGATCTACATTTTTCGGCTAAATCCATTAAGATGCTAAGGCCCCCGAACCGGGGTGCGCCATGGAAAATCCCGCTTCACCTAGAAAATTGGCAGGCCGCTACGAGGTCCGGCAGATTCTCGGGCAGGGTGGCATGGGCCTTGTTTACCGGGCCTACGATACCGTCGTGCGCCGGGAAGTTGCGGTCAAGACGATTCTCGACATTCCCGACCCGGCTTCGCTGCAGTTGTTCTACAAGGAGTGCGACGTGCTCGCCTCCATGAGCCATCC
>PLIO01000064.1:0-231 GCA_003140075.1 Acidobacteriaceae bacterium | reverse complement strand
TGCAGGCGGCGCACGAACGCGGCTTGATCCACCGCGATTTGAAGCCGAGCAATATCTTCGTAATGGAAGATGACTCGGTGAAGATTATCGATTTCGGCGTTGCCCACATGGCCGATGCGCACACCACACGCGCGCAAAAAGGGACACTGCTCTATATGTCGCCCGAGCAGATTGAATTGAAGGCTCTCTCGCCGGCATCCGATATTTTTTCTCTAGGCGTTGTCTGCTACG
>PLIO01000229.1 GCA_003140075.1 Acidobacteriaceae bacterium | reverse complement strand
GACCACTGCGCAGCAGCAGGTCGTGGTGCAACAGGCGCCGGGCCAAACGATCTATGTAATCCAACCGGTCAATCCGCAGATCGTTTATGTGCCGCAATACGATCCGACGGTGGTTTATGTCGGCGGCGGCCCTTCGTTAGTCACCTTTGGAATAGGAATCGGAATTGGCGCGCTGCTAGTCGATCATCCCTGGGGCTGGGGCGGGTGGGGATGGAATTGGGGAGCACGCCGCGCTTATTACAACCACGGATATTGGGGTGGTTGGGCGAACCCTTATCGTCCGCCGCGACCCTGGTATCGTCCGCGACCAATTGTCTGGGCGAATCGGCCGGGATATGGAGGCAATTGGCGCTATCGTCCCCGCGGATACCAGCCGCCAAGACCGGGAAATAGGCCGGGACCGAATCGTTCACCTTGGGGGCCGGGAAATCGTCCAGGTAGGCCATCAATTCACCCTGTAAAGCCAGGTCCGCCGAACAAGCCAGCTCCAACTAAACCCGGTCCGAATCGACCCGGTCCCAATAAGCCAGGACCGAATAATCCTTCCAAACCGAGCAATCCGCGACCGACGCCGCCGAATCGACCGAAACCGCAACCAGAGAAACCCGGAGCGACGAATCCATCCAGGCCAGGTCGTCCGACCACGCCCGGTGACACTAAGCCGACGCCGAAACCGGAAAAGCCTGCAAACCCTGGTCGCCCGGGGGCTCAGCCAGGATCGGATCGGCCGGGAACTAATCGACCGGGGACAAACCATCCCGCGCCGAGTCCGACTAAGCCCGACCAAGCGAAGCCGAATCGACCCGCGCCCGGACCCGCAAAACCGAGCCAGCCATCGGCGCGTCCTGCAAAGGAAGGAAAACCTGGGCCGCAATCGAAGCCTGCGCCGAAACCGCAACCCGAGGAGAAGCCTCACGCAAGGAAGTAACGCCGCTATGTCTTGAGATTTCGTGAACATCGTCGGCAAGTAAAACGCGGAAAATCCCTGGCCACTAAGTTTAAAAGTTGCGTTCCGCGGAACGGCTGACATGTTCAGCACGACCAGCACGGCTTTTCCCTGATAACTGCGCGGGTACGACATTACTTGACATCATCTTCATTTGGGTGGGGGATGCCGGAGAGATGCTGAAAGTTGATGCGGGCCTGGGAATAGTTCAATAACGGGAATGAGGCTTCAAAACTTTGGGGCTAATCTCACACTTTAAGCTTGAGCCCTGCCGCGCGATGCCGAAAGATTGGTCAAGTAAAGATTGGTCAAGTCATGAAACGGTCTGCTTTTCTTGAAGGTGTGCAATATTGACCAGTCAAGCTGTAACCACGCGCCATAGACTGATGTGTTTTTGGAGAGTCTTCGAACAGTTATGGCCCGATGGACGAGACAGGCGGAGATATTAAAGCCGCAAGCCAAGACTTTGTTACGCATTCTTCACAAGCCGCGATGATCGAGGGGACGTGCTGATGCCGACAGATTCCAGGGCCTCCCGAGTTTTTGCATTCTCAGTCTTGTTTCTCTCCGTCGCCACTTATTCTTCTAGCCAGGCGGCGCCGCCGGTTCCTGCAAAGGATGCGAAATCCGCTGGTTCATCTGTAGTCAATGCAGCTTCGCCTGACGTGTCTAAGTACGTGGGTGCGGAGACCTGCAAGACCTGTCACGAGGAAATCTATAACAGCTGGGCGAAAACACCACACTGGAAGACTACCCTCGACACCAAAGGCGGTCCATCCCACCAAGGCTGCGAAGGTTGCCACGGTCCCGGAGCGGACCACGTGGCCGGTGGCGGCGACAAAACCAAGATATTCGTTTTCGAGGGCAATTCACGGCAGGAGACTAGCGCGCGCTGTCTAAGTTGCCACGGCGAAGCTCACGAACAATCGCATTTCACCCAATCCACCCACTCCAGTAACGATATCGGATGTCTCGACTGCCACTCGCCCCATCACGCCCAGGAAAAAGAGTTCCTTCTCGTCCAGGAGCAACCGAAGTTGTGCTATGGATGCCATGTCTCGGCCAAGGCGGATTTTGCCAAGCCGTATCATCACCGCGTTAACGAGGGCCTGGTGCGATGCAGCGACTGCCACAATCCGCATGGAACAGGAATCGTGCGGCAAGTTCGGAGCCTGCCGAGCGGCGATTTCATTTGCTACAAATGCCACGCCGATAAACAAGGCCCCTTCGTCTACGAACACGTGCCCGTGAAAACCGAAGGCTGTACCAGTTGCCACACGCCTCACGGCTCGACTAATCCTCGACTGCTGAATGTGATGCCGGTGAACATGCTCTGTCTGCAGTGCCACACTTTCTCGACCACGTTGACGGCCGGCGGCCCGATCGGTCCTGTACACAATCAGTCCGCGAAATATCAGGCCTGCACCATGTGTCACACCCAGATTCATGGTTCCAACTTCAGCGATGTGTTTTTCAAGTAGGGTTACCGATGGAGCTGCAGACAAAACTCGTCTATCGTCGTTGTAAGAGCCGGATCGCGATCGCTCGAGCTGCGTTCTTGTGCGCAATCGTCGCGTTATCATGCGAAACATTAGTCGCTCAAACCTCCACTGCGAGTCCGACTCCTGCGGCGCCAGTCCAGGATGGCATCAACAGCGGCGGATACCAGATTCACTCCTCGGTCGAACTGGGCTATCGCTCCAGCAGCGTGACCGGCAGCACCGATATGTACGATACGCTGGTGAATCTGCAGAGCGGCCCGCGAATACTTGACCAGACGCTTACCATGCAATCGCTCGATCACCAGGGCTTCCTGTTTGACGATCTCTACCTCAACAGTTTTGGATGGGGAGGCGATCCCAATAACGCTTTGCGCCTGAGAGCGGACAAGCACAAGTGGTACGACTTGCAAGGAAGTTTTCGTCGCGATCAGAATTTCTCCGACTATGATTTGCTGGCGAATCCACTGAATCCCCCAACTTCCACGCCGTCGATTCCGGCCCTCAACTCGCCTCATTTATTCGATACGACGCGACGCATGAGCGATGGCGACCTCACGCTGCTTCCGCAGTCGCGTGTGAGTCTTCGCTTCGGGTATTCGCACAACAATATGACGGGGCCTTCGTACAGCAGCGTACACGAAGGCACGGAAGGCTTGCTCCTGCAAAACTGGAACACCACCATGAACTCCTATCGCTTCGGGGTGGACTGGAAAGCTGCGCCGCGAACCGTGGTCAGTTACGACCAGTTTTTTGATTACTACAAGGGAGATACGGACTACCAACTGGCTCCCTTTGCGCCTGCGCTGCTCTCCACCGGAACTCCAGTCGAGTTGGGTTTATCCATCGACACGGTGAACAAGGAGCCCTGTGCCGTGGTGCCACCGGCCACCAGCCTGATTGTCGGCGGAGTTCTCACCAACAACAACTGCAGCGCCTACTTTAGCTACTCCCGCAATCAGCGGATTCGCACGTCTACTCCCACCGAGCGGCTCAGTTTGCGCAGCAACAATCTTCAGCGGTTAGAACTGCTCATTTCTTTTGCCTACAGTTCCGCCGACATGAGAACGCCCCTGGAGGAAAATTTCGCTGGTTTGATCACGCGCACCCACACCCTCGCCTTCAACGGAACTGGCGTCGCAAGCGCGAACCGGATTTCCGATGTGCTCGATGTTGGGGCCACCCTGCATCTGACCCAACATCTGCGCTTGATCGAGAAATTTTATTTTTGGGCCTACCGCATTCCTCAGGATGGCAATTTCAGCGAGACCGACAATAATTGCACCGTTCCAACCTCATGCACGCTGCTGACTCCGCTCAGCGCCACCACGCCGGTCACGACACCCACCTCGATCCTGTCGTCCTTCAACCAGAGCTGGAAGAGAAGTCAAACCGAACTGGCCTGGGATATTTCGAAAAAAGTAGGAGCCCGTATCGGCTACCGCTATGGCGACCGGGACTTCAACCATTTCAACGATTATCTGCCCGGAGACTTGGACCATTTCGTAGGCCTGGAGAAAACGGCGCTGCTTGGATTCTGGGCACGACCGAGTCATGCTTGGCGCTTGAATTTCGATCTGGAGCACACGAACTACAACGCAGTCTTCGTCCGCTTGTCGCCACGCAAAGAGGGGCGCTACCGTTTCCAGACGACCTACACGCCGCGGCCCTGGGCCACTCTGGGTGGATCGATCAACATCCGGCAAGACTCCAATGGCGACTTCCAGACCCAGTATGTGGGGCACAACCAAAACTACGGTTTGACCGCGTCATTAATGCCACGCGAACGCCTCGGAGCCGACTTCGCCTACAACTTTAACAGCGTCGTCCAGAACGCCATCATCTGCTTCAACGACACGCCCCCAACCGGAGTGGTCTTGCCTTTCGTGGCCGATGCCAATAACAACAACTGTGCGGGGAACGATACGTCCAATAACCTGATGGCCAACTCGTACTACACCAACCACACGAGTTTCGGAATGGCCGCAGTCAGGTTCAAGCCGGCTAAGCGGGTGATGGCTAACGTCGGGTACAGCATTACCAGCGTTGACGGCAACGTGCCGCAGTTCAACATTCTGCAGCCTCTCGGTTCGTTGCAGTACAAGTACTCCCAACCGGTGGCCAATCTAAGCGTGGATATCGGCCATAAGCTGGCTTACAGCATGGGATGGAATTATTACCAGTACGGTGAAGGTTCGTTCGTCGGGCCCACGGCTCCGCGCTATTTTCACGCTAATACGCTGACCGAGTCCCTGCGTTACGCGTTCTGACGTTCTTCTCCGGTCCGAGCTAGCTAGCCGCGGCGGACAGCCAGCGCCGCGCAGCCTGAAAATTCAGCTCAGACTTTCATCCATCGTTCCTCATCGCGCGATGCGGGCTGACCCGCCTCGCAGCACGGCCTCGACTTCGGAGAGCGTTGCCATGCTGGTGTCTCCCGGTGTCGTCATCGCCAGCGCGCCGTGCGCCACGCCGCATTGAACGGCCCATTGGGCGCCCTTGTCCGCGAGAAACCCATAGATTATGCCCGAGGCGAATGAGTCTCCGCCGCCCACCCGGTCCAAGATCTCCAGCGGTCGCTGGGGGACATGAATCGTTTTTCCCTCGTATAGAGCGATCGCGCCCCAGTCATTTGTAGTTGCAGTGTGCGCAGTCCGCAGCGTGGTTGCGATGAGCTTTAAGTTTGGATAAAGCTCGGCGACGCGATGCAAGGTCGATTCATAGCTTGCAACCTGCAGATGGCTGAAGTCCTCGCTCACGCCCTCGATTGCGATCCCCAGCGCCGCCGAAAAATCCTCCTCGTTGCCGAAAAGAACATCCACACTGGCTACCAGTTCACGGTTTACCTCCTGCGCTCTCGACTTGCCGCCAATGTCTTTCCATAAAGATTCTCGATAGTTTAGATCGTAGGAAACGACTGTGTCCGACTCGTGGGCCGCCTCAATGGCTGCCTTCGCGATCGATGCTGACGAGGAAGAGAGTGCCGCGAAAATGCCGCCGGTATGCAGCCAGCGAGCGCCGCTCGCTGCGAAGATGTGCTGCCAATCGAAATCGCCGGGCTGGCTGTTCGCGATTGCCGTGTTTCCCCGGTCTGAACAGCCGACCGCCGCGCGGACGCCGAACCCACGCTCGGTAAAGTTCAGGCCGTTGCGCACGGTTCTGCCAATGCCGTCGTATGGCACCCAGCGGATGAGCGAAGTTTCCACTCCTCCCTGCAGGATCAGGTCTTCGATCAGCCGACCAATCGGATTTTTCGCAAACGCAGTGACGATAGCGGTGCGCATGCCGAAGCATCGCCGGAGCCCGCGTGCAACGTTATACTCCCCGCCACCCTCCCAGGCACGGAAGCTTCGAGCCGTGTGAATGCGTTCCTCTCCGGGATCAAGCCGCAACATTACCTCGCCCAGGCTGACGCAATCCCACCTGCAGCTTCCGGATGTTTTCAGAATGATCGGATTCATGCCAAGCATTCTAGCTGGTTCGAATGCTCGCGATTCAATTTCCCGCGTCGGACGGGTTGTTTCATCGATCCGCCACCGAGCGAGAGGCCACGACGACAGCGTATAATCGCCCCGGAAGAAAATCGAGAGCTTGAAGATCCTAAGATTAAAGACCGCGGTAATTGAAGGCAACTTCGATTGGACATTCGTTCGCATTGAAACCGATGAAGGACTGCGAGGCTTGGGCGAGTGTTTTTTCGCTCCCGGCCTCACGTCGATTCTGCGTTCGCTTGAGCCGCTCCTGATTGGCGAAGACCCCCGCGATATTCATCGCTTGTTTCGCAAGCTGCAGCTCGCAACCTCAGGGGCCGGTTCGGTTGCGGGCATTGTCTACAATGCGATCAGCGGCATAGAAGCCGCGCTTTGGGATCTGCTCGGCCAAGGGCTGGATGTGCCTATTTATCGGCTGTTGGGAGGAAAGTTTCGTGATCGAGTCCGCGTCTATGCCGATTGCCATGGGGGCGAAGCGCTCGAGAGCTTAAACGAAGTGTTGCGTTCCCGCCCAGCATCGTGGGAATCGAAGGGCGCCCCGCGCGCGGCCAAAGATTACTACGGCGAGTCCACCGTGGGCCCTCCCGCTTCGCCCGACGACTACAGACGGCAGGCTCTCAAGAAGAGGGCGGAAGGATTCACCGCCCTGAAATTCGATTTGGATGTGCCTGGCACCGAAGGCCCCGACCTCTACAGCCGGGTGCTCAGCAATCGCTCCATCGATCACATGGTGAGATTGATCGGGGCGGTGTACGACGCCGTGGGTAAGGATACCGACATCGCGGTCGATTGCCATTGGCGCTATAACGCCAGCGACGTGGTGAAGGTGGCGCGAGAGCTCGAACCATTCCGGCTGTTATGGCTGGAAGATCCGGTCCCTCCCAACAACACTGCCGCGCTGAAGGAAGTCAGCTCGAAAGTACGCGTTCCCATCGCGACCGGAGAGAATCTTTTTCTCTTTGAAGGCTTTCAGGAGATCATCGCACAACATGCGCTGAGTGTGGTTACTCCCGACCTGCAGAAAGTTGGCGGGTTGTCCATCGCCCAGAGTATTGCGCAATTTGCCGACGTGCATACCATGCCCGTTGCTCCGCACAACATCAGCAGCCCGGTTGGCACTTTGGCCGCGGCCCACTTCTGCGCCGCGATTCCGAACTTTCTTGCGCTCGAATTTCATGCCTCCGACGTGCCCTTTTGGAATGACCTGGTCGAAGGTTTGCCGAAGCCAATCATTCAGAATGGATTCATTTCACTTCCCGAAAAACCTGGTCTTGGAGTCGAGTTAAACGAGGAGGTCGCCCGGCGCTATGCGCGCAAGGGCGAACCGTTCTTTGAATGAGCGTTGCCGAGTCTGTCTGGACGTAAACTGCTTATGCCGATCGCGAAAATAGCAGTCTTGCAGAAGATTGTCGATTCTGGTCTGGTCTCCGTGATCCGCGCGGAAAATTCTGACCAGGCTGCTCGCATCGCCGAAGCTTGCGCTCTGGGCGGCGTTGCCGCGCTGGAAATCACCTTCACCGTGCCGGGGGCAAGCGGTGTGATCGAGCATCTGGCGAAGGAGTTCTCCAGCCAGATTCTGTTGGGAGCGGGCACGGTTCTCGATCCGGAAACCGCACGCATCGCAATTCTCGCGGGGGCTCAATTTGTGGTGAGTCCAGCGCTCAACCTGCACACCGCTCGTCTCTGCAATCGCTATCAAGTGCCCTACATTCCCGGCGCTGGAACGATCGGCGAAGTAGTAGAAGCAATGGAGTGCGGTGCCGATATCGTGAAGGTCTTTCCCGGTGAAATCCTCGGACCAGCATTCGTCAAGGCGGTGAAAGGCCCACTTCCTCAAGCGTCGTTGATGCCGACCGGTGGCGTTACCCTCGATAACGTTGCCAACTGGATCTGCGCAGGCGCAGTCGCGGTTGGTGTAGGAGGCAATCTCACAGCCGGAGCCAAGACCGGGGATTTCGCTTCCATTACCGAGCTTGCCAGGCAGTTCGTCGAACAGATCAATGAGGCGCGAGACCGATGAGCGCGACCAAGCTGTGGAACTCCGACGACGAACTTTTCGCCATCGTGCAGCGCGAACTCTTCACCTGCGTCGTGGGCGATGTGATGGACAAACTGGATCTTCAACACCAGTTCTTCCCCCCGCAGATTCAGCCTTTGCGGCAGGATATGGTGGTGATCGGTCGCGCCATGCCGGTTCTAGCGGTGGATGTTTTTGCCGAAAAGATCGCCGGCAGCGCCAACAAGTTAATGGACAAATCTTTCGGCCTGATGCTGGAAGCCCTCGACGACCTCCGCGGCAATGAGGTTTATGTCAACACTGGCTCTTCGCCGCGGAACGCATTGTGGGGTGAACTCATGAGCACTCGGGCCCGCAAACTGGGCAGCCGTGGCGCGGTATTGAATGGCTACGTGCGAGATACCAAGGCCATCCTGAGTATGGGCTTCCCGACCTTCAGTTTCGGCTCTTACGGACAAGACTCGGCGCCGCGCTACAAAGTGGTCGACTTCCGCATTCCCGTTGAGATTGGTGCGGTGCGCGTGCGTCCCGGAGACATTCTGTTCGGCGACATTGATGGCGTCTTGTTGGTTCCCGCCGAAGCCGAAACTGAGGTCTTCACGCGCGCCCTCGAAAAAGCGCGCGGCGAAAAGCTGGTAAGGAAGGCCATTGAAGAAGGTAGCAGTGCGGTAGAAGCGTTTGAGAAGTACGGAATCATGTGACGCAAAATGGGGAACCTATTGTGAATGCAACCCTTGTGAACCCGCCGTCTCGCGCACACCAGATACACAGTTTTCTCCTGAGAAATGAATTGCGGGCTTGGATTGCATGGCGGCCCGACGAACTCCTCATGCTCTCCGGATACTTTCCGTTCTGGGGAGCTTCGTTGCTGATTTATTTCGCGGACCAGTATCCCGTTCTTTTCGTTCCGCAGATCGAACCCAGAGATCACATTCCCGCTGGGTTGCGAGTTCAAGAATATCCGTGGGGCGATCTCAAATGCGCCGATCCGTATTCTGTTCTGGTGTCGGCAATTGCCAATGAACTGGTCAAGGCAAAGGTCCCGCCCGAGCAGGCTGGAATGAATGTCAGCTCCTCCAGAACTTCTCTGCCGATTCAAGCAGCCGAACAAATTCCCATGCCGGAAAGTTTTTCTGGGCTGTTATCTGCGCTCACCGCAAAGCCAAACTCCGTTTCGCGCGCGGGCTTTGCAGATCTCTATTTAAGAAAAACTCCGGAAGAAATCGACGCCATCCGGCTGGCAAATCGGGTTGCGAACGTTGGCCTGCGAGCTTTCTTTGAGAATTTGCAGCCGGGAATCGCGGAGGCCGAAGTCGCAGCGGCGGTCGAGTCGGCCATCTATCGAGAAATCGGCAGCGATGGCATCTTTCATTCCCGCGGCTGGGCCATGGTGCAGTCCGGCGCAAACAGCGCCTGCGCTGGGAGATTCAATCGCTCGACGGGCCGGCGCTTGGAAAATGGTGACCTCGTCTTGATCGAGCTCGCAACTTGCGTTAATGGTTATTGGAGCGATCTCACCCGCACGGCCGCCGTAGGTTCGCCAAATACGACAGTCGAGCCGATACTCGCGATTGCCACGGCTGCGCAGCAGTCCGCCATCGATGTCATCGCTCCCGGAGTTTCCGCTGGCTACATCGATGCGCTGGCAAGAGACAAGATCGCAGCTGAAGGACTCTCATCTTACTTTACTCATCACACCGGCCACCACGTCGGGTTCCGTTATCATGATCCGGGTTTCCTGATCCTTCCCGGAGAATCGGCGGTCCTCGAGCCAGGCATGGTGATAACGATCGAGCCGGGCGTATATGTTCCCGAACGCGGGGGAGGCGCGCGGATCGAGGATAATGTGCTCGTCACAGAATCGGGTCACGAGGTGCTTTCCAGAATCGAAGGAGCGCCCGCATGATCAGCATGGATCTCTCGGGCAAGACGATTCTGATCACTGGGGCTTTAGGCGCGATTGCCGAGCACATGGTGCGAAGGCTGGTTGCCAGCGGCGCGATGCTGGTGCTCACCGACATTAAAGAGGAAGGGAAAGCAAAGCAGATACTTGACGATTGGAAAATTCCGCCTTCCTCTTATCTCTATTTTGCCGCCGATATTACCGAGTCCAGCCAGGTCGATCGCGTGGTGCATGCAGCTTTCAAAAGGTTCCCAGATATAGATACAGTGCTTGGCCACGCCGGCGGCTGCGGTCTGCATCCGTTCGCCAGCACGTCGGAAGCCGATTATGAACGCATCTTCCGCTTCAATTATTTTGCGCAGACTTATCTGGCGCGGGCTGTGCTCGCCCGATGGACGCAAAGCAAGATAGCTGGTCACCTGATTTTTACGTCCTCCTACGTGGCTCGCATGCCGCACACGCAAATTCCTGCGTACTCCTCAGCCAAAGCCGCACTCGAAAATTTTGCTCGCAGCCTCGCCCTCGAATACGCGCTCACGGGCATTCGCGTAAATGTGATTTCGCCGGGAAATGTCGCGGCCGGCAGCTCGCTGAAGGTCTTCGATGAAGACCCCGCCTATAGAGAATTTGTGCTGCGAGTATCGCTGGGCAGACGCAATAGTCCCGAGTCGATCGCGGACGCATTTGTCTTTCTTTGCTCGCCACTGGCTGCCGAGATCAATGGACAAGTCCTCAGCCCCGACTACGGCGCGGGCATTGGGAATCGCCTATGAAGATTGGCCTTGGCCTTTACCGTCACATGCTGACACGCGATTATTACGACTTCGCGCTCCAGGCGGGCTGTACCCACGTTGTGGTTCACCTCGTCGATTACTTCAACCAGGGGCCCTCCAACCCGCGCAACAATCAACCCACCGGTTCAAAATACGAACCCTGGGGAGTTGCGGGAAATCCGGAGCAGCTTTGGACTGCGACAGAGTTGAAAGCCCTTCGCACGGGAATTGAAGACGCCGGGCTGACTTTAGCCGCGATCGAGAACCTCGATCCTGCGCACTGGCACGATATTCTGCTCGATGGTCCGCAACGTCCGCAACAGATCGAGAAAGTGAAAACCATCATTCGCCGCTTGGGCGAAGCCGGTATTCCAGTGCTCGGCTACAACTTTAGCCTGGCCGGCGTATGCGGCCGCGTGGCCGCGCCGCAGGGGCGCGGCCATGCGATCACCGTGGGAATGGATGGTCCCGCCGAAGACGTGCCGATTCCGAACGGGATGATCTGGAACATGATCTACGATCGCAACGCCCCTCCTGGCGAGCTGCCTTCGATTTCTCACGAAGAACTCTGGCGGCGCCTGCAACGATTTCTGGAAGAAGTTATTCCCGTGGCCGAGCAGTCGGGAGTTCGGCTGGCCGCCCATCCCGACGATCCTCCCATGCCGACCATGCGGCAGCAGCCGCGTCTGGTCTACCAGCCTCACATGTATCAAAGGCTGATTGATGTGGCGCCGAGCCGCAGTAACGCCCTCGAGCTTTGCGTCGGAACTCTGGCCGAGATGACCGAAGGAAATATCTACGATGCAGTCGATCAATACAGCAAACAAGGCAAGATTGCCTATATTCATCTGCGCAACGTTGTGGGGAAGGTGCCGCACTATCGCGAAACTTTCGTCGACGAAGGGGATGTGGATATGCTTCGCATTCTCACAATTCTTCATCGCAACCACTTCGAAGGTGCGATCATTCCCGACCACACTCCGCAGATGACATGTTCTGCACCTTGGCATGCTGGCATGGCGCACACTCTCGGCTTTATGCTAGCCGCTAAGGCGGCGCTCGAATCTTCCCAGAAATACAGTGCGGAGCTAACGACCGCTAGTCATGGAGACCAGTAACTGAACCCTTCATCCGGCGCAACTCATTCGCGTGTCCCTCTCGTCATTGCGGCCAGCGTTTCGACCCTTGGCGGCTTGCTGTTTGGCTACGACAACATCGTGATCAGCGGTGCGATTGGATACTTGAGCCGGTTGTTTCATCTGAACGCAGCCGGCATCGGCTGGGCCGCGGGATGCGCGTTAGTGGGATGCATTGCCGGTTGTGCCACCGCAGGCACCGTCGCCGACCATCTGGGAAAGAAAAAAGGTCTTGCGCTCTGTGCTTTATGCTTCGCCCTTTCGTCTCTTGGCATGCTGTATGCCGCGAATCTGCACCAGTTCGTCTTGTGGCGATTGATTGGCGGCGTGGGTATTGGCGCGGCATCGGTGATTTCTCCGAACTACATCGCCGAGATTGCTCCCACGCGAGTGCGCGGCCGTTGCGTGACGCTGTACCAGCTCGGGATCGTGGTTGGAATTCTTGCCGCCGTCTTCGTCAACATGCTCATTCAACGCATGGGCAATGAAGCCTGGAACATATCCACCGGCTGGCGCTGGATGTTTTTCGCCGGTGTTGTGCCGGCGATCCTATTCGGAGTGATGATTCTGCCTGCGGTGGAGAGTCCGCGCTGGCTGCTAAAGATGGGCCGTCGGGATCAGGCTCTCAGTGTGCTTGCCAGGATCAACGGCGTTGAAGCGGCCCAGCGCGAAACTGAAGAAATCGAAGCCTCGCTTGCCAGTGAGGAAGGTCACATCTCGGAGCTGTTCACCACTTTTCGGCGTCCCCTTCTGCTGGGCATCATGCTGGCGGGTTTGCAGCAGATCAGCGGCATCACTCCGCTCTTTTCCTTTTTGCCGGAGATCTTTCGCAGCGCCGGAACCGCGACCAGCAACGCGTTTTTCCAGTCGGTCCTGGTGAGCCTCGTGAACCTCTTGTTTACGTTGTTCGCTCTCTGGCTGGTGGACCGCGCTGGCCGCAAAACGCTGATCCTGGCCGGTACAGCCGTGCAATTCATTTCCTTTGCCTTAGTCGGTTGGTTTTATCATGTTCACGGCAGCGGCTTGGCAGTTTTAATCTTGGTGATGAGCTTCGTCGCCGGTCACGCGTTCGGCAATGGTGTTGCCTGCTGGGTTATCATCTCGGAGATTTACCCCACCAAAGTTCGCGGACGCGGCATGTCCATCGCAACTACCGCGCTTTGGCTGGTGGGCTACCTGGGCAACCAACTGTTTCCCATCATGCAGAAGCGCCTGGGATCGGATGGAACTTTCTGGTGTTTCAGCGCGGGGGCGTTGTTAACAATCATTCTCGTGGGCTGGCTGATTCCCGAAACTAAAGGCCGGTCGCTCGAAGAGATCACGAAATTGTGGACAGAGGAGAAACCAGTCATGGTGGGATAGATCCGCGCCACCTTGAGCTAGAGGACAATGCAGGAGGCATGATCGCTTAGCAGGAGTTCTTACCGATGAAGACTCTATTCAATACTTTTCTTCTTTGCACGGCGCTGTTCTGCGCTGCCGCGTTCACCCAAAGCACGAATTCAGGATTCCGCTCCCTCCAAGTGGACGCCGGCAAGGTGAGCGGCGAGATCCGATCGTTCCAGGGATTGAACGGACCGCCCATTCCGCTGATGGCGGGGCTTCCAAGTCTCATTCAGCAATACAGAGATCTTCGCATTAGGCAGGTTCGCACCCACGATTTGATGGGGCCGAGCGAGATCGACTCAAGATTCGAACAGTCCAACGGGGAGCTCGCCTGGCTTATTCCAGATTCTGCCCAGCGTGCCGGCGTAGTGAAGGTGGGCAATGCCAGCATTATCTTTCCTGACCAGGGCGCCGACCCCGAGAACCCCGCGAGCTACAACTTTGCCCCTACCGATAAGGTGCTTGCCGCGATTCGAGCCAGCGGCGCGGAAATCTATTACCGCATCGGGCGCAGTTGGGGCGCCAACGTTAATCCACCATCCGATTTCGACAAATTTGCCAGCGTGGTGAAACACATCGCCATGCACTACAACCAAGGGTGGGCAAACGGTTTCCATTACGATATCCGCTACTGGGAATTCTGGAACGAACCGGATGGTCTCTTCTGGTCGGGTACTCCGGAGCAGTTTTACTCTTTGTACGAGAAAACGGTGCGGGCTTTGAAGTCGATTGATCCCACACTCAAAGTGGGCGGCGATGCCAAAGCGTTCCCCTACGATGACGGAGGTTACCGCGAAGGATTTATCGATTACTGCGCCAAGCGCAAGCTGCCGCTTGATTTCTACTCCTGGCACACCTATGCGGACTCTTCCGCCGATCCCTATGATGCCGTTCGCCTCGCCAAACAGATTCGTGAAATCCTGGACACTCATGGCTTTCCCAAAGCGGAGAGCATTCTTTCCGAGTGGAATCTTACCCCTGACTTTACCGACGATGAGAAGGCCAGGCTCCAGGGCATGGAGAATGCCGCCTACATCGGCGCCGTGCTCACCTATCTTCAGGACTCGCCTATTGATCACGCGCAGTTCTATCGCGGCGATGCCGCTTGGATGGGGCTCTTCGACCTGCGAGGGCAGTATTTCAAGACCGCCTATACGTTCCAGGCAATGAGGAAGATGCTGGACACGCCTCAACGGCTTCCAGTTGCGGGCACTGACACGTTTGGCTTCACCGCGCTCGCAGGCCGCTCCGCAGACGGCAACACGATTCAGATATTGATCAGCAATTATGTAATTCCTACGGGTTTCAAACCGCACATCATGCAAATGCCGCCGGAACTGGTGAAGGCGTCGCCCCCAATGCCTGACTTCTCGAAAGTCAAGTCCCTGCCGCCGCGCACTGACATCGTTTACCGTGACAATGCTGGATACAATCTCACCATCGATAATTTGCCGTGGGGCAAGAAGGCATTCAGCGTAAAGCGTTACCGGATTAGCCGGACCCAGAATCTCGAGTTGGTTGAGGAGAAATCAGGCGCGGGAAGTAATTTAAGTTTATCTAATTCTCTCGCAGCCGATGCCGTAGAACTCATCGTTCTTCAGCGAAAGTAACAGGACCATGTGGACAGCCAGATTCGGCAAGGCTGAGAAGACCGGCGCTCTTACGCGAATTTTCGCTAGCGCCGCATTGCGAGACGAAGGGGTAACATCAACCACATGAAGGAGACTTGGCGATGGTTTGGGCCGGGAGATCCAGTTCCTCTCCATCACATCAAGCAAGCGGGCGCTACCGGCATCGTCTCCGCCCTGCACCATCTCTACCGCGGCGAGGCTTGGCCGTTAGACGAAGTAATCAAGCGCAGAGATGAGATTCTCGCGGCTGGCTTCGCCTGGTCCGTGGTCGAGAGCATTCCGATTCACAATTCCATCAAGCTTCGCTCCGCATTTCATGAGCACTTCATCGGCGCGTGGAAGGATACGCTGGCTGCGGTTGCGAAGGCGGGTGTGGAAGTCGTCTGCTATAACTTCATGCCGGTAGTCGACTGGACGAGGACAGACCTGCAATGGCAACTGCCGACTACGGGCTATGCCTTGCGTTTTGATGCGGTGGACTTCGCGGTATACGACCTCTTCATCCTCGAACGCAAAAGTGCCGAGGCCGACTATCCCGAAGACCGCGTTCGGGCGGCGCATGACCGCTTTCACTCTATGCCACAGGTGCGGAGAATTGATCTTGAGCAAACGATCATTGCCGGACTCCCCGGTGCCGAGGCGTCGTACAATCGCGAGACGATTCGCAATTTAATCGCTGAGTATCGGGGCGTGACCGCTGCCGAATTGCGAAGCAACCTCGCCGCATTTCTCCGGGAAATTGTCCCGGTAGCGCAGGAGGCCGGGGTTCGACTTGCCATCCATCCCGACGATCCCCCGTGGTCCCTGTTCGGCCTCCCGCGAGTCGTTTCGACCGCTGACGATGTGAGGGCTATCCTTACATCCTGCGACACTCTCGCAAACGGGCTGACGTTCTGTGTTGGTTCCTTCGGAGCCAGAGCCGACAACGATCTGCTGGCCATGGCTCGTGAATTCGGCGCTCGCATTCACTTTGTACATCTGCGGCAGGTAACGAGAGAGCTAGACGGATCATTTCATGAAGCGGAACATCTGGCCGGCAGTTCCGACATGGTGGGCGTGATCCGAACGATGCTCGAAGAAGAAGCGCAACGTCGGCGCGCGGGCCGGCCAGACCATGAGATTCCCATGCGTCCCGACCACGGACACCTGCTCGCCGACGACATTGGCAAGAAGATAAATCCCGGCTATTCGCTGGTGGGCAGATTGAAAGGGCTTGCCGAATTACGCGGCGTGGTAAACGGCTTGAAGTATGCGATTCCAGAATTGGCTCGATAAAACGCTCATGCTGGCGGTCTCCAGTACACGGCGATTATCATGACATGCGAATCGAGGGCACAGTTCCTATGAAAGAGTTTGCCGGACGCGTGGCTCTGGTCACGGGTACCACGGGAATTGGTCGTGCGGTTGCGGTCCGCTTTGCTGCGGGCGGCGCTCAGGTGGTGGCGTGTGGCATTGAAACGGCTGCGAACGAGGAATTGGCCAGCGCGTCGACAAAACTGGGGTTAACCCTGCAGGTCCAAACTTGCGATGTGACGAGTCTCGACCAGGTGCATTCGGTCATCACGAAAACTGTCAGCCGGTTTGGAGGCCTGGACATCATCGTCAACGCCGCTGCGATTCATCCCTTCGGCACAGTTGTGCAAACTGACCTCGAGACCTGGAATCGCTGCATGACGGTGAACGTCGGCAGCATCTATCTCCTCGCGCACCTGGGCATCCCAGAGATGAAGAAACGCGGCGGTGGCTCCATCCTCAACCTGGCGTCGGTTCAGGGACACGCGTGCCAGCGAGGTGTTGCCGCGTATGCCGCGTCCAAAGGGGCGATTCACAGTTTGACCCGAGCCCTGGCCCTCGATCACGCTGCCGATAACATCCGCGTGAATTCGATCAGCCCCGGTTCGATTCGCACCCCCATGCTGGTACGCTCCGCGGCAAACTTCTCGCCGGATGTGCCGGTGGAAGAATCGTTCGCACGTTTTGGTGCGGCGCACCCTCTCGGGCGTATCGGCACTCCCGAAGAGGTCGCTGAATTGGCGGCGTTTCTGGCCTCAGACAAAGCGGGATTCTGCACCGGAGGCGATTATCTTGTGGATGGTGGACTACTCGCGGGCATCGGCGTCCAATGATCGTCTTCGATTCGGTCTGTTCTTGATTCGATCATTTGTGGAGCGATCGCCGATTCCTAATTTCAGTTGCAAGATCACGAGAAATTGTTGACCATGGTGCGAACTCGAACCATGTCATCCCGTTAATTTCTCCCGGAGCGCTCTTGCCGCAAGAAATCTCGCGTAGTTCGAGCCTGCCTCGCAGGCGATGGCGAATCGCCTTTCTGCTCGCTCTTGGTGTTCTGGTCAATTTCTTCGACCGGATCAACCTTTCGGTCTCTCGGGAGGCTCTGCACGATTCCTTCGGATTGTCGCTAGTCGCTTTTGGCTATCTCTCCAGCGCTTTCAGTTGGACGTATGCCCTGATGCAAATGCCTTGCGGAATATTCCTCGACCGGTGGGGAGTGCGAACCGTGGGCAGAATCAGCGCGCTTCTGTGGAGCGTTGCCTCTTTCGCAGCGGCACTTGCTCCCGGCCTCAATTGGTTCTTTGGAGCGCGTTTCCTTCTCGGCGTCAGCGAATCTCCCACGTTTCCGGCAAATGCCAAAGCCTTGGGCTACTGGTTTACGCAGGAGGAACGAAGTCTGGCGACGGCGATCACCGACGCGGCGGCAAAATTCTCCAGCGCCATTGGAGTCCCGTTGATCGGTCTGCTGCTCGTGTATTTCGGCTGGCGCTGGAGCTTTGCCGCCACCGGCTTCATTAGCTTTCTCTATTTCGTGCTGTTTTACCTGATCTACCGCAATCCCAGCGAGGACAAAGGACTGTCCGCAGAAGAGTTCCAGCTCATTCTCCAAGGTGGAGCTCAGCCGGAGGACCATTCGAAGGTACGAAGCGGAAGCTCCCTGGGTTATCTCCTGAAGCAGCGAAAGGTCTACGGACTCGCGCTGGGATGGGGCGCCTACAACTACACTTTCTTTCTTCTACTGACCTGGCTGCCCAGCTATCTTTCCGTATCTCTGCACGTGGATCTGTTGCACTCTGTTTTCTATACCAGCGTGCCCTGGCTGTTTGCCACTTTTACCGATCTCCTGGTCGGCGGCTGGCTGGTGGATGTTTTGATCCAACACGGATTCAATGCAAACCGTGTTCGTCAAACTGTGCTGGTAGCAGGAATGGCCTTCGGTCTAGCGATCTTCGGCGCAGCTCGCGCTCACAGTGCCGCGAGCGCACTGGTGTGGATCAGCCTAGCCTTGGGAGGACTGGCCGCAGCCGCGCCGGTGGCGTGGACCGTCCCATCTCTCATTGCGCCGCGGGAAAGCGTCGGCACGCTCGCGGGCGCGGTGAATCTTTGCGGCCAGATCGCGGCGATATCTGCGCCCATTGTTACGGGCTACATTGTTTCCACAACGCACTCATTTGCCACCGCTTTCGTTACCGCAACCGTAATCCTGCTGCTCGGAATTGTGGGATACATCTTCTTGCTGGGACAGATCGAGCCGATCCCAGAACCGAAGGCAAAGCTTAGTCTCGTCTGGTAAAGTTCGGCAGGTTGCCACGACCCTTCGTAACGGGAAACGCGCCTGATTACCGTAAGAAAGCGGCCCCGAGCTCTGCGCGACCCTAACTTACCGCACCGGCGCGTTCAGCGCTGCTACCAACTCCACAAAGTTGCTGGCATGCACCGCTTGGTCCACTGCTTCTTTGTGGCTGAATAATTCGCTGGCGTCTCCGAGCAAATCGTGTTGTGACTGGTTATCTCCCGTCAGGATCATGATAATTAGACGCGCGGGCTTGCCATCGCGCGCGTCAAAGTCGATCCCCGCGGATTTCGCCACCACTACCAGCGGCCTGGATAATCCGTTCACGCGCGCATAAGGCACGGCCAACTCGTTCTCCCATCCGCTGGCCAGGATGTGCTCCCGTTC
Organism: Acidobacteriaceae bacterium; assembly: GCA_003140075.1. Taxonomy (GTDB): domain Bacteria; phylum Acidobacteriota; class Terriglobia; order Terriglobales; family Acidobacteriaceae; genus Sulfotelmatobacter. The sequence continues at coordinate 5,714 of PLIO01000229.1, read as the reverse complement.
CGCTACCAGACGGAACAGTCGTTCTGGAGCGTTGCTCACAGCCACCGCCGCGACTTCGCACATTTCCTTTAGCGCGCCCAGACGGGTTTTCGCCGCGAGGTGAGGTAGAAAGAGTTTGGCGGTGACGGTGTCCTTCAGGGTCAGAGACCGTCTCCGGCGCACCAGAAAGTGAATCGCTGGCGCCGATACCAGAGAAGTGAGCAGCGCCATAACCACCAGCGCTACAAACATCGATTCACGGATCAACCCCGCCTGCAGAGCCAGAATCCCAAGAATGATTTCCATCGCTCCGCGCGCATTCATTGCCAGTCCCACCACCAGCGACGATGTTCGGTCCATGCCACCCAGGCGCGCACCCCAGCCTGCTCCCAGTAGTTTGCCCAGGCAGGCTACGCCGATCACGGTTGCGGTTAGCCCCAGATGAAAGTTCGCGGCAAAGTTTGTCCGCAATCCGATGCTGGCAAAGAAAAACGGCGCGAACACATTGGTCACGATCTCGTGAATGTGCTCCGACGTCCGCTTGCGCAGATGGCCCGACTCTCCAATCGCAATGCCAATCACAAACGCCCCAAACACCGCATGAATTCCGGCATATTCGGTGAATGCCGCTCCGGCGAGCGTGAGCGTAAAAATGAAGGCCAGCACGCCGCCCGGCCATGTGGTGTGCGCCTGCAAGAACGGCAAAATCTTGTCGAACAGCCAGCGCCCGATGGTAAGCGTGAGGCCCACAAACAGCACCACCAACACGATGGTGTGCTTCACTCCGTCCGCGACGCTGCCGCCCGCCGGCGGATGCATCATCCCCAGCACAAACGAGAACAGAATCCATCCCACCAGATCGTCGAACATCGCCGAAGAAATGATGACCGTGCCCACCTCGGTGCGCAGAAGATTCAGATCCATCAGAATCTTCGCGATCACCGGCAGCGCCGAAATTGCCAGCGCCGTGCCCACGAACAACGCGAAGATAAGAGGACTTGCTCCCGCTCCCGCGCCCAGGTAATTGGGAAAAGCGCTGGCCGCAAGAAAACCGGACGCGAAGGGAAACGCAACGCCGAAAAAACTCACCAGCAAAGCGCTCTTGCCCTGGCGGAAGATACTGCGCAAGTCAATCTCCAGCCCGGCCGTCAGCAGGAAAAATACAACTCCGAGCGTCGTCACCGTGTCCAGCACGATCGGCATCGGACCGGTCGTAGGAAACAGCGTTTCATAAACCTTCGGCTGGTAGTGTCCGAGGACCGTTGGCCCCAGAAAGATTCCGACAGAAATCTCTCCCAGGATCGACGGTTGGCCGATCTTTTGCATGAACTCTGCCGCCAGTTTGGCGCAGCCTAGCAGCACGGCCAGGGCCATGAACATCGTCATCACGTCATGTGGACTCAAATGCTGCATGGCCAAACCTCTTTCCAGGGTTCACGAAGGATACACTCCCCGCCCCTGCGTTCGCACACTGTTCCCGAATCGTTCACCAGAATCTCATTTGTGACACAAATTATGGGCTACCGCAAACACTGTAGGACCTCACACGCTTTCCGGAGTACACTGGCTCGATGTCTGAGAAATATCGAGCAAGGAGAGACTGCCATGAAGCGCAAGTGGTTGGTTGTCGTCGTTACTCTGTTTTCGCTCGCAATGCTGGGTTTCGCTCAGGATCGAGAACAGTTCTCGGCCAAGGCTCAAGAACGCATCACCAAGGAAGTTCGCCACGAACTTCTCATGCTGCCGTATTTCGGTGTGTTCGATAACATCGCCTACAAAGTTGATGGATACACCGTTACGCTGCTCGGCCAAGTCGTGCGTCCTTCCCTGAAGTCCGATGCCGAGAACTCGGTGAAGCACATCGAAGGCGTCGAGAGAGTGGATAACCAGATCGAGGTTCTTCCCCCTTCGCCCATGGATGACGGCCTGCGCCGGCGCTTGTACCGCGCGATCTACGGATATCCGGCACTGGAGAAGTACGCGCTGGGCGTTCAAAAGCCGATTCGCATCATCGTGAAGAATGGCCGCCTCACTCTGGAAGGTGTTGTGGATAACGACACCGACAAAAACATCGCTGGACTTCGCGCCAACGGCGTTCCCGGCATCTTCTCGGTGACCAACAATCTGCAGGTTGTGCCGTCGAAATAGCAGCTCTCACGCCTTGCCAAACGGATCTTCCAGCGACAAACTTTGTGGAGTGAACAACTCCGCCCCGTCTTCCGTGATATGCATATCGTCTTCCAGGCGAATGCCGAATTCGCCGCGAATGTAAATGCCGGGTTCGTCGCTGGTGGTGATGTTAGGGGCAAGCTTGGTCGCGTTGCCGCGAACCAGATAAGGCCACTCGTGCCCGTCCATGCCCATGCCATGGCCCAGGCGATGAGTGAAATATTTGTAGTCAGGCCCGTACCCTGCGTCGGTAATGACCTTGCGCGCCGCCGCGTCCACCGCTCCGCACTCCACTCCTGGACGCGCCGCCGCCAGCGCCGCAGCCTGCGCGCGATGCACGATATCGAAGACCGTCTTCATTTTGTCGGAAGCCTTGCCCAGCACGAATGTGCGCGTGATATCGGATTGATATCCCTCTACTGTGCAGCCGTCATCGATCATCACAATCGAACCTTCGCGAATTATTTGCGGCGTGCTCGATCCGTGGGGAAATGCGGAATATTCGCCCACCTCAACGCTGGCCTCGCCGGGAAAACCAAGTTGCCCATACGCGGCGGCAATCAAATCTTCCACCTGCTGTTGTGTCATGCCTTCACGCAACGCGTGATAAACGGCTTCATAAGCGGACAGCGTTACCTGGCAGGCCAGACGCATCAACGCAATCTCACGTGCGCTCTTGATCATGCGGCAGCCGGCCGTAACCGGTGTCGCACTTACGAGCGCCACTTGCGGAGCCGCTTGGGCAATTCCGTCCGCGAAGAAGAAACGCACTGTTTCTTCGATCCCTAGTTTGCCACTGCGAATGCCGCGTTCTTTCAGTCCTTGGGCAAGGCGTTGATAAGGGCTCTCGTCCTCTTGCCAGGTGCGCACATCGGGCCTTTCGCCGTCCGGCGCGTTCGCGATCTCTTCGCGAGCGCGGTCCTCTTCAAACGCCGGACACACATAGAACGCGGCACCTTTCGCGGGCAGCACCAAAGCGAACAGGCGCTCGCCGCCCCACCAGCGAATCCCCGTGAAGTAATTCAACGACGTGCCGGACATCAAGACGATGGCGTCCAGCGCGTTCTCGCTCATCAACTTGCGGGCGTGCTCCTGGCGTTCGTGGCGCTCCTCGCGCGTAATGGGAACAGCTCCACTTTTTCGCGACTTCAAGCGCGCGAGAGAAGGCGGCAGGGAAGAGTCGCCTGGCTTTTCCAACGCAGTGGCCGCGACCAGCGGACGAGCAACTACGGCAACTCCTGCCACACTGCCCACTTTGAGAAACTGCCGCCGCGAAATCATGGACCCTCCAGCTTCGAAAGTAAGAGCCTCGCCATTATAGGGCAGGCCAAATATTCGTTTGGCAATAGGCATACCGGCGGCCGGGAACTCCGGCATAATCGCCTTATGGAAGCTGGCTTCCAATGCGCAGGTTGCGGCGAGTGGAACGCCACCAACGTTGACGAATCCGCCGGACGTCGGCAGAACTACATCGAAGACTGCCAGGTCTGCTGCAAACCCAATGTGTTACGAGTTGAGTACGATACGTCATCGCAGGAATTCTTTATCACGGCCGCGCTGGAGTGAAGTCGGCGTGAGCGGTGTGTGGCAAAAGCGAAGAGTTCCGTCTCTGCCGGTTCTGTCTTGGCAGCATTCGCGCTATAGTTAGTGGCTCCGACACCGGGCACGGTCGCGTCGGCGCATTCAGAAAGGACAATCGCGATGGCAACCAGTTACACAGGCGGTCGACGGATGGTGGCGCACAACATGGTCACAACGCAGTTCGAACTGGATGGTTTTCGCGTGACCCGCACCTTGGGAGTGGTGCGCGGCATCGTGGTTCGGTCGCGTTCGATCTTCGGTACGATCGGCGCTGGATTGCAGACTCTGGTCGGTGGCAACATCACACTGCTCACCAACTTGTGTGAGAAGACGCGCGCCGAGGCCTTCGATCTGATGCTGCAACACGGGGCTGAACTGGGCGGTAACGCCGTGGTGGGCGCGCGCTACGACGCGACCGAAGTGATGCAAGGCGTCACTGAAGTGCTGGCCTATGGGACGGCGGTGTTCGTGGAGCCCTCGAAGTAGAAAGGCCTCTTCGCCGACGCCGCTGGTGCAACGTCTGCATTGCCGAAGCGCCTCAGCGGAACCGGCGCTGCAACTATTTCCACAGGAAAGTCCGCCACTGGCGCGGAGTGCAACAAAAATCTAAGCGAACGAATAGCGAAGGAATCTATAACGTAAACCCAACCCCTTGTGGTCGTCTTTCTGGTTAACCACAAGGCCTCGTATTTTGCCGAATCCCTCCCAGAGTGGGACACCTACCTTCAAGTTTCTTATTGACAATTAAGGACTTACGGGTAAGATGTGGTACAAAGTGGTACAGAGTGGTTGAGACAGTTAAGGTCGTGGGAACGGGAAGCTGAAAACGAGGAGCCGGTGGGAAACCGACCCAAAAGCACGACAAACAGCCCGATCCGCCCGAGTCTAACCATACTTTGCGCCGCTTTTACCTCCCCGGTTGCAGTCATAGTGGCAGAGAAAGCACATGTTTCGCGGCAATCACCCAACTCGCGTCGACGAAAAAGGACGGTTAAAGGTCCCGGCCGAGTTCAAGCGGGTGATCGACGAGAAGTACGGACAGCAATACTACATCACAAGTCTGGATGGGAAGGTTGCTCAAGTGTATCCCTTCGAGGAATGGGAGCGGATCGAGCAGAAGCTGGCGGGGCTCTCCACTTTCAATCCCACGAAGAAAAAGTTTCTGGACCGGGTGAACTATTACGGGCAGCTGGTGGAAATGGATGGGCAGGGGCGGTTGCTGATACCGCAACTGCTGCGCGAATCGGCTCAAATCAAAGGCGAGGTTGCGGTTACCGGCAACTTGACGCACTTGATCGTGCGCAACCTGGAGTCGTACCGCAAACAGGTCGAGGAAGAAAAGTTTACGCCTGACGATGAGAAGACGCTCGACGAATTGGGCATCTAGTGGGCGAGGGTTCAACAGACACCCCTCAGGGGGTTGGGCATGGTGGTGGAAGGGAAGCCAGCCATGTTCCGGTTCTTTTAAAAGAAGCGATCGACTTTTTAAACGTGCGGCGTGGCGGGACTTATATCGACGCCACGGTGGGCCTGGGCGGGCACAGTTACGAAATCGCAAAACGCCTCGGCGCACCGGGACATTTGATTGGCCTCGATAAAGACCCTGCGGCGCTGGCAGTTGCTCGGCAGAAGCTGGAAAGTAGCGCCGGCGTCTCGCCGGCAAATGTCGACTGGCCGAAGATTACGCTGCTGCATCGGTCCTTCGCAGAAATTGCCAATGGCCAGCGGGCAGCAAGCATCTACGGCATTCTGGCCGACATCGGCGTAAGCGGCTTGCAGCTAGACAACGCCGCGCGCGGATTTAGTTTTCAGGCGGATGGACCGCTCGACATGCGGATGGACCCGCACTCGGAGCGTACCGCCGAACAAGTGGTAAACCACCTCGACGAGCGCGAGCTTGCCGATGTGATTTACGAATTCGGAGAGGAAAGGAGGTCGCGGAGAATCGCCAGAGCCATTGTCCGGTCGCGGCCGATACGATCTAC
>PLIO01000199.1 GCA_003140075.1 Acidobacteriaceae bacterium | reverse complement strand
CACCCACTCGTTATCCTGCTGCAGGATGCCGTAATCTTTGCGCAACGGATGTCCCTTCCATCCGTCGGGCAGCAGAATACGTTTCATGTCAGGATGTCCGTCAAACTTGATGCCGAACATGTCGAAGACTTCGCGCTCCAGCCAGTTGGCTCCCGCCCAGATGGGAACGGAACTCGGCAGGCTCGCCCCATCCACGATCTGAGTCTTCACGCGGACGCGCTCGTTGCGCGCGAAAGAATAAAGCACCCAGATGACCTCGAATTGCCTTTCGCGCGTGGGGTAGTGCACGGCGGTAATGTCGACGCAGTAATCGAACTGCTCTTCGTTGCGGAGGACCTGGAGAATCTCCGGAATCAGCGAACGATCGACCACCATGTAGTTCTGCCCGGCATAGGTCAGCGGTTCGACGCCGGAACCGTATGCGCCCTTAAGCTTTGCGACCATGGGCGAATCCCACGGGGTGGGCGCAGGGGCGGCTGGCTTGGCAGGCGCAGCCGGTTTGGCAGCGGCAGGCGGCGCAGGCGCTGTGGGCTTCGGGGCAACTGGCGACGAGGGAGATGCTGGCGTTTCGGCAGGAGCCTTGGAATCCGCTTGAACAGAGCCTGAAGCGGTAGCTTTCACGCCGCCGGCAACGGCCGGTTTATCCACCGTCGGTTGCGGCTCACCTTCCGGCGGCGGTGAAGAGGGCGATTTGATTTCGTCCGGCATCAGCGGCGAAGACGCAAACCTCGGGCGCGCAGGCTTTCGGAGAGAACGTTAATTTTTATCAGCTTGAGCACATAGTGTCAACGAGCCCGGCGAGGAAAAACAGGTCTGCTCAGTTTTGGGAGCGCCGCGCTTGCGCTCTACACGCGGGATTGCGCCTGATAGCTCTTAATGTCGAGCTGGCGATGCTTTCTTCGTTGCTGCAAAACCATGGCGACTTCATGCGGTTCGGGGTTACCTGGACCCTTTTGCGCTATGATTCTGGTTCGGAAGGATCGATCATGGACAGAGACGAAAAAGCTTGCCCGGTCTGCGGAGAAACCATCAAGGCCGTAGCGATTAAGTGCCGCTTCTGCAATACCGACCTAGCGACTTTTACGGCGACGAAAGAACTCGAAACCGAGAAGGACTTGTTCTCCGGTCACCCCGCCGTGATTTACAGCGTCGGCCAATTTGTGCCTTTTCTGGTGGTGATCGCGCTGGCCATCGGCATCGGATATGCTGTCCAGTCCTACGCCGTCCAGTCCAAGGCCAGAGATGGCGCCATGTTGTACACAGTCCTCGGTTGCTTGGCCGCGTGCGGCATCATTGCCTTGTACTTCTACGTGAAGAGCAGGAAAATCCACTACAAGATCACCACCCAGAGGATCAAACTGGAATGGGGCCTGCTCTCGAAGGTTCAGGAAAGTCTGGAATTGTTCCGCATCGATCATTTCGAGTTCCACAGGCCGCTGGGCATGCGCCTGCTCGGGCAATCGTCGCTCCGCCTGTTTTCCTCGGATGCGGAGCTTGAGAAATTTTATATTTATGGCGTTCCGAATCTGGAGGCGATCGCCGAAACCCTGCGCGAGTGTCAGCTTCGCGAACGCACGCGGCGCGGCTTGACGACATTCGTCAAGGCATAAGGCTCGAACGGCGGGGCGGCCTTATACCCATTCCAATGCGCCTTTTTGCCAAACCCAGATGTAGCCGGCGATCAGGATGACGAGGAAGATCAGTATCTCCACGAGGCCGAACACGCCGAGAGCCTTGAACTTGACCGCCCAGGGAAACAGGAAAATGGTTTCCACGTCGAAAACCACGAACAAGATGGCGATGATGTAGTAGCGGACGGTGTAACGGCCGCGCGCATTGTCGATGGGGTCGATGCCGCATTCGTAGGGCATCAGCTTGGTCTTGCTCGGATTGTCGGGGCGGACGAGCTTCGCCGCGAGCAGCGTAACTGGAAGCAGCACTCCGATCACTGCCATGAAGATGAAGATGGGAACGTAGTTTTGCGGCATAGAGGAATCCTGCGCGTTGTATCGCCCGAGGAACTGTCGGGCAAATAATACTACCGCCGATGGTGAGCGACTTCAAGGAGAGGTGGCTGCAACTCAAGACTCTTATCGGGCAGCACGAATACTACCCGGGCTAGGTCTGATTTGAGCGTAGCGTCGTGGTAGTACCGGCTCAGGATGCTGTCTCTCCAGATAAGTAAGTCTGAATTCCGGCGAGCGAACTCTTCCCAATCCGCGCCTTCGCAGCCTGCCATACGCTCACGGATCAGAAAGAAATATGCGCAGGTGATGGTTTCATTGTAGAGCTGCGTCTTCCCCCGAGCAGCGGCAAATCGCTTCAACGCGGTGGAAAACTTCTCCAGCGCCTGTAGAACCGGATACTCGCAGAGATACGCGAACGCCAGGCGGACGTGGTCGGCATGATGAAAAGACCCTTCGGGAATTGCGTCGCCCTCAAAACGGTGGATGAGTTCCTGGTGGTTCACTGAAGCACTCTCATGGGCTAGCTCCCGGCCAAGCTAAGGTCCCTTGCCACTCGCGATGGCCCACGCCGCTGCGGCGTAGATGACCAGGTTGCCGACGTTGAAAATTCCGTGCAGCAGGTGGATGGCGATCGCCAATACAAAAATACCGGCAAGGACCCAAGCGCCGCGGACGGCGGTTCGCGGTATCAGCAGGAGGATAGCGCCGACGATCTCGCCCCATCCCAGGACTTGGCGCACAATATCCGGCATGTGAGTACGGGCGAAGTCGTGGCGTGCGCCCGGCATCACAAACAAGACCGCTTCGATCAGAATCACAAGCCCTAAAGTCCACTGCAATATGGTGACGGCGGTTTTCATTCGTTGTTCTGTCATAGGTGAACCCCTGCTACTTGTCGGCAGTGCGCTGGCGGGCCGGCCGCGCCTTGATTTCCTTGAGGCGGTGACTGGCGCTGGAATCGAGATCAAAATCATAGAAGCGCTTTAGTTCCTGAATGCGATCGAGTGAAGCTGCGCTGAACGGCGTCTTGCCGTCGAAGGCGTGGAGCACGATACCCTCCAATAGATCGCCGAGCGTCATGTCGTGGTACTCGGCGAAGGCCTTCAGGACTTTGAGCAGGCGTTTCTCCATGCGCACGCCGGTTTGGACGCGCTCGACCAGCAGTTTCGGATCGTCGACCATGTGTACCAATGTACCACGATGTATAGGTATGCGCAACCGATTCCTCAATCCTCCTGCGGCGGCGCGCATTCCGGCGGAGGTTGTTTATAATCGCCTTTCAACCTTCATGATCTTCCGCGCCAGAAGGCGCAATTCCCTGTTTAAGGATTACCTTGGCATTCGACGAGAACATTTACGAACTGCGGCGCCAGAAGTTGAAGCAAATCGAGGCGCTTGGGCAGACCGCGTACCGCAGCAAATACGACGTACCCCACACAATCGGATACGTGCGGGACAAGTACGAGAACGCATCCGCCGAACAACTTGACTCGGAACGACCCCAGGTCCAATTGGCCGGACGCATAATGGCCATTCGCTTAATGGGCAAGGCGGGTTTCGCTCACTTGCAATCCACAGCTCGTCGAGACAGAACGGGAAGTAGAAAGCTTCAAATCTACGTCAAGCGAGATGCAGTTGGAGAGAAGGGATTCGAGCTTTACAAGCTCCTTGATATTGGCGACATTGTTGGTGTTCGTGGCTATCTATTCCGCACACGCACCGGCGAATTAACAGTCCATGTTGAGGAACTAACCTTTTTAACAAAAAATCTCTTACCCTTACCAGAAAAGTGGCACGGCCTGACTGACGTCGAAACGCGCTACCGACAACGATATGTAGACCTGATCATGAATCCCGAGGTTCGAAAGGTATTCATTGCGCGCAACAAGCTGGTCAGGTCCCTGCGGAGCTTCCTGGACGAGAAGCATTTCCTCGAAGTGGAAACCCCGATGATGCAGCCGATCGCGGGCGGAGCGGTGGCGCGTCCGTTTGTGACGCACCACAACACGCTCGATATGGATTTGTATTTGCGCATCGCGCCGGAGCTTTATTTGAAGCGGCTGGTTGTAGGCGGCTTCGATCGCGTGTATGAAATCAATCGCAACTTCCGCAACGAGGGCCTGGGCTGGCGATGGAATCCTGAGTTCACCATGCTCGAGTTCTATCAGGCTTACACCGACTATCAGGGAGTGATGGATCTCACGCAGGAGTTGATCACGCAGGCGGCCAAGGATGTAACTGGGGGATCGAAGACAAAATGGGGCGATGAGGAGATCGACTGGGCGAACTGGAAACGAATGACGATGCGGGAGGCGATCATTCATTACTGGCCGGAGACGGCGGGCGCGAAGCCGGAGATGAGCGAGTTTGCGAGCGGGGAGAATTTGGATGCCCTACTCGTAAGAGCTGCAGCTAACATACGGGAAGCACATCTCGGAATCGCTCAAGGCAGGCCGGACAAAACTTCTGCTACGTTCGAACTAATCCGGAAAGAGTTGGCAAAAAGTGGGACTGCGGGTTCGGCCATTGCCAGCCTCTTTGAGGCCGTGGCCGAAGAACACCTGACGCAGCCAACAATCATCTATGAGTTCCCTACCGCGGTTTCGCCGTTGTCGAAGCAGAAGCCGGATGAACCGGACTGGACTGAACGTTGGGAGATTTACGCAGGCAAGATGGAGATCGCCAACGGCTTCAGCGAACTCAACGATCCCGAGGACCAGCGCCGGCGTTTTGAGGCGCAATTGCAGGACCGCGAGCGCGGCGACGAAGAAGCCCACCAGATGGACGAAGATTACATTCGCGCGCTGTCGTACGGGATGCCGCCGACCGGAGGCTGTGGCGTGGGCGTCGATCGGTTGTGCATGCTGCTAACCGATTCACACACCATCCGCGATGTGATTCTTTTTCCGGTGATGCGGCCGGAGAAAAGCTTAAACACGGAGGACACTGATGACGCACAGGGAAAACCTTAGGACTTGGGATTGAGCTTCCGGGATTAAGCTTTCCGGTATTAACTTCCACGTACCCTACAATGCACTAGAAGTAGTGCGGCGACATTTCTATACTTTTCTTATTCAGTTTGGACTCAGACGTGGCAGCGTTGCCGTAATGTCCGCCAAGGCGTTGGACATTGGGTCGGCAGCGCTTTGCTTTTTCCAGAGCGGCTTACTTCCCTGAAGTCCGCTGCGGTTCGTAGGCGGGTTTGTCGGGGCTGAAGTTCGTGCCCAAGTAATCGATCAGCGCATCGCGATCGGCGGGATCGACCACCGCGCCCCATTTCGTCATTTTGTCGACTTCCTTCGTCCATGCGGCTTTGCTGAGACGCTGCTGCAGGATGATGCGCGCCTCATGGCACTCCAGACAGGCTGTAGTGGCCTTCGCTTGCATTGGACCGGCGGGCAGATCCGCGGTTACGTTTGCCCCTGCGGGTTTCTGAGCCTGCAGGGAGAACGGCGAGGAGGTCGCGAGAATCAGCAGAGCCAGGGGAGCGAACGTTTTTGCGAGAGGCAAAATGCGACCACAGGGGCTGAAGCCCACGTTGTCTATGATGCTTGACGCGGCGCTGAAGCGCCGCTCTTCCACTTGAGTGCGCACTTGACTGCGCACGTTATTGCGCACCTTCAACGTGTTACGAAACATGGATATTCACCTGATCGACAGCGTTGTAGAGATAGCCGCTGGGATTCCACACTGCGGACGCTGGCTGGGTTCGCCCCTGCGTGTCGGTGGCGCGCGACAAGATGGTGTAGTCGCCGGGCTTGCCGGGCTTCCAATCGTAGCTCCACAGCCGCCAGGCGTAATGGGCGTGGGCGTGGCCGAGTTTGGCCGGAGTCCACGTAGCGCCGGCGTCGGTGGAGACCTCTACCTTCGCGATATCGGCTTCGCCGGCCCAAGCTGCACCGTGCACGGCCACTTTGCCTGCGTTGAGGCTGGCACCGTCACTGGGTCCGGAAATCACTGACTTCACGCTTAGCGCGGTCAGCGGATGTGTGTCTTCGGGCTTCACGGCATCGCCCGGCTTCACCGGCTGGTTCGGCAGGCGGTAACCGGGGCTCATGAAATTGCCGACAAATTCCGCATCGAGCAATTTTATTTCCGTGAGCCACTTGCACGAGGCCGCGCCAATCCAGCCGGGGACCAGAGCGCGCGCCGGAAAACCGTGATGCTTGGTGAGCGGCGCTCCGTTCATGTGCGTGGCGATCAACGTATCGGCGTCGAGAGCCTTCTCGACCGGGATGCTGCGAATGAACGGAGGAACTTTGCCGGGAACTTCGTCGAGTCCGCGGAACATTACGTGTTTGCCCGTGGCTTTCACTCCCGCGCGTTGCAATACATCGCGCAAGCGCGGGCCGGAAAACCTGGCGGTGCTCACCGCGCCTTTGCCCCACTGAATGCCGGGCACCTGGGGACGATGCAGGCTGCGGCCGTTGCCGGCGCACTCAAGCGTGTTGACGACCGAATGGGTCTCGAGCCTGGAGAGCTCGGCCAGACTCAGCGTAAGCGGCTTCTCCACTTCGCCGCCAATCGAGAGACGCCAGTCCCTGGCATCGAGTTCGCTCGGTTCGTGCATGTGATTACGTACGAAGAAGTGGGACACCGGGGTGAGCCAGGTATTGAAATATTCGACCGGAGTTTCGAGATCGACGAAGCGGAATGAGCGGAGAATCATGCCGTCTTCACCCGGCACATTCACGGACTGTCCCTGCGGGAGAGCCCAGGTGAGCACGGACGGCGCTGCGGCTGCCGCGAGCGCCGCGCCTGACATTTGCTTGAGGAAGTTACGTCTGGAGTTCATAATTCTTGCAAATCTTGCCTTGCGATCGCGCACAGGATGGCGTCGGATGCCGCGCGAGTTCACTTTTGTCCGCCGACCACTACCATGGGAACTACAGTGCTCTTCTCTTTCTTCTTTGCTGTGCGCTTGCCCTTGCCCGCCCGTGGATTCGGTTCGGCGATCAGGTCGGCCAGGGTCGTGTGTTCCAGAATGTTGGCCGCGGCGTCGCGGACGTCGAGAAACAGTTGATAAAGGGCGCGATGCGGGAGATCGCGGTCGATGAGGGTGCGCAATTGTTCGGCGTCGCCGAAGGGCGCCAGCGGACCATCGATCAGACGCATGATCTCACTCAAGCGGATGTTGGCTGGATCGCGGCGCAACTGATAGCCGCCTTTGGCTCCGCGCACACTTTCGACCATGCGCGCGTTCTTCAGTTCGAGCAGGATCAGTTCCAGGAACTTTTCCGGGAGATTCTCCTCATACGCCACTTCGCGTATTTTGATGGCTCCCTGGTTGTAATGGCGGGCGAGCATCATCATCGCCTGCAGAGCGTAAAGTCCCTTTTGAGAGATTTTCATAATCGGTAATTATGCCATAAAGCCCACTTCACTAATGGACTTTATTGGAGTTTTACAAGCAATTGACGGTCCGTTCTTCGTGACGCAGGAGGGACGATTCGCGCTTTGTTTTCAGCACTTGCAGAAATCCTCACCAGGCCGGAATGGGGGAGATGTGCACTCCATTGCGGTTACCAAGTCAACCTCGCAAGTTGGGAGCGGTTACGCTCAGAAAGCGAATTACAGCTCGTGCACGAGGCGCAGTACTTGAAGCGTGATGTTATCCGGCCCGCCGCGTTCTCGAGCCAACTTCACCAAAGCGGCACAGCATTCCGCCGGGGCGTTACGGTTCACCGCGGTCTCCAGTTCCCGATCGCTCACCACACCCCAAAGGCCGTCGGTGCACAGCAGTAGCTCGTCGCCGTCTTGCAAGGCCAGGCTTTGTTCGGCGCCATCCACGGCCACGTTCATTCCCGCGCCGAGAGCGGCGGTCAGGATGTGGCGCTGCGGGTGCTTTTCGGCATCCTCGGCGCGCACGATACCGTTCTCCACCAGCCTGCCCACATAGGAATGATCGCGCGTCAAACGCAAGATGTGCGCATCGCGGACCAGGTAGAGGCGGCTGTCTCCGACGTGGGCAAAATAAAGCTGTCGCCCGCGGAGAACGACCGCGGTGCAGGTGGTCCCCATGCCATGGAACGCGGGATACTGCTCGGCATACTCTTGAATCCGTGAATGGGCTGCGGCAAACGACTCAACCAGTGCCGCTTGCGGATCGTCGTGAAAGGCCTGATCGTAGACTTCGCGAACCGTCTCAACTGCCAGGCGGCTGGCCTCCTGCCCACCTTCGTGTCCGCCCATACCGTCGGCAATCACCGCTAATCGACCTTTGCGCTGAAATTCCTCCTCGTCGGCTGGCTCCCAATAGAGGTAGGAATCCTCATTGTTTTCGCGCTGGCAGCCCACGTCCGTCAGGCCCGCCACTTCCATGCCGGGTTTCACAGTGATGCAGTCAACAGACACTTCTTCGCTACCTCAACCGTCAGCACGAACACATGAGAGATGACATGCGGGAAGCTCCAGGACCCAGCCGCGCTATGCCCCGGTCATTATAGACAAGAGCCAGTGCAAAAAGACAACGTCAGACTCTAATTCCGGAAAGCGTGACAGCAGAGATAACTCGGAAAAGGAAAAAAGCTGGGACGGACGAGGCTGATACCGAATCCACTTGTGAATCCGTAGCGGTCGTGAGCACTCAACAAGCCGGACTGATCACTTCGTGGATTCTCGGACATTCTTCCACAAGTTATTCGTGCTTAAATCAACCGTGTATCCCAAGACGCGCTTACTGGCTCGCTCCCTTTCGTGTTCTGCCAGAAGCTGTTAGGATAGTTTTGTAACGACGATCTGCTCAGGTTCTTGTCGCCGGTTTATTTGCGGTTCGGCCCGATCGGGAGCAATCCGGTCGTCCGGAGCGGATTGGGCGTTTTATGCAGATCGCGCAAAGCCGCATAAACACTGGTTATTCTGCATATCGTTGATTTGGCGAGTGGGGACGTAGTTCAGTTGGTTAGAACGCTCCTTTCTCACCGTCACAATGCTGTAAGCGCCTTACGAACCAACAACTTACTACAACCAGCATCTGTTCGCCCTGTCACGGTTTCTGCCATTTCCCTGCATTTCCGAAAACGTGTTGTCCGTTCTGTTGAAGTTCCTCAGGTCTTCATCCTCCGAGATCGAAGTGCGTCACGTATGGCGAACAGTTTTCGTCAAGAACTGATCGCCGAACTTTTCGATGAGGAGAG
>PLIO01000097.1 GCA_003140075.1 Acidobacteriaceae bacterium | reverse complement strand
TGCCATCACAAAGGCCGCTAAGGGAAGGCCGCGAAGAGCGCTAAGAAAACCTTTGACCGGCTCCAAGGTCTGGATTGAAAAAACGCGGCTAGACTCCCCTCTTTGCGCGGACCTGGACGCGGGTGCCTTCGGGAAATTTGCCGTTTGCCAGCTCTACTACTCCGTTGCGGACTATGCCTTCCAGTTCCTCTGGGGCAACGGTTGTCGCTGTCTGGGGTGTGGTCGCGGTGCGACCTTCTGGGCGCATACCTTCTGCTTTGGGCTCACGGTCTTTGCCTGTGTCGGAGTTGGCGGACAGGAGTGTCCGCCCCACGCGGTCCGCAGACGGACTCGCTTCGCTTCGCTGGACAGCCGAGGCGGCTGTCCCCACATGGGCGGTGGGTGGACTTGCAGACCTTCGTCCCGTGCCTTTGTCCATGGCTTCGTTGGCTAGGCGATCGGCATCCTGGTTATGTTCGCGGAGAGCGTGGCCGATGGAAAACCATTCCAGTTGGGCGATCAGTTGTTTGGCGCGACCGTGGAGATCTTGAAGCGTGGGATTCTTGACCTTGTAGATTCCTTTGATCTGGCGGACCAGCAACTCGGAATCGCTGATCAGCTTGAGAGCTTTGGGGCCATGCTGGATGGCGTATTCGAGGGCGGCGATCAATCCCTGATATTCGGCGAAATTGTTGGTCTGGTGGCCGAGGTATTCGCTGAGGTGGGCGACTTTGCGTCCTGACTGATCCTGAATGACGACGCCGTAGCCGGCGGGGCCGGGGTTGCCGCGCGCGCCGCCGTCGCTGTGGGCGATGAGGTAGTGGTCGGGGGCGGCGTGGGAGTCTTCGCCTTGGGGGAAAAGATGCTTGGTTGTGGGGCGGCGGGGATAGGACATGCAGACGAGTTTACAACGGGGGATGACCTAGTAGGGTTGCTCGGAAAAGTCTCGGAAAGTTAAGAGATCAAAGTCGCTGAGCAGTTGGTGGAAACGCCTTGCAAGGCTGGTAGCGGCGAAGACGAGAAAGGGATCCCCTTCGGCTTCGCTCAGGATGACAGCCGCTACTTTCGCACTCTTTATCATCTAGTGAATCAGCGGCCGGCGGCTAGGCGCGTGGCTAAGCGGGCGGGCAGGTTGGCGGCGAAGATGCGGTCTTGCGCGGATTTCAGGTTGTAGGGGGTGCGATGAAAGTGGACGACCTGGGCTTCGGTATCGAAGAGGGCGAAGGCTGCGCGCCAATCTCCATCGCGGGGTTGCCCGACCGAGCCGGGATTGATCAGGTAGCGAGTGCCCGGCTTCAAATGCAAAGAGACCGACTCGGCTTTTCCGACGGTACGATATTCGGGGCGGAAACCATCGGCGCTGGAGCCATTGGCGAAGAATCCGCCTTGCAGGTGAGTGTGGCCGAAGAAAGTCAAAGGCGTGGGGAGTGTCAAAAGAGGAGATAGCGCATCGCCGATTGAAACAATGTAGAAGTCTTCGTCGATGGGCGAGCCGTGGACCAGTTGCACATCCGGAAAGCCTTCGAGTGAGAGCGGGCCATGCGGCAGCGCCTTCAGCCAATCGTGATGCTCGGGAGTGAGTTGCTCGCCGGTCCAGACGGCGGCGGCCGCGGCCATGGGATTAAAATCAGTTAGTTCGAGCAGACCGGTGGCGGCCTTGTCGTGATTGCCGCGCACGAAAATCTTGCCCAGGCTGCGGGAGCGATCGATGACCTCATTGGGAGAAGCTCCGTAGCCGACAACGTCGCCGAGATTGGCCACGAAGTCGAACGGCGGGGCTGCCGCCAAGCAGGCTTCCAAGGCTTCGAGGTTGGCGTGAATGTCGCTAAGCAGCAGGATTTGCAATCAGCACCAGACGAACTCGGGATTATAGAACGAGTGGCAACCGAAGGGATATATGGGCAGAGTTTATTCCGCCATAGTTATTTCGCATTGAGCACCGGACAGCGAGCCCAATGTCCTTCCGCGATCTCTATCAGCGGCGGCAGGGCACGAGTGCAGTCTGGGACACGGAAAGCGCAGCGGGGCTCGAAGGCGCAGCCGGGGGGCATGGCCTGCAGCGGCGGGACCGTGCCTTCGATGGTTTCGAGGGGGTGGGTGCGATCGGTTTTCAGGTCGGGCACGGAGTGCAGGAGACCGCGAGTGTAGGGGTGTGCCGGGGAGCGAAAAATTTCGTGGCTAGTTCCACTTTCGACTATGCTGCCGGCATACATCACGACCACGCGGGCGGCGACTTGCGAGACCACGGCGAGATCGTGGGAGATGAAGAGCATGGCCAGGCCGAACTTGGAGCGCAACTCAGCCAGCAGGTCGAGGATTTGGGCCTGGATGGTGACGTCGAGCGCGGTGGTGGGCTCGTCGGCGATGAGCAACTGCGGGCGGTTGACGATGGCCATGGCGATCATGACGCGTTGGCGCATGCCGCCGGAAAGCTGGTGCGGATAATCGCGGGCGCGGCGTTCGGGTTCGGGGATGGCGACGTCGGTCATGGCTTGAACGGCGAGTCTCGCGGCCTCGCTCTTGGAGCGGGATCCATGAGCGAGCACGGCCTCGGCGATCTGATCGCCGACGCGCATGACGGGATTGAGAGCGGTCATCGGTTCCTGGAAGATCATGGCGATGCGCGAGCCACGCAATTGACGCATGGAGTCTGGGGGAAGCGTGGTGAGGTTGCGGGCGGAGCCGTTCTCGGCGAAGAGGATATCGCCGGAAACGCGGGCCTGGGGCGGAAGCAGGCGCATGATGGCAAGGGATGTGATCGATTTGCCGGAACCCGATTCGCCAACCAGGCCAAGAACTTCGCCAGGGGCAATGGAGAGGCTGAGGTCGCGGACGGCGGAGAGAGATAGAACGGGTGCGTCGCTGGTCGCGCGGGTGTTGTTTGCGAATTCGATGTTCAGGTGGCGGATGTCGAGAAGCGGGGGCACGGTGTCATGTTAGCAGCGCTGCAAAAACGTCGCCTGCGGCGACGGGACAGCCGAGGGCGGCTGTCCCCACATTGAGCATTAACAATTCCCAGAGCAGCTTTTCCCACAAGAGCATTCACGCTGCCAAGAAAACCTACTGTCCCAGAATCAGGGGGAGGCCGTTTTTGTTGTTACCAATGACTACGACTTTAGAGTTAGCGCTCTTGGCTAGATTCTCCGTGGCTTCGATGCCTTTCCATTCCAGCAGTGATGGCGTGATGCCTTGCGCGACGATTTGCTGGAAGTCGCGGACGCCGGCGGCTTCGATGCGCTTGCGCTGGGCCTCCTGGGTTTCTTTCTGCAGGCGGAAGTTCATGGCCAGCGATTCCTGCTCGGCCTGCTGTTTGGCTTCGATGGCGGCCTTCAGCGTGGCGGGCAGTTGGATGTCACGCAGGAGAACGTTCTCGACGGTCAGGCCGCGCTGATTGAGCTGGGCGCTGACCTGGTCGTAAATCTGCTTGGCGACCATTTCGCGTTCGCCGGTATAAAGGGCGTTCGCGGTATGGGAGGCGGTTGCTTCGCGAATGGCAGAACGCAGGGTGGGCTCGACGACGACGTTTTCATAATCGGCGCCAATCTTCTGGAAAACCTCGGCGGCGCGGTCGGGATTGAGATGGTAAATCAGCGAGGTATCCAGGCTCATCATGAGGCCTTCGCTGGAAGGTACGCTGGCGGATTCCTTGAGCGTCTGAGTCTGGATGGAGAGTTCGTTGTTGGTCTTCAGCGGACTGATGAGGTGAATGCCCTCGCCAAGGGTGTCGCCGGTCTGCACTTTGCCGAAGAGCGTGAGCACGCCGACGTGGCCGGTGCCTACTTTGGCCACGGAACTAAAAAGCAAGATCACCAGCAAGAATGCGGCTATGCCGATGCCAATGAGGCGGAGAAGGCCGCCGCCGCCACCACCACCGCCATCAATAATTCTGCCCCGGGCTGGATCAAAGATCGTCATCGTAGTATCTCCCGGTGTGATTTTAGGCGGGGCGGCTCATCGGTGTAAGTGACTGATCTGGGGCCGACGCGCGACAGTCCTGAATCTTCCCATTCCGCGGCGCATCTTTTATGCGTAGACCTATGAGCAAGATTCACATTCCTACGCCTCTGCGGCAGTATGTCGGCAAACAATCCACGGTGGACGTGAAGGGCGCGACCGTGGCGGAAGTCATGACCGACCTGATCGCGCAGCATCCCGAGTTGCGGCGTCATTTGTATGCGGAGGACGGAAAACTACGGGCCTTCGTGAATCTCTATCTGAACGACGAGGACATTCGCTACCTGCAGAAGGAGGCGACCGCGGTGAAAGACGGTGATAACATCTCGATCGTGCCTTCGATTGCCGGGGGTGGTGAAAACGCTCTCCTCACTTGTCGTCCCGAGCGGATCGAGGGATCTTGGTTCTTGCCTGTGGTCCGTCGCTGAGGGCTGGCGCAAACCGGAACCAAGGTCCCTCGCGTTGCTCGGGATGACAAACGGTTTCGGCGGCCTGGTCACCTGACTCAAAAATCAGGTTTTTTAGAATTTCAACCGGGGAGTTTATGGCGACAATCACTACCGAAATTCCAGTCACACTCAACAAGGATGAAATCCTGCGCTACTCGCGGCATTTGATCATGCCTGAGGTTGGCATGGAGGGGCAGCAGAAGCTGAAAGCAGCGCGGGTGCTGTGCGTAGGCACGGGAGGACTGGGATCTCCGCTGGCTTTGTATTTGGCGGCGGCGGGCGTGGGCACGCTGGGCCTGGTCGATTTCGATGTGGTGGATTACACGAATTTGCAGCGGCAGATCATTCACTCGACTGCCGACGTTGGGCGCAAGAAGTTGGATTCCGCCGCGGACAAACTGTCGGCTCTTAATCCTTTTGTGAACCTGCGAACTTTTGACACGCGGTTGAGCAGCGAGAACGCACTGGAACTCTTCCGCGACTTCGACGTGATTGCCGACGGCACGGATAACTTTCCTACGCGATATCTGGTGAATGACGCGTGCGTGCTTACGGGGAAGCCGAACGTTTACGGATCGATTTTCCGGTTTGAGGGGCAGGCCAGCGTGTTTGCTACGGAGGACGGACCGTGCTATCGCTGCCTGTACCCGGAGCCGCCTCCGCCGGGGCTGGTGCCTTCCTGCGCCGAGGGTGGAGTGCTGGGCATTCTGCCGGGGCTGGTGGGCGTGATGCAGGCCACCGAGGTGATCAAGTTGATCCTCGGTGTGGGTGAGCCTCTGATCGGACGGCTGCTGCTAATTGATGCGCTGGGCATGAAGTTCCGCGAACTGAAGCTGCGCAAGAATCCGGATTGCCCGGTTTGCGGCACGCATCCTACGGTGACGAAGCTGATAGACTACAACGAGTTTTGCGGGATTCGCGGGGAGGAAAAACCGGTGTCGAATGGAGTTCCGGAAATTCAAGTCGAAGAGCTGAAGCGGCGTTTGGATGCGAAAGAGGATCTGTTCGTTCTCGATGTGCGCGAGCCGCATGAGTATCAGATATGCAATATCGGCGGACATCTGATACCGCTGAACGATCTGCCCAAGCGCGTGAGTGAGTTGGATTCCAGCCGCGAAATCGTGGTTCACTGCAAGATGGGCGGGCGCAGCGCCAAGGCGGTCGCGTTTCTGCAGCAGGCTGGGTTCACTAAAATTCACAACCTGGCGGGCGGGATTACGGCCTGGTCGGACAGAGTGGATCCGAGGGTGCCGAAGTACTGAAGGGCAGTGATCAGTGGCCAGGGGTTAGTGGTCAGTTTCTGGAGGGAGCGCGGCGAGCGCTCCCTTTTTTATTGGTGACATGCGGTTCACGGAATTAGATTGACACCGTTTACGCCAAGAGGATAATGGCGTATCCCCGGGTGTCTCCCCCAACATTTGAATAATCTCGTGAGCGGAGGGTCGCTATGAAAACGTACGTGTCCTTGTTTGCGCTGTTTTATCTCGCGTGCACTTCAGTTGCTCAGACTGCAACCTCCCAACCTACGGCGCAACAACCGGTTCAGCCAGTCCAAGCCTCCGACTCGGAGAGAGCCCGAGTCTTTATAACCGACAGCCAGTCGTGGTCGGTCGCCGGATCGGGCGGGGGGTCCGGGGGTTCATACGGAAGCGCAATGGCGGGAGGGGCGCGACCACAGACCGCCGAGATCATAAAGACCTTCGGGGAGCGGTGCCCTGGGGTGATGGTGAACAACATTCAGGTGAAGACGGATTACATCGTGCTGCTTGATCACGAGGGTGGCAAAGGGGTCTTGCGCCACAAGAACTAAGGTCGCGGTTTTTGCACGGATTTCGGGCGACTCTATCGTCAGCAAATCAACGCTCTCGCTAGGTGGTTCAGTCCAGGATGCTTGCGAGGCCATCACCAAGGATTGGGCCGAGCATGGCGCAGCCATACGCGCAGCCGCTGCTGCAGCCCAAGAGCAGAGTAGGCCTGCCGCGACCCCGCAACCCGTCGCAGCCGTGGTCGCGGCTCCGGCCCCGGCCCCGGCTGTATTGACGGGCAAACTGTCGGTCGGCTCTGTTCCCGACGGTGCTGATATTGAAGTCGACGGTAGTTTTGTCGGCAACACTCCTTCCGATGTTCAGGTCGCGGAGGGAGATCACACGGTCACGGTGAAGAAGGCGGGGTTCAAGGATTGGGAGCGGAAGCTGAAGGTCACGGGCGGGAGCAGCGTGCATCTCAATGCGGAGTTGGAGAAGATTCCAACCCCTTAGCGGCTGAGAGCAGTTGCTGGGGCGCCGCGGTGTGGGCATCAGCCCCTGAGGAGCAGAGTCAACTTCAAATCCTGGATAGGCGGAAGAGTATGGATATCGCGTAGCCTCATTCACAAGATGCCGGACAACCGGATTATTCCGGATGTATTCGCTTGTTTGCAGGAATGCGCCGGCATCGAGAATTCGGACCTCCGAAAATCCTTTCTGCCAGATGGGCGAGCCGAACTCGAGCGGCGTAAATAGAGGGGTTTTAGTGGTGCCGGGAGGGGGAGTCGAACCCCCAAGGTACTAAGTACCGGCGGATTTTGAGTCCGCTGCGTCTGCCAGTTCCGCCATCCCGGCCGAATGCATCAACTTGATGAGAAGACTAGCTTAATCGAGGGTCTACGCCTTTGCAACCACGCCCGATGACCGGCAGTGGGTCAGTTTGAATTTGTCTTGTTTTGGGTGCGTCATCCCGAAACCCGGCGCAGTTCAGCCGGGTGAGGGATCTCCCGTAGACAAAGGCATGCGCTGTGCGGGAGATCCTTCGCTCCGCCTGAAAAGCGGCTCCGCTCAGGATGACGCCGCCAAAAGAAATTCAAACTGAGCCACTACCCGATGACCTTTCCCCGGGAAGACAAGAATTGTACAAACTGATGACAATCCCTTGACAACGCGGGCTCGTCTCCCGCCTAGCATTGCGGTGCTTGACGACCGGAAAAATCGCACAACCGGCCGCGTAAAAAAAATGGGTCGGGATCCATCCCTCACTTAGCACCATACAAGGAGAACTCGCATGCATCGTTTGCTTGGTCGCAATCACGTTTTTCCTGCCTTGGTTGGGCTTTTGCTGGTGCTGTCTTCCAGCGCAGCCCTGGCGCAATATCAATTCGAATATCTGGTTTCAGACATATCCGGCAAGGCAAAGTATACGGATCCTCTTCTGAAGAATCCCTGGGGACTCGCCTACAGCCCGGGTAATCCCTTCTGGGTTAGCGATGAAGCCAGCGGTTGGTCCACCCTCTACAGCGGTACGGGTGTCCCGCAAAGCCTGCAGGTAATCGTTCCTTCCGCCAGCGGCTCGGGATCAGGTTCGCCCACAGGCATCGTTTACAACGCTTCCACGGAGTTCAAGATCGACACGTGGACCTCGGTCTTCCTGTTTTCCACTTTGGATGGGACTATCAGCGGTTGGTCGGATTTTGAACCAACGACAGCGTTGATCGCCGTAACTACCCCGGGAGCGTCTTATACTGGATTGGCCATCACCAGCCACCCTTCGGGGAACTTCCTGTTTGCCGCAGATGCCGCCAATAACAAAGTCGACATCTACGACGGAAACTTCAACTTCGTTTCGTCCTTCACCGATCCGGCTGTCCCCGCCGGGTTCGCACCGTTCGGGATCCAGGATATCGACAGTAAGGTCTACGTTTCGTTCGCGGCCACATCTGGAGGCCCGGGCGGTTACATCGACATCTTCAGCGAAAGCGGAACTCTGCTGAAGCACTTCGCCCACGGCAAGCCGCTGAACCAGCCTTGGGGCTTTGCCGTGTCTCCGGCGAATTTCGGCACATTCAGCAAGGCCCTGCTCATCACGAACAACGCAACCGTGGGCACCATCAATGCCTACGATGCCTCTACTGGAGCGCTCCTGGGCACGCTCTCCAATTCGTCCGGCAAAGCCCTAAATATCAATGGGATTTGGGGGATCGAGTTCGGCGGTGGAACGTCCACCAACGGCGCGAAAAATCAGCTCTTCTTCACCGCCGGTCCTAACGACACGGATGGCTACTTCGGAGTAATCGTTTCCAAATAGCCGGATTGCAGTTGAACAACCCGTCAATCACAGCAAAGGCCGCCCGCGAGGGCGGCCTTTCGCTCGATCGATAATCTCGGCGTGGTGGATGACCGCGCCCGTTTTTTTCAAGAAAACACCGCTCACTTCCCCGCGCTTATTTCTCCATGCCGGAAGCACTGCACCGTGTGATCGTTTACCATCCCCACCGCCTGCATAAACGCGTAACAGATGGTTGATCCCACGAAAGTGAAGCCCCGCTTCTTCAGATCCTTGCTCATCGCGTCGGATTGAAGCGTGCGCGCAGGAACCCGGTTCCGCGACTTCCATGCATTCACTCGCGGCCGGCCATTCACAAACTGCCACACGTAACGGTCGAAACTGCCGAATTCTTCCTGCACCCGCAGCAACGCCTGCGCATTCCGCACCGCCGATGCGATCTTCAACCGGTTGCGCACGATGCCCGGATTCCTCAGCAGCTGTGCGATTTTTCGCGCGTCGTACCGCGCCACCCGCTGCACCTCGAAACCGTCAAGAGCTGCGCGATAGTTTTCCCGTTTATTGAGGACCGTCTCCCAGCTCAGCCCAGCCTGCGCGCCTTCGAGAATGAGAAACTCGAAAAGCTTGCCGTCGTCGTGCACCGGCACACCCCATTCCTCATCGTGATAGCGCATCATCAGTTCGCTGGTTGCCCATGCGCAACGGACGCGACAGTCGCAGGCACCCTCTTCCTGGCGTCGTGCGTCGCTGGCTTCCGGGCGCCCGGGAATCGCGGCCATAATTCCGATGACGCGTGTACGTCTCTTGTCCACGTCCTGAAGTGTACCATTTTCGCTTTACATTCGCCCAAGTCGCTGGCACACTGTCGCCAGGGCGCCTGATTTCCACAGCATCGCGATTATTCATAGTTGCGCCGATGACGGTGCGCCATTTAGGTTTCAATCACATGGCGGGACATCCCATCGCAGTCGATTTGTTTGCCGGGGCTGGCGGACTGAGTCTTGGCTTCCAGCAGGCAGGATTCGAGGTTCGTGCCGCCGTCGAGTACGACCCCGTCCATTGCGCGGTTCACGAGTTCAACTTCCCCGAATGTGCGACGATATGTCGAAGCGTCACCGAGATCGATGGAGAGTACATCAGGGCACATTCGAGTATCGGACGGGGCGAGATCACTGCGGTAGTCGGAGGTGCGCCATGTCAGGGCTTCAGCCTCATCGGGTATCGAGCGCTCGATGACCCCCGAAATCAACTGGTATCTCATTACGTTCGTCTGGTCAAGGAACTACAGCCAAGATATTTCGTCTTCGAGAACGTCAAAGGGCTAACCATCGGGCATCACAAGGAGTTCCTGAACGCGTTGATCGATGAGTTCAAGAGCATCGGATATTCGATAGTCGAGCCCTATCGAGTCTTGAATGCCCTCTGGTTCGGCGTTCCACAAGACCGTGAGCGTTTGTTCCTTATCGGTGCCCGAAGCGGGTCGCCTCTGCCGTCCTATCCCGAACCGACTCATCAGGAGGACAGAGAAATCCATGACATTCGTAAATTGCCTCTGACTCCAACCGTCTGGGATGCTATCGGCGACCTCCCCGAGGTCGAAGACTATGACGACCTATTGGAGAGGGATTGGGTCGATGCAAAGTTCGACCGCCCGAGTGAGTACGCGAAGAGCCTGAGCATGGCAAACGGAAAGAGAACTCTGAGACTGACGTCGAGCCTTCGAACGATTCATACACCTGAGTCTCGGATGCGATTCGCCAAGACACCTCACGGATGCGTCGAGGAAGTCAGTCGATTTCTCAAGCTCGACCCTGCAAGGTATTGCAACACGCTCCGAGCGGGAACGGCGAGTGACCGGGGTGCATTCACTTCGCCGCGACCGATTCATCCCCACACGCCGAGATGTATCACGGTGCGCGAAGCGGCCCGTCTACACTCCTACCCTGACTGGTTCCGGTTCCATGTGACAAAGTGGCACGGATTTCGGCAGATCGGCAATTCGGTTCCACCGCTTCTCGCCCGAGCCGTCGCCCTCCGGGTGATCGCTGCGCTGCCGAAGGCGTTGAGGCCGAGCGTTACCAATATAATTCCGCAACTCGGCGACCCAGCCTTGCTGTCATTAAGCATGTCAGAAGCGGCGGAACATTATGGCGTCGCGTCGGATGTCGTGCCACGTCGAAAACGAAATGTCGAGTTCTCATATGCCTGAGTCAAGACCGAACCGCTACCAAGCTTTAATCAGCCGGATATTCGACGACCATTTCAAGAAGGGCATGACTGAGTTCGAGTTCGAGCGCAACGAACTAAACAGTAATGCGAAGAAACTCAACATAAAGCTGCCCGACAATCTTGGCGACGTAATCTATTCGTTTCGCTATCGAACCGCTCTGCCGGATGACATCCTGAAGACTGCAACGGCAGGTAAGGAGTGGATAATTGAACCCGCTGGCCGCTCTCGCTACCGATTCAAACTCGCACGAGTCAGTCGCATCATTCCCAACGCCGAGCTTCTAGCCATCAAGATTCCGGATGCAACGCCAGAAATCATCACGGCGAATGCCTTGAGTGACGAACAAGCGCTCCTTGCCAAAGTCCGCTACAACCGACTCATAGACATCTTTCTCGGTATCACGACGTACTCGCTCCAGAGCCATCTTCGGACCACAGTCCCGAACATGGGCCAGATTGAGATTGAAGAAGTCTATGTCGGAGTCAACAGAAACGGCCAGCAATTCGTCGTCCCCGTTCAAGCGAAGGGCGGAAACGATAAACTCGCCACGATCCAGACCGCACAGGACATTGCCTGCTGCCGTCAGAAGTTTCCCACGCTGACATGTCGGCCTGTCTCCGCCCAGTTTATGGTCGACGACGTGATTGCCCTCTTTGAACTTGCGATGAAGGGACAAGTAGTTAAAATCGCAGAGGAGCGGCACTATCAACTCGTCCTGGCTGATTCCATCCAAGCCGAGGATTTGAAGATGTATGCGATCCGCTAGTCCCTCATGCCAATGGACCGGGTTACACGGCAAGTTCGGTCGAAAATCATGGCCTCCGTCCGCACGTCGGGAGGCACGACGGAGCGCAAGATGGAGAAGCTCCTCCGGCTTCGCGGAATACGCGGTTATAGGAGACAGTGGCCGGTCGTCGGCAAACCGGACTTCGCGTGGCCGACGGCTAAGGTCGCTTTATTCGTGGATGGATGCTACTGGCACGGATGTCCACGCTGTGACCGCCCATCGAAAAGCAACACGAAGTTCTGGAAGCAAAAAATCGTATCCAACCGTCGAAGAGATGCGCGGGTCTCACGGAAACTACGAAAGGATGGCTGGAGTGTCCAGCGTGTCTGGGAGTGCAGGATAGGCGAAAAACGGACGCTATCGCGCATTGAGCGTGCGGTGAATCGTAGGGGCCCCCGGAACTGACATTAAGTTGCCGACTGAAAGGTTCGTGCCGAGATCGACACCCCTTTTCGCAGTCTGGAAGCTGCGCTTTTTCAAAACTACTTCTACTCCAGCGACTTGGGATCCGACTTGTTCTTCGGCGACTTCGTATCCAGCAACGACACCAACTCTTTCGCGCAAGCGGGAATCGCGACCTTGTGCTCGACAATGATTTCCTTTGCGTCCAGCTTTCTTCCATACAGCTTTTCGTTGGCGCTCCCATCCGAGCGCAAGGTTGATCCCTCCAGCGATATCCCCGCAAACAACCCCTTGTTGCGCGAGTAGGAAAGAATCTCCGCTTCCATCACCACATCGGTGGCGCCCTCGGCCGTGCGCCCCTTGGGCCCCGCCGCAGCCGAGGCGTCCGCCCCCAACTTCACTTTGCTCGACAGCAGTGACCGCGCTCCCTTGGGGTTCATCACCAGCAAAACAAAATCTGTAGCTTGTCCACCCAGCTGGAATCCGATGCTCACACCTTCCAACGCATACAAAGCCGGAGCTCCCCACGGCCCGGTATAGTGCTCGCCGCTGCGGCAGATCATCACGCCGCGTCCGTAGCTGCCTCCCACGCCGAATGCTCCTTTCAATACCGAAGGCAGAATCACCACACACTCCGCCTTATCCAGCAAGTCTTGAGGAATGTCGTCAGGAATGTTCAGGATCTCTTTCATCACCTGGCCGGCATCTTTCACGCGTTCCTCTTCCTTCTCGTCATTGGCGGCGAATGCTGCCGGTGCGAGCAGGCAAAAAGTCAGAAACCATGCTGCGATCCTATTTATCCTCATCAAGTCCTCCGTGGTATCGGGTCTTCCGCGGGCTCGTTCTCCTTACTTCACGGCATACCACACTTCACGGCATACCACGACCATCTTAGCGCGTCCTTTGACATTACAATCCCAAGTTATGCGGCTCCGATTGTGGAAGTCTGCTCGCCTCCGGCCACAACCCTTGACCCTTGCGGCCTTTCGGTCATGACCAAATGGGTGCTCCTTTTGTAACTTGGCACTCTGCTCGAACGCCCTCTAAAGTCAATTGAGAGTATCGCGGAAGGCCGGCCCGCCTTTCGGCTGTTGGCGTGCATCTCATTAGTTGAAAGTGCCCTCTGGGCCTGGGTTGGAGTGAAAATTTTGGACTTTTCAGGCACGAAGTACACGCCGTGTCGCCTTCTGGCGCTAGTAGCCGCTTTGGCGCTTGCCTGCACTCTGTCTTTGCCGGCACTTGCCCAATCGGATGCTTACGCCAGCAGCACGTCCAGTCTGAACGCTTATTCCAGTCCTCCTACCTCTGACGACGATCAGTCCGGCGCTTTGCTTACCATTCGCAAACGCGTCGACGAGGTCAACGTTCTGTTCATCGCGACCGACAAGCATGGCAAGTTCGTCCGCGATCTCAATCAAAACGATTTCTCGATTCTCGACGATCACAAGCCGCCGCAGTCCATTCTCAACTTCCGCCGCGAAACCGATCTGCCTCTGCATCTCGGTCTGCTCATCGATGTGAGCGGCTCAGTCCACGGCCGCTTCGGCTTCGAGCAGGATGCCGCCACCAGCTTTCTGCAGCACTCTATCCGCGCCGGCTTCGACAAAGCTTTCATCGTCGGCTTCAATACCCAGAGTCAGATGTCCCAAGACTTTACCGACAACGTTCAACTGCTCTCCGCGGGCGTGCACAAACTGCAGGATGGCGGCGGCACCGCGCTCTACGACGCCATCTACCGCGCCTGCAAAGAAAAGTTCTTAAAGGACCGTCCCGACCATCCCGCACGCAAGGCCATCGTGGTGGTGAGCGATGGCGAAGATAACCAAAGCGAATACTCGCGCGCCCAGGCCATCGAAATGGCACAGCGCGCCGAAGTCATTATCTACGCCATCTCGACCGACGACAGCGGCCTCATCCTGCGCGGCGACAAGGTTCTCGAACAACTCGCCGAAGCCACCGGCGGGCGCGCTTTCTTCCCCTTCAAGATGAAGGACATCACCCATTCCTTCGCCGCCATCGAGGACGAACTTCGCAGCCAGTACGTCGTCTCCTACCAGCCTGCCGATTTCGACGCCGACGGCCGCTATCGCTCCATCGAAATCTCCGCTCTCAAGAAGGATCTGCAAGTCCGCGCCCGCAAAGGCTACTTCGCCCCGCAGCAATAAGGCCGGAAGCTCCGGCGTTTCGCCTTCAGATTCAACCCCTGTGCGCGAAATTTTGATGTACTGGTTCGGGCAGCGTGAAGCGGTGTAAATCTGGTGCGCCCGGAGAGACTCGAACTCCCAACCCTCTGCTCCGAAGGCAGATGCTCTATCCAGTTGAGCTACGGGCGCGCCCAAGACATTTTACGGCAAAGCGCGAGCCAAAGGGAGTTCCGGTAGTGATGCAGTCTGATAAGGAAGCGAGCCAAACGCGCGATTGATGGGTCCGCAAAGAACGCGGCCCTTCGCGCGGCTCGCCCAGATTCCTCACCGGCAAAGAACGCCGGTTCGGAATGACAAATGCAATGCTGTTCAAATTGAGCCGCTACCGCAGCTTCGCTCTCGCGCCCCGCGCTTACTCCATTTCGAAACTCAAGTACGACAGCCCGTCGCTGCGTTCGACTTGCAGCACGGCCGGATCGCCGCTCTTCAGGCTGAGCACGGCGGCACGCAGCGTGTCCATGGAAGTAATGGGAGTGGTGTTGAGCGCGTGAATCACATCGCCGGTCTGCAGCCCGGTGTCGGGCGTAATGAAGTCGGCGGCGCGGCCGAGCACGACTACGCCGGAAGAGATGCGCAGCGGGCCAATTTTCGCGCTCAGTTCGCTGGTGAGATCGGTGGCAAGAATGCCGATCCGCGGGATGAGATTTTTTTCGGGGTCGGCAGCATCGAAGAGTTGATCCATCTGGTCGCGATGCTCAATCGCCGGAACATACAGAGTTTTCTTCTGGTCGCCGCGCAGGATTTCCAGCTTCAACACCTGATCCAGGCGGTGCAGATAGAGAGCCGAAGAAAGCTGCGGAAGAGTTTCAATGCGGCGATCATCCGCGGTAAGAACGATGTCCTGAACCTGCAGGCCGGCGGCGGCGGCGGGGCCGTCGGGCTTCACATCGGCCACGATCACTCCCCAGTGCTGCGCCAGTTGCAGGCCGTCGGCCAGCGTGGGCGTGATTTCCTGGGCCACGGCGCCAATCTCCACCCGATGCACGTGGCCGTATTGGCGCAGGCTGTGGTAAACAAAATCCACGATACGCGCCGGAATCGCGAAGCCCAAACCTTCGCTGCCGCCGCCGGAGGAAAGGATGAATGTGTTGATGCCGACCACCGAACCATTCATATCGACCAGCGGTCCGCCGCTGTTGCCGGGGTTGATAGGGGCATCGGTCTGAATATAAGTCAGAGGCTTGTCGGGATCGGCCTGGCGGGCGACAGCGCTGACCACGCCCATGGTGACCGAGTTTTGCAGGCCTTCGGGACTGCCGATGGCAAATACGAGTTGGCCTACGCGAGGCCGCTGTTGCGTGAGCAGGGGAAGCGTCGGAAGATCCTTTTCATCGATCTTGAGCAGGGCAAGATCGGTTTCCTTGTGCACGCCCACGAGGCGAGCCTCGAAAACCCGGCGCCTTCCCTCGGCAACGGCGCGGCTTGAATCGCCGGGCAGCGGCAAAGCCACCCGGATGCGCTGCGCGCCTTCCACCACGTGCGCGTTGGTCATGATGTAGCCGCTGGAATCGACAATCACGCCCGATCCCACGGCATGCTGACGCACGATGAGAGCGGTCTGCGTGTGGTTGTCTTCGTGCAGCGGGCCGTAGCCGGTCACCAGAATCTGCACCACCGCCGGAGACACCTTGGCCGCAAGGCTTTCCAGGGCATTGTTGAGTTGCACCAGAGGCGCCAATGCGGGCTCGTCCGGGCTGGCTTTCGCCGCTTCGGCAAGCCTGGTGGCAGGAGTTGGGTTCGCCGGCTTCTGAGTTGGCGGTTGCTGGGCTGGCAGGAAGGTGGTCAACGCCAGAACAATGGCGGTCAATTGGCAGATGAAAGAGCGCAGCAAGCGATTGGCCCGCGCGCGGGAGAAGAATGAATCGAGCATGAGTCGGCTCTCCAAAAAAGAAGGAAGTGGCTCTTATCAGACGGTATCACGCGGGGTTCGGTCGCAGTATAAAGCTTGGTAAAGGGATCGGCGGCGGGATGGAGGCCGTGGATTCCTGCCTGTGATTGCTTTCGGGGGCCTGCGAGAAACGCTGGTTTTTCTTGCAGCATACACATAAATGTGAGATTCTTACACATCGGAGGAAGTTGCGCGTGCGGACAAATATCGACATCGATGACAGGTTGATGCGGCAGGCCATGCGGTGCAGCGGGGCCACAACGAAGCGGGCTGCCGTGGAAGCGGGACTGAGGTTGCTCGCGGAGACGCACGCGCAAGGCTCAATTCGCCGACTGCGGGGAAAAGTAGTCTGGGAGGGTGACCTTCATCAGTCGCGCCTGACGCGGGTTCGGGAGTAGGCCGGACGATGGTCATTGTCGATACGACGGTGTGGATCGATTATCTCCGCGGTACCGAGAACCCGGAAACACGCTGGCTGGATCGGCAACTGCAACGGCAGCGGCTCGGCTTGACCGATCTTATTCTATGCGAGGTTTTGCAGGGGATTCGGGACCAGAGCGCTTTCGCGCGGGTTCGGGCCGACCTGCTGAAATTCCAGGTTTTTCCCACCGGCGGCAGTGGCTTGGCTATTGCCGCCGCCCAGAACTATCGCGAACTGCGCCAGCGCGGCTACACCGTTCACAAGACCTTTGATTGTCTTATTGCCACCTTTTGTATGCAGGCCAGGCACGAACTGCTGCACCGCGATCACGACTTCGACTGCTTCGAGAAGGTGCTTGGGTTGCAGGTGGTGCGTGGGGCGCCCGAGGGGGGAATCTAGTTCCTACCCTTAACTAACTCGGAATCAGGCTTTTATCCCGGTAGCATCCGTGATATAACCGCCCCTGAGCAACAAAAAGTGGGTGATTCGCCCGCCAAGGAGCGTATTCTGATGGCGTTGGGTTCGTTTGCCGATAGTGAGACTCAGGGGTCAACAGTAATTAGCGCCAAGCACGAACGAGGAGGCACTGTGTCCGAAGCACGGACCGGAAAAAGGTTTCCGCTGGAATTGCCGATTAAGATTCATAAAGAGAGCGCCAGCGGCGACTCCAAGGGAACGACAGGAAATCTAAGCGCAGCGGGAGTTTACATCCGCGCCGACGCGTCGCTGGAGATTGGTTCGCCGGTGGAGTTTGAGATCACGCTTCCGCCCGAGGTGACCGGGGGGCAGGATAACGTGGTGATCCAGTGCAAGGGGCGCGTGGTGCGCACCGACCCCACCGGAGCCAGCGCCGACGGCAAGGGTGTGGCCTGCGTGATCGACTCATATGAGTTCGTCAGGAACTCTTAATTAAGGAAGCGAGCCAAACGCGCGAGTATTGCATCGCAAAGAGAAAGAGCGCGATGCTTCGCGCGGCTCGCCCAGATTCCTCACTGCGCAAAAAGCGCTTGTTCGGAATGACAATGGAACTTTTGGAGCGCCAATAACATGCTCAAACTGATTCTTGCCGACAACCAGGCCATCTTCCGCGCCGGCATCGCTAAAGTGCTGGCGGTAGAAGACGAGATGCGCATTGTGGCGCAGGCTCAAACACCGGAGCAGATGTTCATGGCTCTGGACAAATTCCGTGCCGCAGTGCTGGTAGTGGCCGCGGGCTTTCACAACGATTTCGCCGCCATCATATTGGCGGCGAATAAAGCGAAGACGCGGGTGGTCGTGCTGGCCGATACCGGCGAGAGTGCCCAGCGCCACATGGCGAACGGGGCGCACGGCGTGGTTTACCGCAATGTGACCAGCGCGGCCCTCGTCGACTGCGTCCGCAAAGTGGCGCGCGGCGAAACCTGGGTGCAGGACGTCGCGGTGCCAAGCGAGCTGACCGAAAACGATATGGTCGGACTGCGAGTGCGTGATCGCCTCACCGCAAAAGAGCTGCGCATCGTCGCCTTAATCGTGCAGGGCTACAAGAATAAGGAAATCGCCACGCAGCTCGGCACGACCGAACAAGTCATCAAGAACTATCTGCGCAACGTCTATGACAAGATCGGCGTCTCCGACCGGCTGGAGCTGGCGTTGTTCACCATCCACCACCGGATTTTGAACGAAGCCGCCGCCGCAACTACGGCGGGGCCTATGCAGCAGCCTCCGGCGGGAGTGATGCCGTAGGCAGGTTTTGTGGGTTGTATGAGGACCGCCCCGCGGGGCGGTCTTTGTGTTTTCCAGGCGGTTTCCAAAACCGTTCCTGGGGCTGTTCTCCTACCCTTAGAGATGTCATCCCGAGCGTAGCGAGGGACCTTGGTTCTTGCCCGCGCCATATCCGTCCCCGCCACGAGAAACCCCAAAGTTGCGCCGCATCGTTCCACTTGAGTGCCGCATCTACTCCTCATGGAATTTCGAACGTTAGGACATTCTGGTCTGAAAGTACCCGTCTTAAGTTATGGCACGGGCACATTTGGTGGCGGAAACGAATTCTTTAAAGCCTGGGGCGCAAGCGACGTGGCCGAGGCAACTCGCCTTGTCGATATCTGCCTGGAAGCGGGCGTGAATCTCTTCGATACGGCCGACGTCTACTCCGACGGACTCTCCGAAACAATTCTTGGGAAAGCAATTGCCGGCCGCCGCGACAATGTATTGATCTCGACCAAGGCAACTTTCCGCATGGGAAATCAAACCGGCCCGAACGATCTGGGATCGTCGCGCTATCATCTTATCCGCGCTTGCGAAGCCAGCTTGCGCCGGCTGGGTACGGACCACGTCGACATCTATCACCTCCACGGCTTCGACGCGCTCACTCCGGTCGAGGAAGTTTTGAGCACGCTCAATCAACTTGTCGTGAGCGGCAAAGTGCGATACATCGCCTGCTCCAATTTCTCCGGCTGGCATCTGATGAAGTCTCTCGCCGTCGCCGATAAATTCGGCTGGGCGCGCTACGTGGGCCACCAGGTTTACTACTCGCTGATTGGCAGAGAGTACGAATGGGAACTCATGCCTCTGGCCTTGGATCAGGGAGTCGGCGCACTCGTGTGGAGTCCGCTGGGATGGGGCCGCTTGACGGGAAAGATCCGGCGCGGAAAACCGTTGCCGGCGGAGAGCCGTCTGCACAAGACCAGCGAACAAGGTCCGCAGATGGCCGATGAATATCTGTATAAGGTGGTTGATGCGCTGGACGCCGTTGCCAAAGAGACGGGCAAGACCGTGCCGCAGGTGGCGCTGAACTGGGTGGTGCAGCGGCCGTCGATTTCGACCGTAATCTTCGGCGCGCGCAATGAAGAGCAGTTGCGGCAAAACCTGGGCGCGGTGGGATGGAATCTCTCGGCTGCGCAGGTTGCAAAATTGGATGCCGCCAGCGATGTAACGCCGGTTTATCCGTACTGGCACCAGCGGCAGTTTCTGGAGAGAAATCCGGTGGCGATGTAGCGAGGCGTTGCCGGCGAGACGCCGGCGCTACACTTTCTCTGCTACTGACTTCGCCTGCGTAAACAGATACAGATAATCCGGCCCGCCGGATTTCGAATCGGTCCCCGACATGTTGAANNCCGGTGCACTTGCGGTTGATGTACAGGTTGCCTACGTGGAAGTCGCGGATCGCGCGGTCGATCTTGTCGCGTGACTTGGTGTAGATGGCGCCGGTGAGGCCGAACTCGGTGTCATTCGCGATTTCGAGGGCATGGTCGAAGCCGCGTGCTTTGATCACTGCCAGCACCGGTCCGAAGATTTCTTCCTGTTCGAGTTTCGACTTGGCGGGAATATCTGCGATCACGGTAGGCTGGATGAAATAGCCTTCGCCCGCGCCGGTGGCGCGCTCGCCGCCGGTGAGCACGCGTCCATCTTTCTTCCCTTGCTCGATGTATTCGAGGATGGTCTTCATCGAGCCTTCGTTGATCACCGCGCCCATGTTGGCGTTCTCCGCCGGATCGCCGACGGTAATTTTTTCCACGCGCGCTTTGAGCTGTTCGAGGAACTTATCGTACACGCGCTCGTCGACGATGGCGCGCGAGCAGGCTGAGCACTTCTGCCCCTGGAAGCCAAACGCGGCCTGTGCCACGCCTTCCACGGCCGAGTCGATATCGGCGTCGGCATCGACGATGATAGCGTCCTTGCCGCCCATTTCGAGGATGGTGCGCTTGATCCAGACCTGGCCGGGAGCCTGCGTGGCGGCAACTTTGTTGATATGCAGGCCAACTTCGCGGGAACCGGTGAAGGCGATGTAGCGAGTCTTGGGATGCGCCACCACCGCATCGCCGAAGCTCGCTCCCGCTCCGGGGCAGAAGTTCACCACGCCTTCCGGCATGCCCGCCTCTTCCAGGAGTTCGATGAACTTCGCGGCGATGGTAGGCGAATCGCTCGAAGGCTTCAGGATCACCGTATTGCCGCTGACGATCGAAGCCACGGTCATCCCGGCCATGATCGCGCAAGGGAAGTTCCACGGAGGAATCACCGCGCCTACGCCGAGCGGGATGTAGGTCAGCGAATCGTGTTCGCCGGGCAACTGCACAGGTGGTTCAGCCTTCGCAAAACGCAAGGCTTCGCGGGCATAGAACTCGCAGAAGTCGATGGTCTCGGAGATGTCGGCATCGGCCTCGCCCCAGTTCTTGCTGACTTCGAAAACCAGCCAGGCCATGTAATCCATTTTGCGGTTGCGGAGAAGGTCGCCGACGCGGAACAGCAGGCTGGCGCGCTCTTCGATGGGAGTGCGGCTCCAGGAGGTGAAGGCTTTCAGTGCGGCGCTCATCGCCGGCTCCACGTGCTCTTTGCCTGCCTTCTGATGTATACCGACAATTTGCGAAGGCTTCGAGGGATTCAGCGACTTGATCTTGTCCCCGGTCTTGACGCGCTGGCCGCCAATGATGAGGTCATACTCGCGTCCGAGCTGGCCGCGGACCCGTTCGATGGCGGCGCGCATCTTGCGGGCGTTGTCTTCGTGGCGGAAATCGTAGAAAGGCTCATTGATGAATGGGCCTTGGCGCGTCGACGTGCGCGGCCGGACGGGGGCTTCGGCGATGGCCATGGGAGTTCCTTTCGGAGAAAACCTGTATTAGATCTCGGTTATCGTAGAACTACTATTTTAGCACCGCGCGAGACTCGCGCTTTTGGATCACTTGCGCTAGTGTATGAAACACGTTTTATGGTCTGGTCGGCATCTGGCCGATGGAGGCGCAGCATGAAAGATAGTCTGATCGCGGCATCTATCCGAAAGGCTTCCAAAAACTGGAGGGACTGGAGGGACGTCTTCCAACACAATGGCACGGTGCCCAGTAATCCGTTGCTAGCCGATCCGGATCGGTTCACTTCCTTCTTGCAGGAATACAGAGTCAGCCGAACGATAAGGAGCGGGAGGCACCAAGAGTTCCGGCGCAAGTTAAGGGACTCCCAGCGGTTCGTGAAGGCGATTCAGGACGATACCGGCGAGTCCCTTGATCTCTTCGCGGACAAACTGCGGGCAGACTTTGGGACCCGCGATGGCAAGAACCGCGTGATCTCGGCGCTATCGAAGGTGGCCGCTTTTGTGAGGCCGGAACGATTCGTAGCTTGGGATGCGTATGCCAAAAGAGGAGTTAACAAGGCCCTAGGGCGCGCCGCTAACAGCAGGTTCGAGGGCTACGCGCAGTACCTCTCGGATTTCGGGACACTTTGGGACGGGACGCACGGGCAAGAGATTAGAAACTATGTGACGCGAAATGGCGCGTTCTCCGCCGTAGAAGCCGAGCCGCGTTTTCTTCGGCGGGCCCTGGACGTTTGTTTGATGAAGCTCGGGGGCCGTTGGGCCAAGAGGGGCGGCCGCTAATGGACATCAATCGCGTAGGCGTGATTGGTGCGGGAACCATGGGCAACGGCATTGCCCATGTGTTCGCCCGCAGCGGATATTCCGTGGTTCTGTGCGATGTGGAGCAGCGCTTTCTGGATCGCGGGCTGGCCACCATCACCAAGAATCTTGAACGTGAAGTCGCGAAGAACAAGATCTCGGCCGAAGACAAGGCATCCGCGTTGCAGAAGATCGAGCCGGTAACCGACCGTGCCTTACTGGCCAGCTGCGACTTCATCGTAGAGGCGGCAACGGAGAAGTTCGAAATCAAGGCGGAGATTTTTCGCGATCTTGACCGGTTGACGCGGCCTGAGGTGATTCTGGCTTCGAACACATCGTCGATTTCCATCACCAAGCTGGGGGCTCTGACCAAGCGGCCGGACAAAGTGATTGGCATGCACTTCTTCAATCCCGTCCCGGTGATGAAGCTGGTGGAGGTGATCCGCGGGCTGGCCACTTCGCAGGAGACATTTTCTGAAACTCGGAACCTGTCTCTAAAGCTCGACAAGACGCCGGTCGAGGTCAACGACGCGCCCGGATTTGTCTCCAACCGCGTGCTGATGCCGCTGCTCAACGAAGCCATGTATGCGGTGATGGAAGGCGTGGCTACGGCAGAAACAGTCGACGAGGTCTTCAAGCTCGGTATGGCGCATCCCATGGGACCGCTCACCTTGGCCGACTTCATCGGCCTCGACGTTTGCCTCGACATCATGCGTGTTCTGCAGGATGGGTTGGGCGACCCCAAATACCGGCCGTGTCCGCTGCTGATCAAGATGGTCGACGCAGGCTGGTTGGGGAGGAAGAGTGGGCGGGGGTTTTATAAGTATTGAACCTTAAGGGGCTAAAGCCCGCATTGATCAGGGACGCTTTACGCGGCGCTAAAGCGCCGCTCTTCCACGTTACTGCACGCGTTCGACGTTAGTGCGGGCATCAACGCTTGACCGAATGACGACTGAGCTAGTTTCGCAACGAACCCGAGGCGATGTGCCGTTCTATGTGCTGGCCGCCCTCGCGGGGATGGGCACAGGGCTGGCGGACGTCGCCCTCAACGACCTGCTTTTTACCGCACTCCTGGTGCTGGCGGCATGCATGTTGCTGGGCCTGCTGCGGCCGCGCTGGCCGTGGCGGTGGGTGGTAGTTGTGGGAATATTCATTCCTCTGGCCGAACTCGCAGCCTACCTCATTCTCACCGTGAAGCCGACGCGGGCCCAGGTCTATGGATCATTTCTGGCGGCGTTGCCCGGCATCGCAGGCGCTTATGGCGGCTCTCTGATGCGCGGCGTGATCGACAATCTGCGGCAGGGGAAGTGAAAAGGCAGTGGTCAGTGGTCAGTGGTCAGAAGGGCGGAAACCGAAGCTGGCTACAGTCCACTGAGCAGTGGCCACTGAACCCTGAGCACTGGCCACTGCCCTTAGGTACCGGATAACGAAAAAGTTACTCCCGGTTCCACAGGGCGGTCGCGTATGCTGCGAGCATGGGTGTAACCGTCTCGATGCTGGCCAGCGGCAGCCGGGGGAATTGCGCGTTTGTGGCCAGCGCGCGCACCAAGATTCTGGTGGATGCCGGCATTTCCTGCCGCGAGACTTGCAAGCGCTTGCAGTCGCTGGGCGAAGATCCGCAGTCGCTCTCGGCGATTCTGATCACTCACGAACACTCCGATCATGTTTACGGCCTGGCAACGCTGGCCAAGAAGCTGCGCATCCCAATTTTTATGACCGGGGCGACGCATGCGGCGTGGGCACGGGCGCTGCGCAATGAGAATGGCGAGCGGCCGCAACTGGAAAAACTGGAGCGCTTCGAATCCGGGCATCGTTTTCAAATTGGCGATATCGAGGTCAACCCCTTCACCATTCCCCATGACGCCGCCGACCCGGTGGGTTTCACGTTCCGCGTGGAGGGCGCCAAGGTGAGCGTGGCCACCGACCTGGGCTACCTCCCGGTGAATGTTCGCGACCACTTGCGCGGGTCCGACGTCCTGATCATGGAGTCCAACCACGATGTGGAGATGCTGCGCGGGGGCGGCTATCCGTGGGCGGTGAAGCAGCGCGTGGCCAGCAACGTGGGGCACCTGTCGAACCGGAAACTCGCGGATTTCTTCACCAGCGACTATGATAATGGTGCAGCCTTTGTAGTGCTGGCGCATCTATCCGAACAGAACAATCACCCGGAAATCGCGCGGCGGGAGGCAGAGAAGGCGCTCTCCGCGCGAGGTGGCTTGTTTCAGAATCGCGTGCTGGTGGCGGAGCAGTCCCAGGTTTTGCCGCCCATCCAGTTGTAGTCGCCAGTCTGTAGTCCCTTATGAGTCAGCAGTGCATTGATCCGATTGTGGGCAAGATCCTGGCGGGCTGGCGCTACGACATTTCCGGCCTGGCGCCGGAGATGCGCGGCGACTACGAAAGCCACTTCGCCGGATGCGAGCGCTGCCGCGGACGCCAGCGCATGCACCGCATGATCGACGTAGGCCTGATCGCGCTGGCTTCGGTTTCGGGCGCGGTGTTTCTGCTGGCCTTTGGAGTGATCCGCCACTTTGGTCCGCGGCACGCCTTCTGGCTGGAGATCGCCGCGCTGGCCGGTTTTGCCCTCTCGGCGCTGATCTGGCTGGTTGTAGCCGTAGCCACGCCCGCACCCGTTACCGTTCTCGACGCAGCCAAGCAAGGCGCACGGCGCGTGCACGATCGCCTGCCTCCCGAGATTCGCGAGCGCCTGCCGGAAGAACTTCGCGTGAAAATTACCGGGACATAATCGTGATCCGATCCTTTGCAAGAGTCAGCGCGATGGTTTTGCTGAGCACCATGCTTGCCGCCAGTGCAGGGACCATTTGCATGCCGCCCCTCGCGCCCGCGCACTCTTCCCTGGCTGGATGTCATTCCCCGCGGATTCCATCGCATCCGCGCCCCTCTGATCTTCAGTGCTGCATAGGCCGCCATCCTTCAGCCCTGCTGACCAATGTTTTTTCTTCTCGTCTCGCGGTGCAGCCCGGGGATGCGTGCGCCACTCACAAGCCGGAGGCTGCGACCAGCAGCTGCGCATTTGCGACTGCGCTGATGCCTTCCAACAGCCCGCCTCGCGTGCCGATTCTCAGAATCTAAACCCACCATCTGCTTCCACTCTTTCGCGGCATGCGCCCACACGCGCATGCTTGCAGTCACGTTTTTTTTGCGTAAGGAGGATGTTGTGGCCAGGGTCGATCTCTGTTCAATCGCCGTCTCTTTAATCGTCGCCTGTGCAATCGCCGTGGGGATGTCATCGGTTGCGGCGCAGGACACGGCGATGGGCGGAATGCACATGGACATGCCGGAGCACGCTCTGCAGCTGCCCTCGCCGCATGCCGGCTCGGGAACCGGCTGGGAGCCCGCTTCTGTGCCGGAGCACGAGTGGATGCTGATGCGCGGCGGCTGGGAGTTGATGGCCCACGGTGTGATCTTCACCGACTACAACCAGCAAGGGGGCCCGCGCGGCGAGGGCAAAGCCGAGTCGGTAAATTGGGAAATGCTGATGGAGCAGCACCGGCTGGGCCGGGGAATCATTCTGCTGCGCCAGATGTTTTCGGCGGAATCGCTAACCTCGCCGCATCCCGGCTTCCCGGAGCTGTTTCAGACAGGCGAGACTTACCACGGCGAGCCGCTGGTCGATCATCAGCATCCCCACAATGTGTTTGCGGAACTCTCCGCTTTGTACACGCTGCCGCTCTCGAAGAGAGTCTCGTGGGAGTTGTACGGGGGCCCGTCGGCGGAGCCCGCGCTCGGCCCAGTCACCTACATCCACCGCACGTCCGCCGCGGAACTGCCGCTGGCGCCGCTCAGCCATCATTTGCAGGATTCCACGCACACCAGCTTCGGCGTGGTCACCACCGGATTCGTCATCGACCGCGTGAAGCTGGAGGCTTCCGCCTTCAACGGGCACGAGCCGAACGAAGAACGCTGGAGCATTCAGCCCGCTGCGCTGGATTCCTGGTCCACGCGGGCCAGCATTGCGCCTGCGCGAAACTGGACGGCGCAATATAGTATCGGGCACCTCGACCACCCGGAGGCGCTGGAACCCTGGAACCAGTGGCGCCAGACCGCTTCTGTGGAATATAGCCGTCCGCTGGCCGCGGGCAATTGGGCGACCTCGCTGATTTGGGGGCGCGTGCACGAGATCGCAACCCCCACCAATCTCAATGGCTATTTGCTCGAATCCACGCTGAACTTCCTGCAGCGCGATTACTTGTTCACGCGGATGGAACTGGTGGATAAGGACGAATTATTTTCCCAGGCGGCAGTGCCAACGTCGTACCGCATCGGCGCCTACACTTTCGGCGGCACGCGCGATCTGTTGCAGAATCGCGCCTGGCAACTGGGACTGGGCGCGGACGTGACGGTTTACTCGAAGCCGGCCGCGCTGGATGCGGCGTACGGCGATTATCCGGTGTCGTTCCAGATCTTCCTGCGGATGCGTCCGGGATTGCCCGCACGCGAACATCACTAGCGGACCTCACTAGTGGAGATCGATATTGCCTTTGCGGGTTCCCGCGTGAAGAATTCCCGACTGCTCGGTACGAACTGGGCGAGAATGGACGCAATGAGGGGGACTGTAAGAACACTGCGGGTGGTGCAGTGGACTATGCTGGGCAGCATTTTGCTCTATGCTGTCGTGGGCGAAGTTCTGCGCCACGGTGCCCGAACCATCGATCCTTCGCTGAGCTACGTTTTTACCACCGCGGGCGTAGCGATTGTGGGCGTGATTTTTGTTGTGCGGCGCACTCTGGTGCTGCGTTCCGCGGAAAGCCTGGCGTCCCACCCCGACGACTCCCTCACTCTGCGGCACTGGAAGAGTGGCTACATCACTACCTACGCTCTGTGCGAGGCCCTGGGGCTGTTCGGCCTGATCCTGCGCTTCATGGGCTGCTCTTTCCAGCAGAGCTTGCCCTTCTACATCGGCGGCTTTGTGCTGCTTTTCTTCTTTGGACCGCAAGAACCCGCCAGCACTTGAATCGCCCGCCTAAAGCCCCGCCCGGGAAAAGAACAGAAGCCGCTAACATTTAAGCCCCCAAATTGGAGTTATCATGTCCCAGAGGTGATCTCATGTCCATCAATGGGCCGGAGGAGTTAGCCGGAATGCGCGCCGCCGGAGCGGTGGTTTGCCTCATGCTCGAGGCCATGAAAAATGCAGTGCGCCCCGGAATCACCACCGCTGAATTGGATGAAGTGGGCGCGGACGTAATGAGAAAGCACGGAGCACAGTCCGCTCCGGCTTTGGTCTACGGGTTCCCTGGGGTGAACTGCATTAGCCTCAACGATGAAGCGGTGCACGGCATCCCTGGCCAACGCGCATTGCAGCCAGGCGATTTGGTCAAGCTCGAC
This sequence comes from Acidobacteriaceae bacterium, assembly GCA_003140075.1. Lineage (GTDB taxonomy): Bacteria > Acidobacteriota > Terriglobia > Terriglobales > Acidobacteriaceae > Sulfotelmatobacter. Next base: position 4,974 of record PLIO01000097.1, on the reverse strand, counting down.
GTCACCGTCGAGAAAAATGGATTCATGGCGGATGCCGCCGTCACCGTTCCCGTGGGCGAAGTAACGGAAGAGCGTCAACGCCTGATCGAATGCGCGGAGCGAGCCTTCGCCAAGGCCATGCTGGTGGCGCGAGCCGGCTTTCGCGTTTCGGAGATTGGCCGAGCCGTCGAGCGTGAGGTGAGGCGCTGCGGCTTCTCAGTGATTCGCGATCTCGGAGGCCACGGCATCGGACGCACCATCCACGAAGAGCCGCGCGTTCCCAACTATGCCGATCCGGAAGCCAATCAAGTGTTGACCGAAGGCCTGGTGATTACCGTCGAACCGATTATTGCGGCGGGGTCGGGCAGGTCATTCGTCGCGAACGATAAATGGACGATTGTCACCGCGGACCACCGCCCATCCGCGCATTACGAGCATACTCTGGTCATCACAAAAGGCGCGCCGATCCTTCTCACCGCGGCCTAGTGCTCATCGCACAGACATGTACGCACTCGTACAGGAGCTCCGCTTCGCATTTCGCCAACTGGCGAAAGCGCCAGTCTTCACCGTAACCGTTGTCCTCACGCTCGCTCTAGGTTTCGGAGCCACGACCGCTATCTTCTCCCTCGTCGAAGGCATCCTCCTGCGTCCGCTGCCATTCAGCAATCCGGACCGCCTCGTTCTGTTGGGAGATCACCTGGGAGGAGGCCCGAACACCCCCGTCACTGCCCGCGAGATCGGCACATACGCGAACGCAACCAGCGCCTTTTCCTCTCTTGGCGGTTACACCAGCACCAACTATGAGCTTTCCGGCGGCGCAACTCCGGAGGAAGTCGACGCCGCCCGGTTCACCGCAGGCGTCTTCCCAACCTTGGGTGTTCGCCCGATCCTGGGCCGAGTCTTCACGAAACAGGAAGAGGACGGGCATCAGCCGCTCGCCGTGATCAGTTATGCCCTGTGGATGAACCGCTACCACCGTGACCCACACGTCCTCGAAAGCGCGATCGTTCTTGATCGCAAGGCGTACACGATCATAGGCGTGATGCCGCGCAGCTTCGAGTTCCCGCTGGAAGACGGACAACTCGACCAGGCGCAGTTGTGGGTGCCCTTGAGCCTGACACCCGACGAACTTTCCGACCAGCACGCCGGCTTTTGGGGATACCGCATGGTGGCCCGCCTCAAGGATGGCGTTACCCTCTTGCAGGCAGCGCAAGATGCCGACCGCGTCGCCCGGCAGATCATGCGCAGTTTTCCCGCCAGCATGTCTGCGATCCATATCCAGGGAGACGTCACGTTGCTGCGCGAGTTCGCCGTCGGCGATGTCCGGCCATTGCTGCGCACGCTGTTCTTAGCTGTCTCCATCGTCCTGCTGATTGCTTGCGTGAATGTTGCCGGTCTGTTGTTGGTGCGGGCGATCCGCCGGCGCCGGGAATACGCGGTTCGACTGGCTCTGGGCGCGGGTTCCGGCGTTATCGTGCGCGAATCTGTCTTCGAAGGCCTGCTGCTCAGCCTTGCCGGTGGCCTGTTGGGCTTGGCGTTTGCGGCGACCGCGATCCGCACCGCGTTGCACCTGCTGCCGGAATCCATGCCGCGCGTCGACTCCATCTCCATGGACGGACGCGTTGTCACATTTGCCCTCCTCGTCGCCCTGGCAACTGGCGCGCTCTGCAGCCTTGCGCCCGCCTTCGCGGCCCTGCGAACCAATCTGACAGAAAGTCTCAAAGAGGGCAGCCGGACCGGCAGGGGCTCAAACCATGCGTGGTTGCACTCCACCCTGGTGGTCTCGGAAATCGCGATTGCCCTGGTGCTGCTCACCATCTCGGGCGCCTTCCTGCGCAGCTTCCAGAAGATGCGCGCCGTCGACCCCGGCTTCCGTCCCGACCACGTCCTCGTCGCCAGTTATCAACTGCCGCTCAACCAGTACCCCACCGAAACTTCCGTCGACGCCTTCAATCGTGCTGTCGTCGACCGGTTTGCAGGCAAGCCCGGGATCGTCGCCGTCGGCATCACTGACGTTCTCCCGGCATCCGGTTCTTACCATGGATCTGCTTACACCATCGAAGGCCAGCCCGTAGAGAGTTGGAAGCTGAAATTCTCCATGTTCGCGATGACCTACGGCGACTATTTCCCGGCCATGGGAATCCCGCTCGTCGACGGCCGGTACTTCACCATCGAGGACCGCTCCAATTCACCCCTGGTCGTGATCGTCGGTCAGTCGATGGCCAGACATTCCTGGCCGGGCCAGCGGGCCATCGGCAAGCGCATGCACGTCGGCAATCCGCAGAAGGGACTGCCGTGGGCAACCGTGGTTGGCGTGGTCGCCGATACCAAGATCGGCTCGCCGGATGAGCCCAGCGGCGATCAGTGGTATTTGCCTGCGCAACAGCCTGCCATTCTCTTCGGCTCGGAATTTACGGGGAAGCTCACCGACGCCGCCGGCGGATGCATCACCCTCCATTCGGCCCTCCCTCCCGAGCAGATGACTCAAACCCTGCGCTCAAGTATCGCCGAAATCGATCCGCTACTGGCCTTGCAGCAAGTGCAGCCCATGGATGACGTGATCTCCAACGTGGAAGCACCCCGCCGCTTCAACACCGACCTCATCACCGCCTTTGCCGCAGGCGCTCTCCTGCTTGCCATCACCGGAATCTATGCCGTGGTCGCCTTCTCCGTCTCACTGCGCACGCAGGAGATTGCCATCCGCATGGCGCTCGGCTCCCAGCGCGCCGGCATCGCCCGGCTCATTCTGATTTCGGGCGCGAAACTGGCGCTCCTCGGATGCGTCCTCGGTGTGCTCGGTTCGTTAGCCGTGTCACACCTTGTCAGCTCTTTCCTCTTCGACGTCAGCGCCACTGACCCGCTCATCTACACGGCGGGTGTTCTGATCATGATGCTGATGGCTCTGCTGGCATCGGCGCTTCCCGCAACCCGTGCGGCTTCCGCCGACCCAATCGACGCCCTGCGCTCGATTTAGAAATTCGCCTACTTAATATGGCAACTCGCCAACCCGCGCTTTTCCAGATACTGCTGGTGGTAATCCTCGGCGGGAAAGAACGCGACCGCGGGAACGATTTGCGTGACGATCGGCTTGGAATAACGGTGGGCCTTCTCCAGCGCTTCCTTCGAGGCTTGCGCCGCGGTCTGCTGTTCCGGCGTGTAGAAGAAGATGGCGGAGCGGTATTGCGTGCCCCAGTCCGGCCCCTGCCGGTTGAGTTGCGTGGGGTCGTGGTTCTCCCAGAATACTTTCAGCAAGTCGCTGTAGCGAACCTGCGCCGGATCGAATTCCACTTCCACCGCCTCGGCATGGCCGGTGCGGTCCGTGCAAACTTCCTTGTAGGTGGGATTGTCCGTCTGTCCGCCGGTATAGCCCACGCGCGTGCCCAGCACCCCCGGCATCGCCCGAAAAGTCGCTTCCACTCCCCAGAAACATCCCGCTGCAAATGTAGCTTTCTCCATTTTTTAGATCGCTCCTGCGCTTATCGTAGCGCCGCCGTCCCTTCGACCTCGCTCAGGGCAAGCCTGGCGGCTATCCTCGCCCGCATGTTTCATCCGACCCTCATTAGATGACGAATTCGCCAGAAAGTCACGCCCGCACCACGAAACCGTCGAGCTGCGCTCGACCGACAGCCGAGAGCCTGCCCTGAGCCTGTCGAAGGGGCGGCTGTCGCCACGTGGGTTTTTTCCGAATCCGGCCGGCCAATTGACGCTGCCCAGCGATTCAGGTTAAAGTTCGAACACTGCTGTCGTAGTCGTTGTTCCCAGGAGTCGTTCTGTGGTTCTAGGTTCCAGCCCCGCCGGAGGTGTGCAGAAGTTTGCCATCTGCCTGCTTTTCGCTCTAGCAAGCATCCATGCGGCACTGGGCGCTGCAAACTTCACACCGCAGCGCCGTGTCGGCTATACCACCGGCGACCAGTGGGAGCCCGCGCTGGCAGCCGACGGCCACGGACACGTCTATATTCTATTTCCTCAGTATGGCGCGGTCAGCAACTGCCCGGCCTGCACCGCTCCCACGATGGCTCTGCTGGTCAGTGACGACGACGGCACTTCCTGGGAGCCGCCGCGGCCCCTTGTGACCTCATCGTCCGGACAATTTGATGCCCAGATCAAGGTCGACCCGGTTGATCGGCAGACGCTGTATGCATCGTGGTTGCAGGGCAAGCACGACGTAATGGTGGCGCGGTCGCAGGATTTTGGGCGCTCCTGGTATTTGGCCATCGCTGAACATTCTCCCGAAGTTGTTATCGACAAGCCGGTGCTGGCCGTTCGCGGCCCTAACATCTACGTGAGCTTTAACCACGATGAGACGCTCGCGGTAGCGGCGTCGCATGATTACGCCCAGAATTTTTCCTCCACTGTACTGAATCCCGGCGCCGGGCCGGGCTGGTCACTGGCTGCAGGGGCCACTGTGGATTCCGCCGGCAACGTTTATTTTTCCTGGACGGCCTATCCGCGAACAGATATTCTCACGCGGCCGGTGGAGGTGTTTGTAAGCCGGTCTTCTGACAGCGGCCGGACCTGGAGTACGACGCCGATGGACGTTTCCAGCGCGGCGCCGGGTTGCCTGGCCCAGTTCTGTTCGGCTGGCTTTCTCGCTTCCCAGATGGCGCTGGCTTCCGACGATTCTGGAACGATCTATGCTTTGTGGAACTCCGGCTCGGCCACAGGCGGACCGGAGCGCATTTACTTCGCCTCTTCCACGGACGAAGGGGAAAACTGGTCAGCCAAGGTTGACGTCTCGAACGCTCCGTTAGGCGCGGAGCACTGCTTCGCGGCCATCACCGCCGGCGCCGCAGGGGACGTCCGCATCGCCTGGATGGACGCTAGAGAAGTGGACGCGCAAAACCATCCTCTTTGGAATACCTTCTACCGAACTTCCACTAATGGCGGGGCGACTTGGTCGCCGGAGTCGCAACTCTCCGGCCCGGTGCGGGGATACGATTACATTCTGCCCAACGGTTTCCTCTTCCCATTCGGCAACTTGTTTTCCATCGGCAT
>PLIO01000136.1 GCA_003140075.1 Acidobacteriaceae bacterium | reverse complement strand
GGCAACTTGTTTTCCATCGGCATCGATAACCTCTCCGCCACGCATGTGGTGTGGGGAGAAGGCCGCAATTACAACTCGCCGGGTTCGATCTGGTACACGCACGGGCGATAAGCTTGTTGTTTGGCTACTCGACAATCAACCCACCAATTAGATCCGCCAGCCGCGTGACGTTGTGGTCCTCGCACCAGCTCTCCAGTTCGCCCACAATCTTTTCGGTAGCGCAGGGATCCCAATAACTAGCCGTGCCAATCTGCACCGCAGTCGCGCCCGCGAGCATGAATTCCGCCACATCGGCCGCGGTTGAAATGCCTCCCATGCCGATCACCGGAATGTTCACCGCGTGCGCCGCATCGTAGACCATGCGCAGCGCAATCGGCTTGATGGCCGGCCCCGAGAGTCCGGCGGTTACGTTGGCGATGCGCGGCTTGCGCGTGTCGGCGTCGATGGCCATCGCCACAAAAGTATTGATCAGCGAAATCGCGTCCGCGCCCGCCTCCTGCGCAATGTGCGCCATCTGCGCGATGCTGGTCACATTGGGCGAAAGCTTCACGATCAAAGGCCGCCGCGCCGCGCGCTTCGCGGTAGTCACCACCTCGTCGAGCAGTCGCGGATCGCTGCCGAATTGCAATCCGCCATGTGCCGTGTTGGGGCAGGAAACGTTCAGTTCGTAGGCGGCGATGCCTTCACCGTCGTTGAGAATCTCAATGGTTCTTTCGTAGTCCTCGCGGGTGTAACCGAAGACGTTGGCGAACACAACGATGTTCTTGATCTGCCGGAGCCGAGTCAGTTTCTCCTCCAGAAACGCCGCCGCGCCAATGTTCTGCAGTCCAATGGCGTTAAGCATCCCGGCCGCGGTTTCCCACAACCGCGGCGGCGGGTTGCCAATCATCGGCTCGCGCGAGAGCCCTTTGACTACGAATCCACCCAGCTTGTCGAGGTGCACCACGTCCTCGAACTCCACGCCGTAACCGAAAGTTCCACTCGCCGCAATGATGGGATTCTTCAGTTCGATGCCAGCCAAGCTCACACCGAGATCGATCGCAGACTTGCTGGCATTTTCGGAGGAAGGTGTCACCGCTGCGCCCCTTCATTCGGAGACCGCACCGCATTCTCCGCCTGATGCGGCGGAGCAATCGCCTCCGTCAATACCCGTCCTACGGCATGCGTGGGAGCGTTAATCCCCAGCAGCGATGCCAGCGTGACCGCCAGATCGACCGGTTCGGCATGCGTGCGATAGGTTCCTGTCCGGAACGGCAACCCGTAGAAAGCCAGCGGCACGTGCGTGTCGTAAGTATAAGGCGATGCGTGGTCCGTACCCGTGGCCGAACCTACCGCGTAGATATCGGGCACTCCCATCACATACCAGCCGCCTTCTGGCGAATAACTATGCAGGAACTTCGTTCCGAGAGTAGTGCTCGGCACCAGTCCTTCTGCAAGTTGCGACTTGGTAAAGTACTCGCGCACCAGCCCAGCCTGCTTCATCGCTTCGCCCACGGCAGCTTCAGCGTCGTGCTCTCTTACGTGGACCGCTGCGAATGCGTCCTCGTCGAGCCATGCGACCGGGTAATCGAACTTTACGTAGGAGCCGGCATGACCGGGGGAAAACTTCGCGGCGAGCGTAGCGTTGATCTGCGCTTCGAGCTTGCCCACTCCCAGGTTCGCCGCGGGGATGCGCAACTTCTTCGCCGCATCCGGCAGAGCGGAAACACCATGGTCGGCCGAAAGCGCGATCCACACATTCGCCAGCCCGATCTGATGGCCGAGGAAGCCGAAGAAGTCGGCAAGTTCACGATCGAGCGCGAGCGCCATGGCCGCCATCTCCGGAGAATCCGGCCCTACTTGATGTCCGAGAATATCGTTCGGCGAAAGGCTGATGGCAAGCAAGTCAGTTGCCTTCCCTCCGCCGAGATTTTCGTAAACGACTAACTCCTTGGCGAATTCCAGTTCGTACTCGTTGGCGAAGGGAGTGGAACCGATGACTTCATAGAAACCTGCGTCGGAACCATCTTTCCCTTTGCGATGCGCCGTCGAGCGTAACAAATCTCCGTTGGCATTCTTCCAGTCACGATCCCAATATTTCGCCGCCCGATTGCCGCCGTTGAAATCCTGCGCCCACTTGGGCAAGTCCCGGCGATAGTAAGTGGAAGTAATCCACGCGCCGCTCTTCGGTTCGATCCAATAAGCGGCATCGGCCGCAAAGCCACCGGGCAGCACGGCAGCCCGGTCCTTCAAGGACAAGCTGAACACGCGCGCCTGCCCTTGCGTGGCCAGTTTGAGTTCGTCGCCCAGGGTATCCGCCAGTAAGTTGTGCGGCGACGCGCCGGCCTTACTTCCGGCGGCGTCTTCAGCCACGCCTATAACCTTGGTATCGTCGTCCTCAACCGAGGTAACCATTTTCTTTTTCTTCGCGTCCCACCATTCGTTCGCCACAATGCCGTGACCATTACTGTACGCGCCGGTAAACAGCGTGGCGTGGCCGGGTGCGGTGCGGGTGTTCGCGTAGTCGTAGTTGCAATCGGTAAAGTTGGCGCCGTGGTCCAGAAGAAGGCGAAAGCCTCCTTCGCCGAACTGGTCGCGGTAGCGCTCCAGATAGTCGCCGCGAAACTGGTCGATGACAATCACCACCACTAGCTTGGGATGGCCGTTGTAAGCGGAAGCGAAACCGGCGGGGATAGTGGCTGCGATGAAAACTGCCAGGAGAGTCCGTAGAAGAGAATGGCGCGCAGCAATCGAGCGGGGGAGAAATCTCATCGCGAAGCTAGTTTACACAGTCGAACCTTCTCCGCCAAAGTTGCGGGAGCAGATAAGCGGCCATTAACCGCTCTCCGCCTTTCAATTCACCAGCGGCAGGCCGATCTTGGCCACGAGTTCGCGAAACTCCCGGTCCTGGTGCATCGACTGAAGCTCGCTGTTGGCGATGAGCGTGGTGAGTTGCAGGTCGTGCCGCTGGTAAGCGATATTGAGGTACTTCAAGGCATCGTTCTTCTGGCCCAGGGATGCGTAGGCACTGGCCACTTCAAAAGCTGATCCGCTGTCGTGGTCAAACGATTCTCGCGCGCTCGTTAACCGCTCCTCGTACAGTCCATGCTGGCCACCGCTTTTGTAGGCTTTTTGTTCCGCCTCAACCTCACCCTCCGCCTTCGCGTCATGCCGCAGACGCGCCACCGTCCCCATCTCCTCGAGGTACCCGGCATAATTTCCTTCGGGAAAATAAATCGCTTCAGCCAGATACCGATGCGGCGGCACAAACTCCGGTTGCGAGGCTGCCAGTTGCATCAAAAGCGTTCTGGCCTCTTCGATCTTCCCAGAGCTAGCGAGAATGAATCCCTTATCGGCGAGGATGGGCGTGGATGAAGGATCGAGCCGCCGGGCACGCTCGATTTCCACCAGCGCTACCTGGTTGCTCTGAATCGCGACCAGGAAAGTCGCGTACCAGTGGTGAGCACGAGGCAAGTTCGGGTCCAGTTCGATTGCGCGCTTGAATTCGCGGTCGGCCGTGGTTGCATCGAAGAATCCCCAGAAGCTGGCAAAGGCCAGCGAATTATGGGCCTCGGCGGAATCAGGATCGAGTTCCACCGCTTTTTTGGCGGCGGCCAGCGCCCGCGGAAACGCTTCCTGCGGAGGCATCGCGCTGTACTCCCGCAGCAGGTTGTAGGTATCGGCCAGTCCTACATAAGGCGCGGCATAGCCCGGATCATGCACAATCGCCTGGGTGAAAAAATCCACGGCCTGGTTCAGATCGGCGGGCGTGCGTTTTTCGAAATAGTAACGCCCTTTGAGATAAAGATCCTGAGCCTCAGCCCCCGGCACGTGCGGCGCGGCCAGCGCATTCTTGAACCGCGGCTCGCGATGGCTGAAGGAAAACACCAGGAAAGAGCCCACAATCAGCGCCAAGGGCACGAGCCAAAGAAAAGGTCTGGCTGCGGCTAGGCGGGACGGCACAGGGACACGCGCAACAACCGGAGGAGGCGAAGCAACGTCAGCCGGAACTTTGGTTTCCGGCAAATCTGCGGCAGCAGCCTGTTTCAGATCCTCATCTGCCGGCGGGTTTTCCACCGCGACTGGGGCAAAATCCAGAACGTGGTTCGGCGCCTTGAGCCACTCCGCCAGTTCCTCCGCGTAAGCAAACACGCCGCCGCGAGCGCTTCCCGGCACCCGGTACACGGGCAACCCGCGCTCTTTTTCCCAACGTTTAACCGTGCGCTCGTCGCGGCCGAAGAAAGCGGCAATTTCTTTCCACGAATCCAGACGCTTCTTCGGCGCGAGCGGCTCGCTATGAGCAGCCATACTTATGAAATGCCCTGAATAGTTCTGAGTTTGTCCCTGCTGGGGGAAGCGAGGCCTCTGTAGTATACCGTGATCCGCCACCGCGCGGACCACCACCAACGTGCCCCCCGCCAGCTCCCGACCAATGCGGTAACGGCGCGATAGAGACTTTCGTCTTCTGTTGACAGCTTCCGGCGAACGCGTAATACTTTCGCGCTACGCCGCTTCCATCGATTTCTGCTCCCGAAACCCCAAGATGGGCGCGGCTTTTGCCACTTATCCCCAGGAGGACTTCGCATGCCCCAAATTGCCCGCTTGGCGCGGAACATTCTTCCGCTACTATTGCTTGCCGCCGTCTCGGTTCCTTTCGCTTCCGCTTCCGGCCCTTATGTGATCGGTTCCGCGAACACAGTGTCCGCCGATCCCAATGTGATCCGTCCAACCACCACGCCCTGCGTAGTGCAATTATTCAGCGATGCGTCGTTCTTCGATTTCAATGTGGAGAACTTCACCTACGCTCCACCCTCCGCCTGTCCCGGCCCCTGGGCCAAGGTAGTGCTTGAAGCCGATATCAACGTGAACGCCGGCATTCAGTACGACCGCACCGCCAATTTCTGGCTGGGTCCCACGAACATTTATTTCGGCACAACCGCCGAGCCCTCACCCAGTGAGGCTCCGTCGTGGCACGTGGAAAACGATCTCACCGATTACAGTTCGATCTTCTACACGGCGCAATCCGGCCAAGCGCAAATCGGCAATACCCTGTGCTGCGGCCTCACGTCGACCATCTACGCTTCCGCTTCGCTGGAGTTCTATCCGTTGGCTGAGGGCCAAACCGCGCCAGTATCGGCCAACGTGGTGCTTGCGCTCTCGGCCGGTCCTTCTGGCGGCACGGTGACTCTGAACTCAGGCTCCAGCACACTCGCCGGCACCTTCACCCTGCCCACCAACGTGGAAAATGCATATCTGGATGTTTACGCACAAAGCCAGTCGAACGACGAGTTCTGGTATACCTGCGTGCCCAATGACGTCTCGTCTGAACTGGAGAGCTGCGGCAACACGGCCTTCCGCGAGACCGAGGTCACCATCGACGGCCAGGCGGCCGGCGTAGCGCCGGTGTTCCCGTGGATATTCACCGGCGGCATCGATCCTTATTTATGGTTCCCGATTCCCGGCGTGCAGACTCTGAACTTTACGCCCTATCGCGTGAACCTCACTCCGTTCGCTGGACTGCTCAGCAACGGCCAGCCGCACACGGTTTCGCTCAGCGTCTACAACGCCGATAGCTATTTCTCCGCCACGGCGTCTCTCCTGCTCTATCTCGATCCGGGTTCGACTCAGGTCACCGGCGCTATCACCACAAACACTCTTGCCGGCCCATCTCCCGTGGTCACGGAAAACCTTAACGTGCAACCCACTTACATCAAGGGGACCGTCGACGTCACCTCCGACCGCAGCTTCACGATCACCGGTTACGCCAACACCTCAAAGGGCAAAGTGACCACCAAAGTCGCGCAAACCGTCGACTTCTACAGCTACCAATATTTCGATATCACCGCGTCCGAGTACATGCAGGAAATTACCCAAGGCAACACCGTTGCCTCTACCACCACCGTGACCCAGTCGGGCGTACCGACGGCAGTGACCACCCAGAACTATACTTTCCCGCTGATCGTCGACATCACGGAACTCGTGCTTTCCGATGGCGACATCAACCAGACCACCACCGCCAAGCAAACTTACCAGCTCACCACCGACACAACGCAGTCTGGCGTAGTCACGTACTCGAGCACGCTCGACAACGACGCCCAGCATGTCGACACGCTCGAGTTCGATTCCTCGTTCAATTTGCTGGGAAACAAGGGCCAGTCGAGCTCGCAGCAGTACAACTCCTTCGACTCGACCGGCGCAGCCTATGACTGCGCCATCTCCGCCGTGGCCAACCTGCTCACGGCATTCAGCCCAGGGTGCGCGCAGTAGAGTAGTTGGAAGTCGTAAGAAGAAAAACGGGTGCCCCACTCTAGTTCGCGTTCTTTGCGAACTAGGGTGGGGATTTTGACTTTCTGACCCACGCGATGCGGTTCGATTTCCTCACGAAACCTCACCGCTGGTCAGGAGGCTGATTCAGAGCGAAGATCGAGTCGCGCAGAACGGAGGAAGGGCTTACTTCGGCGGTCTTGTGATCGCTCCCTGCGACGCCGATGATACCAGCGCCGCATACTTGGCAAACACTCCGGTGGGATAGCGCGGCTGTGGCGGCTTCCACTCTTTCATACGCTGGCGCAGAACTTCGTCGCTGATCTCAACTTCCAGAACTCGCTGGCTCACGTCGAAGCGGATCATGTCTCCATCGCGCACCGCCGCGATCGGCCCGCCCAGCGCGGCTTCCGGCGACACATGGCCGGCCATCAGTCCGTGCGTGGCCCCGCTGAATCGTCCATCGGTCAACAGCGCAACCGACGATCCCAATCCCTCGCCAACAATAGCGCCGGTTACGCTCAACATTTCTCGCATGCCCGGTCCGCCCTTGGGTCCTTCATTGCGGATGACCACGACATCCCCGGCCTTAATCTTTTTGCTCGTGACTGCGGTCATGGCGTCCTCTTCCGATTCAAATACCCGCGCCGGACCGCGCTGCTCCAGCCGTTCATGCCCGCTGATCTTGGCCACGCAACCTTCCGGCGCAAGATTTCCCTTCAGCACCACCAGCCCTCCCGTCTTCTTTAGCGGCCGTTCCAGCGGAGCAATCACCTCCTGGCCCGGAGTTTCCACAGCGCTCTCGCTCTCCGCCTCAAGCGTTAGACCGGTCACAGTTTTCGCCGCAGGATGAAGATGATCTCCCCGCAGTAGACGCCGCGCCAACAAGCGCACTCCGCCGGCACGATGCATATCCGCAGCCACAAAACGCCCGGAAGGTTTCAGATCCGCGAGCAAAGGCGTGCGCTCACTCACCGTTTGGAAATCGTCAATCTCCAGATCGACTCCAGCTTCGCGCGCAATCGCCAGCAAATGCAGAACCGCATTGGTCGACCCTCCGGTTGCGGCCACGGATGCAATCGCATTTTCAAACGCATCGCGAGTGAGAATTGTTCGCGGACTGATCGCTCGCTGCAGAAGATTCAGCACGACTTTGCCGCAATCGAAGGCCACCTGGTCTTTCGCCGCATCCATCGCCGGCACGCTGTTAAAGCCCATGGGAGAAAGCCCGATCATCTCCATTACGGTCGACATCGTGTTCGCGGTATACTGCCCGCCGCACGCGCCCGCGCCCGGACACGCCACGTTCTCCAGGTCGTGCAATTCCTGATCGGTGATTTTTCCCGCGGCGTTCGCTCCCACGGCCTCGAACACATCCTGAATCGTGACGTCCTTGCCGCGATAGCTGCCTGGCGCGATTGTTCCGCCATAGAGCACCAGGCCGGGCAGATCCATCCGCGCCAGCGCCATAGCTGCGCCGGGAATCGTCTTGTCGCAGCCCACCACGCACACCACGGCGTCGAACAATTGTCCGCGGCAGACCAGTTCAATCGAGTCGGCGATCAACTCCCGGCTCACCAGCGACGCCCGCATGCCTTCCGTGCCCATGGTTTCGCCATCGGAAATCGCGATGGTATTGAATTCCATGGGCGTGCCTCCGGCCGCACGAATGCCTTCTTTCACTTTGGCCGAAAGTCGCCGGAGGTGAAAGTTGCACGGCATGGTCTCGATCCAGGTATTGGCCACGCCGATCAGCGGCTTACGCAAGTCGGCATCAGTAAATCCAATGGCCTTGAACATGGAGCGCGCCGGGGCCCGGTCGCGTCCGTCAGTGATTCCGCGGCTGCGATGCTTAAGATCCATGAGTTCTTGAGATCAGTCGTTCAGGAAAGATTACAACAAGTGAGCCTTTGAGTGATCGCGTCATTGAGCGATTGGAAACTCCAACACTGTTTGGATTTTTCAATCGCAAAATCACCCAATCGCCGAATCGAAAAATGTAGCAGCCGAAACAAAAACGGGGGACCTGTAGCTGAAGGCATGCCAGGAGGCCGCATTCCAACTGCAGATTCCCCAATCGCATGACGCTTACCCAGGGAGCGCTCATGCTCTGACACTCTCAAACTCGAAACCGCAAACTAAGCCAAGGCCGCTCGCGCTGAATCCTCCGCCCCGCTCGCCGAAGCCGGCGGATGCGGCGTCCACATGCCGCCGCCCTCATGCTCACGCAGGCCCGCACTCGAACGTACTTCGATCACATCCACGATCGCATACCACTCGCGGCACAGCTGTCCAATCTGCTTGGGCGTGACCTCCAGCTGCAGCGTAACCGCATAATCCTGCCCCGCGGCCTCCGCATGCACGGACGTAAGATCGATCCCTCGGCGCGAAACCGCGTTGAGAATGCGCATCAGTGCGCCCTGCGCGTTGCGATACCGGATATGAAAGACCTGCATGTTGGCTTCCTCGTTACAATTAGCGATTCGTTATATTTAGCGATTGCGCAATTTGGCGATTGGAAACCCGAACGTCTTGGACTTTCAATCACTCAATGACCCGATCGCTCAATGACTGAATTCTTTACTCGTCCCCAAACACCATCTCCGAAAGCGCCGCTCCCGCCGGAACCATGGGATAAACGTTTGCTTCAGGAGCGCAATCAAACACCAGCAACTCCGGCCTCGGTGAGCGCAGGAAGTTTTCGATCAGATTACCCGTCTCCGCCGATACCGGAAACTCCGCCATGGCCGCCTCGTTCAGCCGCCATCCATGAATCTTGTAAGCCTTCGCAATCTCCACGAAATCCGGATTGTCGCTCAAATCGGTCTCGGCATAGTTGCGCTCGTAAAACAGCTGCTGCCACTGCCGCACCATGCCCAGATATTTGTTATCCACGATCACCATTTTTATCGGCAATCCGAGCCGGTGCACCGTGGCCAGTTCCTGAATATTCATCTGAAAGCCGCCGTCGCCCGAAACGCACAGCACGCAAGTGTCCGGCTTCGCCAGTTGCACGCCGACCGCAGCCGGCAGCGCAAAGCCCATCGCTCCCAGTCCGCCCGAAGTGATAAAGCCTCGCGGCGATGAAGACCGGTACCGCTGCGCCGCCCACATCTGGTGCTGGCCCACGTCGGCAATCACCACGTTATCCTGTGGCAGCCGGCTGAAAAGCTCGTCGAGAAAGCGCATCGTCGGCTGCGCCAGCCCCCGCGGATCAAGCTCCGCCCGCTCCGGCCCGCAAGCCACCGCGCGCCACCCGCTCCAGTCGGGCAAAAGCGAAAAATGGCGCTGCAGTTCCGCATCAAATGCCGGAATCGTTTCCGCCAGATCGCCAATCACGGGCAACTCGCACGCCCGCACCCGGTCCAGCTGCGCCGGATCAATTTCAAAGTGGACGATCTTGGCATGCGGCGCAAACCGCGTCGGATCGCCGGTCACGCGATCATCCAGCCGCGCTCCAAACACCATCAGTAAGTCAGTCTCATGCAGAGCGTGGTTGGCCGCGCGCGTCCCGTGCATCCCCACCATGCCCAGGTAATACGGCGCTTGCGGTGGAACCGATCCCAATCCGTGCACCGTCGCAAACGTCGGAACATTCAAATGATCGAGCAGCCGCCGCAGCTCCGGAATCGCTCCCGAAAGTT
>PLIO01000204.1 GCA_003140075.1 Acidobacteriaceae bacterium | reverse complement strand
GAATCCGGCATGGTGCCTACCGGGGCTGGGATGTTCTCACCGCATTTCTTGCAGCGGATCGTGAAGTCGCAATTTCGAGTTTGCGGAAGGTTGAACACGAGTGCCAGTATAGGAGAACAAAAGGCGAAACTGCAATGTGGATTTCTTCGGAGTTGAACTCAGGGCAGATCGTTGAGATGTGTCGAGAGGGCGTAGGTTCACTTATTTCAATGGTTTATGGCGAGGCATGTTGATTCGCAAGCGGGGATATGGCACTATAGAGGCCAAAGTGATCGGGCGCTATGCGAATCGCCTCCCCCACCTTTCGCATTGCTACCGGTTTGCTGCTTGCCGTCCTTCTGAGCGTTGTCGGGTATCAAGTTTTCCGGCATTCGAGTTTCTACGCTCCAGAGGCGCTGCTGAAGCAAGCCGATGAGATGTCGTGGCTCAACAGCTGGATTGAGGCAGAACCTCTTTACCGGCAAGCCGAGCAGGAATTCACTCGGAGGCATCAGCTCTCAAAGGCCCTCTACGCGCGTGTCAGCCAGATGCCGGCGCACAGCGAATCCTCCACTTCGATCCCAAGCCAAATTGCTCTGCTTCGACAGGATCTGGATCTCCCGGAAGCGAAGGATCCTGAAACACGTCTTCGCATCCTGACCATTCTTGGGATGTTCGAAGTGAACTACGACTCTGGAATGGCGCGCCAGACCTGGACGGAAGTAAAGGCACTCGCGGACCGACAGCATCACTACCTGTTGTCTGCGCGCGCGATGGGAGATCAGGGTGTCGCAGCGTTCCTGCTTGGCGACATCGCAACCGCGAAAAAGAATGTAGTTAGAGCGTGGACGGTCGCCAAAGTCGCCGATCCAGGTGCACACATTCGATACGCGAGCCTGTACGGCGCGGGCCTGGTGGAAATGCATAAGTACCAAGAGGCTCTCGGACCGCTGGACGAAGCGATCAAGGTTGCCGGGAAGACTCGCGGGGCCGCGTACCCGACGATCGCTGTCAACGCAAAGATTGATGCACTGAGCGGCCTCGGAGAAAACAAAGAAGCACTGGCGCTAGCCGCAGAGGAGCTGCGTCGAGTCTCCGTCTACCATCTTGCTGGACATCTTTACGAGCTCTACCAGCAGAGGGCCCGCGTATACGAGCGGATGGGACAATGGGATCAAGCGGTATCCGACTACGCCCTTTCCGCCCAATATGCGAGGCAGCTTTCGTATTGGCGCGGCCTGACCCAGGTCGATGGCTTGCTCGCAAAGGCTTATATCCACCAAAAGGAATTGCAGCCGGCGCTGGCCGCCATCAATGAAGCGATCGCGGCAAATGAGAACATCCCCGACGAACTATACTTCGTGCCACGGAATCTCGGAATCAAAGCCGAAATCATGGCCCGCCTTGGCAACACAATGGCATCGAACGAACTGTATGAGAAGAGCGCGGATCTCTTGGATGCGCTCCTCAGCAAGGTTCCCACGCCGACCGCTGAGCGCCAATTGCTGAATGATCTCAGCATCGTCTACGCGGGATACTTTGTTTCCTTAAGCGACCAGGGCCGCACTGAGGACGCCTTCCGGGTAATTGAACGGGCGCGCGGCCGGGTGGAAGCTCAAGGTCTTTCACATCACGAGGTCATTTTGCCGCATGAACCCGACGCCTCCGAACAAAACCTCACCAAGCTCAATATCAAATTGCTGAACACAGACGATTCGGCTTCCAGAGCACACATTCTTGAAGCGATCTACAGCACTGAACAACAGCTAGGCACGGGGCCATCGTCAAACGATCCGGCGCCAGTGCCCGTCGCACTGCGCGAACTTCAGCGCGACCTGCGGGCATCTGAGCTGCTTGTCGAGTATGTGCTGGATGATCCAGACTCCTACGCGCTCGCCGTGACTCGCAACACGGTCCACCGGTACAGCCTCCCACCCAGAGACCTGCTGGAGCAGGAAGCGACGCAGTATCGCTCCACTCTGAAGCAACAGAAGACGGACCCTGCTCTCGGGCAACGGCTCTACGACGGACTGCTCGGCGGAATACCGGAATTCAAGGTGAAGCAGGATTTGATCGTGGTGCCGGATGGCACGCTCCACCTTCTGCCATTCTCTGCTTTGGTAAATGCCGGGCAGTACGTTCTGACCTCCCACCTGGTCACAGTCGTACCATCGGGAACCGTGCTGAACATGCTGAGGCATCGATCCGATCAGGTGATTCGAGAGGACCTTCCGTATGTCGGAGTGGCGGCATGGACATCGAAAGCTCCCCAGACCACGTTCCTCGCGCGCATTAGCCGGGCCATTTCTGGACCCGAACGGCGCGAATTTGTCGCACTGCCCGAGAGCCAGCACGAGGTTGAGAACATTGCAACCGACCTCCCGAAGCCCAGCACCATTCTTTTGGGTGCGAGAGCGACGGAGACAAACTTCAAGCAGCTTCCGCTGAGCCAATACAACGTTATTCACTTGGCTCTTCACGGGTATGTCGATCCCGAGATCTCAGANNGTAACGCTCTCGGCCTGTGACACCGGCGTAGGGCCAGTGGGCGAGGAGGGCGTGGAGAACATCGTGAATGCATTCGTTGCGGCGGGCGCTCAGAGCGTCGTGTCAACGCTTTGGGAACTTGAAGATCACGCGACCGCCCAACTGATGGCCAACTTCTACGAGCACCTCGGCCGTCACGAGGGAAAGGCAGAGGCACTCAG
>PLIO01000005.1 GCA_003140075.1 Acidobacteriaceae bacterium | reverse complement strand
CGCTTTATCCCGTCGATGGCAACTCGGTAGCTATCTCCTCCAGGCCGCGGACGATTTGCATTGTGGATGAACTCCGGCCCATCAAGGGAGGTGGAAAGCTTGATCCGCTCGTTCTTGCAATAGTCAAGAATATCGCCCGTCAAGAAGGCTAAATTTGAGGTGATGACAATGTCGAGTTCTTTGCCTAGCCGGGCCGCGCCTGGTTTTGCGATTGAAACGATGTACTTGATCGTGTCAAAAGCCAATAGCGGCTCTCCTCCCTGTAGTTCGAGGGTGAGGTGTGGGGATGGCGATTGCAACATCATATTGACTGCTGCGGCCGCCACATCCTGGGGCATATCGAATTCGCCCTTGTTGACCGTCTGTCGTGACACTTGGCAGTAGTGGCAGGAGTGATCACAACGCAGAGTCACGACGAAAATGTGCAACTTGGTCGATCCATGTATAAAGTCAAACTTGGTCCGGTACTTTGACGCTAGAACATCGAGAAGAGATGAGGAGTAGTCGTCGTAGATGAAGTGCTTTGCCTTGAGGCTGGGATATATATCCTCGACTGGAGTCAGTTTTCGTCTTACGACTCTCTCGACCGTGCCGAGAGGCGCGAGAAGGAATTCACCACATTCATTGACGAGGATTTCGGTTTCTTTATCGAGGCGGTGAAAGCGGAACGGCAGAAGTCGATAGCCGGCTTTGGACGGCGCGAAATCTGTTATGGGTAAGAAGGACCGCGCCACTGGCGTTGCTCCATCTATTCAGAGGATCTGGTACTTATCCGGATTAGATCCGATGATTCAGCGTCGCTCCGCGCAACGGGGTCGTCAAAAGTACCTGGCGGGGGATCTTCCAATACTCCGGATTCAGCAAATGCCTTTGCAACAATTAGTTCTCTTACGCCAGCGGTTTCCGCTTGAATCTCTATGCGGAGTTGCGAGTCCAACAGAGCATCATATATTTCAGGCAGCCATTCATCGATTTTCCTAATCTTCGGCTGGTCAAGAGTTGGGGAAGATACACGCAGTCCGACTGTGACTTCTAGAAGGTCGTCCCTCTCCTTCACGTGGCAATAAAGGTCTTTGCCAAACCAGTAGCAGGCTCTTAGAACCGCGGATTTTGAATAGATCTTTTTATCGATTGAAATGGTCGCGGCGGTGTGTTGATCGTCAAATTCGACGGGTCCGAACTGGACACTCATATAGCCCTAGAAGCGTGCGACGAATGAGACGAATGAGACGAGTGCGAAGAATGGGAAGAGTGTGAGGCGTGAGACGCGTGCGAGGCGTGGGACGCGTGAGAAGCATGCGAGGAATGGGACGAGTGCTGCGCTATCATTTTCAGACCCTTATTTGTCTTTCTGAGGACGAGCTTCGACGGCAACCGATGATGCGTACCGGGCTCGATGACCCGAGAGGTGTTTTCCGAAAGGGGCGGAAGAGTTGGGGAAGCGATTAAGGGAGAAGAATTGCTAAAAGCAACGGTGCCTCCCAGAAGGAGGGCTAGTTTGCTCGATATACGTCGGAAAAACGCTCTCAGCTTTTGTTCATCCATTGCCTCACCCCGAATTGCCAGAATGTTACGCGTCCAATAGTGCTATTGGTCAAGTATCTAGAATGGTATTAGTAAGAATGTAAACATTAGTGTGGCTTGTGGACTCCATATCGATTATTGCTCCTCGGGTTTACGTAGTGCCCGCCCTTGTGGTGGGCATTCCTTTCACCAACGTATCTTCCACCGTGCGACGCAGTGTGATGCGATCCGCTATATCGGGGACGGGTTGTGTAGCTGTGGGTGTGGCCGGATGACGTAGAATGCTTTACCCGTTGCCCGAATGTCGGAGTGGCGAGCAACAGCAAAGCTAAAGTGAGCCGAAGTAGCTTTTTCATATCATTCCGCCAAACGGCATTGCTTCGCTCCGGAGTCCGGCCTGTTTCATGATCCTATCAATTAGCCGTTTATTGATGTGGACTCGGGCGCTATCCGGATCGCGTTGTTTCGCGATGAGGACTGTAGTCTTCGGTTGACTTGAGTTCAATAGCACGTTGGTGCCAAGTGGTTGAGTTGAAGTCCGGGATACCAAATGGGGGAGTTGGTCGCTATGCCCACTTTCCCTAATTCCAGGAACCAGTCGCTGGGAGATGGAGCAGGTCAATTACAATCCCTTGTTTGGGAGGAAGCCAGCCGGGAATGGCAGATCAAGCACCATCACAGATAGTGACATGGCTGACATGGGTGATTGCCGTTGCGACGGCGGTGAATGCGATTGCCGTAGTCGTGCTCGTCTGGATCACTCGCGGGTATGTCGTGAGTGCGAAGCGGCAGGCTGACGCAGCGGAGTCACAGGCGAAAGCTGCTGCTGCTCAGGCAGCTGCTGCACAAGCGCAGGCAAGTGCGGCGTCGGCTACTCTCAGTGCATTAAGGCGGGAGATTTATGACCAAAATGTGATGGCAAGTATGGTGGTGGAGAGCAGCATCAAGAGCGCTCTGTCCAATATCGAGTTCTGGCTCAAGCCGGGGCCGCGAAACAACCTAGAGTCATCCATCAGATCGCAATCACTTCCTGATTCAGTCATACTAACGCCACCAAACCACAGTCAGACATTGGAGTGTGCTCGACGGTTGTCGCGGCAGGTTGCGGCAGATTTGAGTCGTTCGTTTGATGAACTGAACACGGCAACCCAGAAAATAGAAGGGATGCGATCAGCCGATCGTGATTGGCTGAAGCCGGATGACTTAACTAAGGGAGCAAAGGAGGTATTGGAGATTCTGGAACACGCTAAAGGGATTTTGCAGCGGTGTCAAACAGACCTATACAGCTACAAGATTGAGGAACCAGATTAAGGTTCTCATACGCACAGGCGACCTATCGAGCTAAGACAATCTCTGCGGTCTCCGCGTCAACGGCAGGCCGAGTCGAGCTGTTTTACCTCTTGGCGCGATCCGTTCCGGCCACTCGACTCGTACAATATGTCCATGCCAAGGCAATCCGATAACAAGTCCGATCCGCTGCTCATCGATCGTGCGGCGGCGGCGGAATTACCTTCCGCCGATGAGGTGCGCGAATGGGCCCGCGAGAAACGTGCATTTATTTCGAGCGTGATGACGGAATTGGCCGAAGAGCGGCAAGCTGCTGCTGCCGGCATTCGGGCCGTAGGCTTGCGTGCCGTCTTGTTCGAGGAATTCGGCGGCCGCGACGCGGACCCTGAGGAAGCGTACCTCGCAGAAGTTGAAGGCTCGGACATTTATGTCGGCATCATGGGCAGGCGCTACGGGAAGCCGCTAAAAACAAGATTTTCAGCGACGCACGCGGAGTATCTTCATGCTGAGAAGCACGCGTTGCGCATTGCGGTCTGGACATCCGCCGCAGCGGACCGGGAAGGACATGAGCAGTCTTTTTTAGACGAAATTCGTACATTTCATGTCGTTCCGGAATTCCGCACGGTCGCTGATTTGCAACGGCAGGTCGAGGACAGGATGAGAGCGATTGCGGCTGAAGATCTGGCACCCTGGTGCAAATTGGGAAACGCAGTGTTTCGTGCCATGGAGGTCGAAGATCGTGGCGAGGTTATAAATGTCACAGCGCGCGTAAAAGACAACACTGTAGCGCAGGCTCTCGAAGCGGCTCGTGGCGATCGGTGGAATCGGGGAACCAAGGCGCAATTCACTTGGTCTGGCCGCAGTAAATATGTGAAGGTTGCTGGGGTTCACGTCACGACCACTACGGCGCGGTCCAAAATGTTTCGCCTGGAGCTTGAAGTCGAGGAGTCTCCGCAGGACGCTTTCCTTGAGATCGGCGTTAGAGGAATGACTCCGGACGACTTGATTGAGCGGGGTTTGCGAACGGTTCTGTTCGGAGAAAGCAATCCGCTCGCCGATCAGCCTATGGGATTTGCAACTGAAATTGATGATCCGCTGAGGCCGCTGCGGGAAAGCCCGGTTTCAGAAGAAATCATTCGACCGCTTTCGGAGTTGCTGCTGACTGACCTTCTAGTCGGGACGGGACGTGCCAGAAGCATTCACACATTCAGACTCGGTGTCGCAATTCGGGGGCGGCGTAGCCTGACGTTTGCCTGGGAAACAGCGAGTCGCTTTTCCAATGAGCCGGTGACGCTTCGAAGCATCAGCGGAGACGTGCATATATAGGCCCCCACGAAAGTTCTCCGGTCAAGCCGGGTCCCAATTAAGCAGACTTTTCAACGCTTGCAACGCTGCCTCTGGCGTCCCTGAAGTTCGATTCTGCTTGTACGAGAAAACATCGCCCTTTCTCGATAGCTGATATTGGTATGCGCCAACGATTTTCGCATCGAGGTGCTCTGGCAGGCCGGTGACAGGGAAGTTCATGGCTTTGTTTGTCGCGATATTTACCGACTCAGGCTTGCCTAGCCCGATTTTTTCAACGTCTTCGCGATTCATAATGGTTCTTCTCCGCTCAATAAGGCTGTGGTTGTTCTTTAGGACACGGTGGAAAAGCTTCTCAAGGCCAAGAACAGGAATTTTACAGCGGCACCGCTCCGACTCCCCCGGCTTCAGTCATGAAACCCTTCGGCGGTAGCTGAGACAGGGAAAGCCTGACCCATTTTCTTGTTAGAGACTAACCGGGCCTTTGATCCAACGATCCTTCTGCGGGTCGAAATCCCACATCGAGCCGTCAACCGTAAGCGCGACCCAAGTGCCGTTGCGATCCTGGCGGAGAGTTGTCCGAATCTCGCTGCCTTTGGAGCCGTCCTTGAAGGACGTTTGCGCGATCTTATTCCTGAGCGCCGAGCCCAGCATCGTCGGCACGGTACGCGCCTGCATGAACTCACTCTGCCTGAAGAGAACGAATATCTGAGGTGGGTTGGGGTGGTCCGCAGGATCGATGCGAAGTTGAATGGTGAACCTAATGAACTCGGCGTCTTCCACAGGGTCAACCTGCTTCACGGCGGGGAATCCCTGGAGAATCTCGTCTAGCTCCGGGCTTTGCGTTGCGATCATCAAAGTTCCTCCACGAAGCGTCACCTTAACTCGCGGTCAAAGATGATGGTGGTAGTGACCGCAGCGGTGTTGGTGTAGATGCTCGGTGCCCGAACATCAATCAAGTCCGGCGGCTCCGGCTGTGACTGTGGCCCTCGTGGCAAGGAAATCTGACCCATGGAGAGCAGGAGGAGGCCACGCTAGGCGCACTTTCGCGCCCAGCCTTTGAGGCCGGGCCAGATCGCTTCCCACAAGGGAACTTGGTGGTGACAGTGCAGGCAGATCACAGCTTCTTACCTTTAAGGATGTGATGTTTGCCGCGGGCCGTCAGATGCAGAAATTTTGATGCCAGATAGCATGGCCCGCTAGTATCCCGTTAACGGCTAACCGGGCTTTGAAATTGTTATCGGCAGGAATCTGAAGGTGGAGAAAAGGGAGCCGGGAAAGATGTGCGGCAGAGCACAACCGCTCACGCGGCGGGGAACTCGTCGATGATGCTGGCCGTTATATGCACATAGCCCGATATTTAATGGGGGAGCTACTGCCTTAAGCCATCAGCCAAAGCCGAAACCGTAGCAAGGGCCGTCTTAAAATCTGGGGCTTCGCCGTAGACCATATCCCTCAGAAACGCTGCATAGTTGGTGGCAAAGCGACCATCGGTCGCGAGCCCGTCAACCGCCCGCAAGGTTTCAGCAACCGGATTTTCGCGGTATGCGGGAAACTGATGGCCGTAAGCCTCGACATCGGCGCGTATGATCTCCTTCGTCAACGCTACAACTGCGGCCGGATCGTAATGCGGTCTGACTACGTGCAGGTCATATACATGGCGCACGCCGGTTTTGTCGCGCGGGCCGCCAGCTTCGGCAAGTTCGGCGCCAGCTCGCCTGGTCAGCGCCACAAACTTCTCGGCAATCGTCTCCAGGAGTGCCACGCATGGAATTGATGGCACTTCTTGCGGCTGCTTAAATGCCTCCGCCCAAAAAGAAGTCACGCTCCGTTCGACGGATGGTAGACGCAACGGCCAAACGGCAGTCTCGATTTGAATTTCGGGTCGCAACGCTCCCAGGCCGCTCACCAGCGGCATATAGGGCAGGCGATAGATCGTATAGCGGCTCGCATTGCCGGAATCGCGCTGTGCGGCATTCTCCGGATCAAACTGAAATCCGGCATGCAGCAGAGCGTTGGTGACGTTGTCGCGCAATTTACGCAGCTCCGGACGTGAGCGTGGTTCGTCCGACACGATCTTCAAGTCGAGGTCTTCCGACATGCGCCGGATAAGACGGTGAGCCCGGCTCAAAGCCGTGCCGCCGCTGAACACCAGACGAAACGGCTTCACGTCGGCGTTGTTAATCGCTGCAAGCGCCCTGACGACATACGTATCCTTCTCGACCAGGACTGGACTTGGCAGATCGAAATGCTTTTGAACTTCGAGGAGATCCTGGAGAGATGGTTTATCGGGCAAGCACCAGCTCCTGATTGCCGTCGCGGAGTCGGCGCGAAAATCTCCCCTTTACCTGCACGACCGGATTAAGCGGAATCTGTGTCGAACGTCCTGCGTTGTAGTCGCGTTCGGCTTCGGAAGGCTCCCATGTCACGCCAAGCTTGGTAAGGGCTTGCCGTGCTGCGCCTAGAAACCCGTTTTGACTATAAAGGATTGGGGCGCCGGAAAGACGCGAGACAACTGCGCGGCCATAAACCCCGTAACCGAGGCGCACGAGGCGTTTTTCGCGGACGAGAAGACGCAGCGCGCGCAGAACCTGGTCCTCGCCGCCGAGATCGCGGAACTCACGCGGCAGGAACACGTCCTCTGCGCGCTTCCGGGCGATCCTAGTCTCAATCCTCTGGCGCAATGTCTTCGGTCGACGCATGGCAACACCTACAAAAACCCGACACTTAGTATATACAAACACCCGACAGCAATCAAGCTATAAATCATTGTCTATCAGGTGTTTGATAAAGCTCACACAATTGCCATTGAGATCAGTTTAATTCATCGCTCCTTCCGCTGCAACGAAGTTGATCATTACGTATTGCTTTTACTAGAACATGACGTGTAAATTAGTTGTATGGAAGACTATATCAAACCCGTCGATGTTCACGCGCCCAAACGCCTCTGGTCGCTGATTCAAGTTCTCTTTGACGGTGGAGCAAATACGGGAGATAACCCTTCACCCAGCTCGCTCGCGATTGGGCGCTGGGAAAACGAGCCTGTTCTGGCAATGCGCTGGAACGGAAACAAAGAGAATCCGCTTGGCAATCCTCAATCCCGTGGACTCCCGACGTGGTTCGTGGTTCCCCAGCAGCACTGGAACCAGATCCTCGAAAGTGAGCCGTACAAATCTCTCCATGAAGATTTGCTCACGCTTGCACGAAATTTTCTTGAGTTGAAGCGCGTATATTTTTTGTCGCATTGCCCCAACCCCGCCTGCCGGAATTATCAGGGACTTGTCATGAGCACGTTCCGAACGAATGAAATAGAAAGCATTTTGGCAGAGTTGGAGCGGGACGAATTGAAGTTGTATCACATCATCTGTGATGGATCATGGAAACCGGGTCCACAAGAAAAAGCGAAACTCGTGGCTGTGCTAAAAGCAGCCTGGAACAGTTACCGTTCCAAAGAGCTATGACCTCGATTGTCGCAGTCCTGCGGACCGGCACTGCCACATCAATTCGCTGGCAGCGGAATGGGCCGTCTGGCGTGGGGACAGTTGAAAGGATGGGGATTTGAGCATGTCCAATCTTACTTATGTGGAGAAGAGTAAATTTGAAAAACTCCTTGGAATGGAGAGCGGGTACGTCCTGGACTTCAGCAATCGAACTTTTGCTGAGTTCGTCCGCGACAGCACGGGCCGCGACATTTATGACTCGCGTTATGACTACGGAAGTGGGTCCAAGGCGAATCGGCTGCGAGCCTTTTGGCAGAAGGAAGAAAATGACGTGGTCGGAAAACTCATGAGTGACCTGCTCGACTACAGCGACGCAACGGGACCGCCGGAAGAAGTATGCCGTCTGATCGTTGCACGCCTTCTGCAGAAGAGTTCAGGCCCTCGGGAGGACAGCGGCTCTCAGCAGAAGGAGCAATTATCCCAACAGCAGCGACGATCTCAAGTACTCAGGCAATTAAAGGAAGATTTTTTTCAGCTCGCGGCCGAGGGTGACAGAAACAGAGCTGGGCTGGCTCTTGAGAAGCTCCTGAATCGACTGTTTGAGATATTTGAACTCCGACCGCGACAGCCCTTCCGCGTCGTAGGAGAACAGATAGATGGGTCGTTTGAGCTAGAAAGCCAAGTCTAACCTCGGCTGGGGTACGAATT
>PLIO01000067.1 GCA_003140075.1 Acidobacteriaceae bacterium | reverse complement strand
GGGCCCACGCCCAGGAAGATGCCGTTATAGAAATAGCCCGGCCCATAAAAGCCACTGGGCGCACAGCCGTAGGGCGCGTAGTTATAGTAACCGTAGGAACAGATGGGCGGATTTACGCCTATGCCGACCTCGATTTGCGCACTAGCCGCTGGGCCCAACGCCAAAGGCACGAGCAAGGTTGTTGTACCGGCCAGAAATAGACTGCGCTTTGCGAGCTTGCGGGCCCAGGGGGCCATGCTCCTGATTTGCCACATTTTCATATCCTCCAAAATCTCCGCTTTCGTCTAAAGTTATATTTTCAGTATCAGGCCCTTGCTCATAGATAACTGGTCAATAAGGACCGCTTAACAGGAACTAATAACCGCAACCAATCGTGAGGCGGAACCTATAATTAAGACAGTCAAAAGCAGCGGGGTCCGTCTCCGCCTCGCTCGGAACACGTCCGCTCCGGTCGTGTGCAGGTCCAGAATCGATTTTGACAATCTCTTGACAACTTCATCTCGCAGATGTGGAAAGATTGCGCCCGATCTTCCATGCGGTTCAAGCTTCCCCTGCAACAAAGGAGCGGTTATGAATCTCTGCACCAGCCTTCCACGATTAGCCTCTGTTCTGCTTCTGGCAGCGGCGGCGTCTTTATGCGCCGCGCAAACCTACACCGTCACCGATCTGGGAACTCTCTCCGGTGACGATTACAGCGTGGCGCGCGGGGTCAACGCCACCGGCGAGGTCACCGGCGCCGTCGGCAGCGACCGGAACAACACCAGCGATGTTTTCATTTACAGCGCAGGCGCCATGACGAGCCTGGGCACCCTGGGCGGCAACAGCGGCGTTGGCAACGGCATTAACGCATCCGGGCAGGTGGCGGGATATTCCACGAATGCCTCCCTGGCCTATCGTGCGTTTATATCAAGTGGTGGAACATTAATCGACATCGGCGACCTCGGCGGCGGCTCGGCCGTGGCGTATGGCATCAACGACGCCGGGCAGGTAGTCGGCTCTGCCGTTACGTCTAACGGCAGCAACCATCCGTTTCTCTACAGCGACGGCACCATGACCGACCTCGGCACCCTGGGGTCTCCCAGCGGAAACCTCTACTGGAACAGCGCGCAGGGAGTGAACGAGTCTGGCGTCGTCGTTGGAACGTCTTACACCGCAAGCGGAAACTTCCGTGGCTTCACCTGGAGCAACGGCAAGATGACTCCCCTGGGGACTCTGGGCGGCGAATGGAGCGAAGGCTACGCCATTAACAACAAAGGGCAGACCACCGGCATCGCCTACACCAAAGGCAATGCCGAGGCGCACGCGTTTCTCCAGAGCGGCAACAAGATCACCGACCTCGGCGCCCTGGGCGGCCCGCTATTTGTGAGCTGGGGATTTGGGATCAACGACTCCGGCGTTGTTGTCGGCTACTCGGATTTCCAGGAAACCTACCACGCCTTCGTCTACCGCGGAGGAAAGATATTGGATCTGAACAAACTTATTCCGACGGGGTCGGGGTGGGTTCTGATTCAGGCCTTCGGCATCAACAATGCCGGCCAGATCGTGGGCGAGGGAACGCATAATGGGCTGGAGCATGGGTTTCTGCTGACCCCGCAGTAAGGGTCGAATCAAGACAGAATCTCTGGCGGAAGCCACGTTCTTTAAGGAACGTGGCTTTCTTTTTGCATACGGCGCAGGCAAGCCTAAAGCAAGAACAAGAGCAAGAACAAAAGCCGCCGAGATGTGTCTGCTCCCCACTCGCAAATTCAGCCCGAAAGCTTATTGCCCTGTTCCGGTTACGTTCAAGGTTTGCAGGGATGGAGTTGCGCTATCCGTCACTGTAATTGCGGCAGCGCGGGTTCCTACGGCGCTGGGCGTGAAGGTTACCGTGAAAGTGCACTGCGCCTTCGCGGCTAACGTGGACGAGCACGGGTTAGCGCCCCCGGGTGTAGCCGCGTAGTCTCCGCTGCCGGCTAGGGTCGGGCTTAACGCGGTGGTGAGGTTGTTGGTGAGCGTGACGGTCTGGGCGGCGCTGGCGGTGCCTACGGTTTGCGCCGCGAAGGTGAGGGTTGTCGGAGCGAAGGACAGCGGCAGAACGGCGGTGCCTTTCGCATCGAGTATTTGCTGGCTGATGGCCGCATTGTCGGTGATGACGACCGCACCGTTGATGGCGCCATTCGCTCCAAAGGCGGGCGAGAAGGTAACGGCGAGCGTGCAGACGGTACCGGCACCCAGGTTCAGATTGGCGGCGCACGGCTTCGATCCGCTGCCCGTTGCGGAGTAATCGCCGCTGGTCGCGATGCCGCTCAGGGTCAGCGACCCGGCGCTGGCGTTCTTGACGGTTACCGATTTCGCCGCGCTGCTGCTGCCGGCGGCCTGAGCCGCGAAGGTGAGCGTGGTGGGAGAAAAGGTAAGCGGGGCCGTCGTCCCGCCGGAGCCGGTGCCGGAGAGCGCGATGAGTTGCGGAGAGAATCCCGCTCCGTCGGTGATGGCAACCGAGCCATTGACGCTGCCGTCGGCGGATGGAGTGAAGGTGACCGCGATATTGCACTTGGCTTTCGACGCCAGCGAGGCGGCACAGGTTGTGCCGGTGGAACTGATGGCGTAGTTCCCGCTGGCGTTGAAAGAGAAGCTTAGCGCCGTGGTTTCATTGTTGGTTAACGTCGCTGTCTTTGCGGCGCTGGTTTTGCCTACCGTTTCCGTGCCGAAGGCGAGCGTGGCCGGGCTGATAGTCAGAGGCAGGCTCCCGGTACCCGTGAGCGCAACCGTCTGAGGAGAATCGGGAGCGCTGTCGCTGATGGCGAGCGAACCGGTGAGAGCTCCAGAGATCGAAGGAGTGAAGGTGACGTTCACGGTGCAGGACGCACCGGACTTCAGCGTAGAGCCGCAAGTCTTGCTGGCGACGGCGAAATTTCCAGTCACGGTAATGGAATCCACACTCACAGCGGCGCTGCTGGTGTTCGTAACTTTCACGGCCTTCGGGGCGCTGGTGGTGCCCACGACTTGCGGACTGAAAGCCACGCTCAACGGCGCAGGCAGCATGATCGGGCTATCGGCGACCGTAAATGGCAGCGCCGCGAAGGCGGCGCAGGAATATCCGCTGGGGAAGCTGTCGACCCAAACCTGAAACGCTCCTGCTTTCGCGATCTGCGCGGCGGTCACGGCTACGCTGAGCTGCGTGCCGCTGATGAAAGTTACCGTAGGGAATGCTCCATTCACCGAGACGACCGAACCAGAAGTGAATCCCGTGCCGTTCAGGGTCAGCGTAAAAGCTGGGCTTCCCGCGACCGCCGCGGCCGGGCTCAGGCTGGTAAGCGTCAGCGGCGTCGCGACAGTGTTGTAGTCGGCGGTCACCAGAACTTCGTCGGTGACGGTGAGCGGCAGGGAGGCGGAGGTCCCGCTGAGGTCGTATTGCCATCCGGTGAAGAGCCAGCCGGAGTTGGGCGTCTCGCTGAAGGTGACGGCGTCGCCAGAGGGATAGAAACCATCTCCTGTGGGCGAACCCGGGCTCACGTTGATGGATCCGGCGCAGGATTCGTTGACGTAGTCGGTGACGTAGAACTGGGGCGTGAGATTCGCAGTGTAGGCAGCGCTGGCGGCGGGTAGTTCGACTGTGTCAGTGGTCGTAGCTGTGCCGTCGCTCCAGCTGTCGAAGGCATAGCGGCTGTTGGAACTGTATGGGTAAACCGGAGTATCCACGCTTAGAGTGTGCGTGCTGCCCGAAGTCCAGGTGGAATCGTAGAACAGAGAAAAATTCTTGGGCGCGTACCAGAAGCCGCCATCGGCGTAGATGTACAGGTTGGAGCTGAACGGGTTGGGTGTGTCGTTAACGGTGTAGATGGGATCGGGAGAAAACTCGGCGGTGGAGTTGACGGTGAGACCCGTGTCAGGAACGTAGAAGGTTTTTGGATTGGCGCCGAGGCCGCCGGGAAGCCAGAACGGCGCATTGTTAAATTCGTAGAAGTTTTGCCCTGCGTTCGGACTGCCGGTGAGCGTGACCTGCTGGCGCGCGGTATAGAACAGCAGCGACGATCCAGAATAGCTTTGCGCCAGAGGCGACGCCGTGACCGTTCCGCTGCCCGTGGGATAGACCGTGGCGGCGTAGGGGACGAGCTGGATGAAGTTCGCCGAGTAAGTGGTGACCGACGGAGAAGTGGCGGGCGTGGAGGGCTCGCCGTTGCCGGGAAGCACGGTGATGGCGTGAGTGGCTTCGGTGGAATCGTTCCAGCGGCCGTAGGTGTAATAGAACGTGGTTGGCGTTGTGCTGTTCACGATGTCGCCCGGCTGGCTCTGCACGCTCGAGGAAACGCTGAGCGTGTGCGTGGAATACAGCGTCCAGATGGTGAAAACCTGCGGCGTGGTGATCGTAGTTCCATCCACAATGACTTGCAGTCCGGGAGGGTTGCTAGTCACCGTGATGGCGGTGGGAGGGTTGCCATAGAGGCGCTCGATGCCGTCGATATCGGCGGTGGTATAGCCCGTCAGGTTTGAGAGCGGGATGCCCGCGGGAATGGATTCGATCGCTGGGCCACCGTTGCGGGAGAAAGAGAACGCCGGGTATTCCATGATGGAGGCGTAGTCGAACAGCGTCGTCTCCTGCGCGTTGTCGTAAATCTGATTGAAGTTCGAGATCGAGCCTTTGATCAGGTTGTCGTAATTGACCGAGACGTATGTGTCGCGATCGGGGCGGGACTGCTCGTGCCACAGGCCGACGACGTGCCCCAACTCGTGCAGGATGGTGGGAAGAGTACAGGAGCCGGAGCCTCCGACTTGCTCCTCGCCTCCAACGCGCCCGACGACAGCTTCGCATTCGCCGCTGTAGTCGTCGGGATTGAAGTAGAAGCTGACGTAGTCGGTCTGAGTACCGAGCGCAACGAACTGAATGTTGGAAAAAGTGCTGTTGAACTGCGCGATCGCGGTGGTGAGATTAGAGAGATCGCCAGTGCCGGAGGCAATGACGTACGGAATCTGATATTGATTGCCCACTTTGGGCCAGAGGTATTGCGAGTAATCGACTCCGAACGAAGGCGGATGTTGTGGGTCGATGGGCTCGACTTTTTCGAGCACGATGTCGCCCTGGAAGATGGCCTTGCCGTGCTCGACCACATACGTCACCGGCATGCCGCGATAAATCCCCTGCCGGATTTGCTGTGCAGTCGCGGAGGGAACGACGGTAGCCATGGTCGCGACGAAGAAGACGGAGCACAACACGGCGCAGACATGCCGCAAAGTTTGGTCGCGCATAAAGAAACCTCCAGCTGAACGTGGGGGGACGCGCTCGGGGAAGAACAAGCAAGTCTCATCTGAACGGAGCGGGACTGTCAAGGTGCAGGATTTTGCAATCGAGGGTGAGCTCATGGCGACCACAATGCAGCGCACGCAGATGCGGGCGAGACGGGCCGCCACACCCACCCGTGCGCCCTCGCGCTCTCTATTGCGGCGGCGCGTCGCGCGCAGTCGCGTAGTATCCGGCGCGCGCCTGGATTTTATAGTTCTGCTTGTTCTTGATCTCCAGCTTGCGGTAGCCGCCGTCGAGCTTGGTGTTGGTGGAGGTGTAGCCGAGGTTGTACTGGCTGCGCAGTTCGGCCGAGATCTGGTCGAAGGCCTCGCGCAGCTTGTCAAATTTATTGCCGACGTTAATGACCCGGCCTCCGGTAGCCTCGGTAAGCTTGCGCATTTCGCTTTCGCCGGAGTATGACATCCCCGAGCTAAAATACATGCCGCGGTCGGCGCAGAGCAGGACATAGATGATGGCATCGGCGCGCTGGGCGGCTTCGATGGCGTCTTTGATTTTGTACTGGCTGCCTTCGTCCTCGCCGTCGGTGAGCAGGATCATGGCCTTGCGGCCGACCTCCTTGGCCAGCATGTCGTGGGCGGATAAATAGACAGCATCGTACAGCACAGTTCCGGCCGCGTGCGCCGTGGGCACGGGGCCGCCCGCCCCGATCATTGGGTTGGTAACGCCGGAATTGATTTTGACCTTATTGAGGGCGGCTTGCAGGCGGTGAACGTCACGAGTGTAGTCCTGCGCCAACTCGGCATCGATGTTGAAGTCGATGACGTAAGCCTCGTCCTTATCCGTGAGAATCTGCCGCAGAAAAGCTCCGCCAACTTCTTTTTCCATGTCGAGCACTCTCAATTGGCTGCCGGAGGAGTCGATGAGGATGCCGAGGGTGAGCGGCAGGTTCGAGTCGGCGTTAAAGTACTTGATGGTCTGCGGCTTGCCGTCTTCGACGACTTCGAAATCATCCTTGGTCTGATTGGGGATGAGGGCCCCGTGCTTGTCTTTGACGTTGAAGAAGACCCCGACCACGTTGACGTTGACCTTCAAGGTCTCGTTGGACTTTTCCGTATCGGATTGCTGGGAGTCGGATTGCTGGGAGGGTCTCCGGACGTCGCCGGGATCGGAGGGATTGGAGTTCTGCGCCAGGGCGGGCGGCACGGCTGCCGATACGGCTGCAACGAAAAACAGGATTGCGGCAACGGCCAGGCTCGGCAAGAATCTTTGGTAAGCGGATAATTTCGGCATGGATGGTTCCCTCTAGGGGGTTTTTGTTAGTCTAATCCTGAAACTTAGATGCACCAAATCGACCGGTTTGGGCATCCCAAGGAAATAGGGGTGCTTTTCCTTGTGCGAGGAGCGAACTGTGCTTGTGATCAAACCAACGGCGGCTGCGAACGGGACTGCGCGGGGTAAAGTGAAACGACTGGCGGCAGCGCTGGCCGTGTTTCCAGCTTTCGTTCTCCCGGCATTCGTTGCCGCGTGTCTGAGCCTTCGCGTTCCGCAAATGGCCGCACAGTCTTCCGCAGACCAGCAGCCCGCGCAAGCTCAAACACAACAAACCCAGCCGACACAAAACTCCGATATTCCGGATGCGCCCACGGTGCAACCGGCTCCGGCCACGCCCGACCCGCCTCCGATTCCCAAGCCGGAAGAAAAGAAACCGGCGACCGTGGAGCGAGACCCGTGGACCAACGAGCCGATCAACAAGCCGACAGCCGCGCCTCCTGCCTCTCAGCCTGGAGAAGAGACCTCAACCCCGCCGCCGATGCCGCCGGTCAAGACGCTGCCTCCGGGCAGTTCGACCAAGCAGAGCGCGCAGGACCAGCTTTATACCCTGGTGGTCCATACCAACTTTGTGCAGGTGCCGGTCACCGTGAAGGATCGACAAGGACGCCCGGTCGACGGACTGGAATCCTCAGATTTCGTGGTAAAGGAAAACGGCACGGTGCAGAAGTTGACTTTCTTCACCGCCGATCCCTTTGCCCTTGCCGTGGCCATCGTTCTGGACCTGGGCATGCCCGATGCGGCGGTGCAAAAGGTGAATCAGACTTTTTCGGCGCTGACCGGAGCATTTGCTCCCTATGACCAGGTGGCGCTTTACACCTACAGCAGCACGGTGAGTGAGGTTAGCGATTTTGGGGGGTCGACGCAGAAGCTGAACGGATTGTTGAACCAGATGAAGACGGAACGCGGCCACAACAATGGCGTGCCGGTAATGAGCGGTCCGCTGGCGCCGAACGGGCCCATCATCAACGGCGTGCCGGTGGGCAGCCCGACCGAGCCGGTTTATACTCCGCCCAAAGAGTCGCACGTGTTGAACGACGCCATTCTGCGGGCGGCTCTCGACCTGCGCAAACTCGACCGGCGGCGGCGCAAGATCATTTTCGTGATCAGCGATGGGCGCGAATTTGGCAGCCAGGCCAGCTACCGGGACGTAAAGAAGGTGCTGCTCTCGAATGAAATCGAAGTGATCGGCGTGGCCGTGGATAGCGGCGCGCTGCCGGTTTACGACAAAATCGAACGCCTGCATCTGCCCGAGCGCGGCTACAACGACATTCTGCCCAAGTACGCGGCGGCCACCGGCGGAGCGGTCTACGCCGAGCTCTCGCGCAGCTCCATTGAAGACGCCTACTCCCGGGCCACCAACGAAGCCCGCAACCAGTACACGCTGGGTTACGTCCCGACCGCGCCCAAAACCCCGACCGCAGCCGCCTACCACAGCATCGAAGTGCTCGTGGACCGCCCCGGACTGAAGATTTCCGCCAGGGATGGATATTATCCGGCTGTGGCCGCGCGGTAGGGGAATGCATTTTTGATTGCTGATTGTTGATTGAAAGGCCAGCGCCGCAGTTTTCTGTGGCGCACCACCGCAAGTGGGTTTTTCAATCGACAATCAGAAATCAGCAATCAAAAATGTTCACCTTCGGCCTCTCCGGCGAGCCGCCTCGGTAGGGGGTCACCGGAGTAACCTGCCTTCTATGCGGGCATGTGATATAAAGACCCGAAGCCCCATAGGGATATTTTTGTGCGCGGAACCGGTGTGCGGCCCGCGCATTTTGAGGAAAGCCTTGAGTTTCATCAACTTCGCAGCCCGCGAGATCAATTGCAAGATCGTGTATTACGGAGCCGGATTAGGCGGCAAGACCACGAATCTGCAGGTGATCTACCAGAAGACTGCGGAACAGCAGAAGGGCAAGATGATCTCGCTCGCCACCGAAACCGAGCGCACCCTGTTTTTCGATTTCCTGCCGCTCGATCTGGGCTCGGTGCGCGGCTTCAAAACGCGAATCCATCTCTACACCGTCCCCGGCCAGGTTTTCTACGATGCCAGCCGCAAGCTGATTCTGCGCGGCGTGGATGGCATCGTCTTCGTCGCCGACTCGCAGGAGCAGCGCATGGACGCCAACGTCGAAGCCCTCGACAACCTCATGTCGAACCTGAAAGAGCATGGCTACGACTTCAACAAGATTCCCTACGTGCTGCAGCTCAACAAGCGCGACCTGCCAGACATTCTGCCGGTGGAAGCCCTGAACAAAGAACTCCGCAAGAAGAACGAGGCCGTGATCGAGGCCGTGGCGTTTCAGGGAGTAGGCGTGTTCGAGACCCTGAAGGAAATCGCCAAGCAGGTGCTGACGGAGTTGAAGGCCGGCGGTTAGAGAATGCAAAGGCCGCAGGGGGCGCGATGCGCCCCCCG
Source organism: Acidobacteriaceae bacterium (assembly GCA_003140075.1). Taxonomy (GTDB): domain Bacteria; phylum Acidobacteriota; class Terriglobia; order Terriglobales; family Acidobacteriaceae; genus Sulfotelmatobacter. The sequence continues at coordinate 14,260 of PLIO01000067.1, read as the reverse complement.
AGCCGGGAAAATCGAACAACTTCGGATTAGCCGATCCAAACAACAGCGACAGCACGAAGTCGACAGCTTTCTTTTTCGCCGACCTCAGGCCAAGTCGTAGCGATCAAGGTTCATCACCTTGTTCCACGCAGCCGCGAACTCTTTCACAAACGCCTCCTTCGCGTCGTTACTCGCATAGACTTCCGCGATTGCCCGGAGCTGGGAGTTCGAACCGAAGACGAGATCGACGCGCGTGCCGGTCCACGTGACTTTGCCCGTCGCGCGATCGCGCCCCTCAAACACGACATCGGATGTAGTGGACGCCTGCCACTTCGTATTCATGTCNNAGCAGGTTGACGAAGAAATCATTGGTCAGCGTCTCCGGCCGCTTGGTGAAGACACCGTGTTTCGTCTGCCCGAAGTTCGCGTTCAAGGCGCGCAGGCCGCCGATAAGTACCGTCATCTCGGGAGCGGTCAGTGTCAGCAACTGCGCCCGATCCACCAGCAACTCCTCAGCCGACAGCACCTGTCCGCTGCGGAGGTAGTTGCGGAACCCATCCGCGACCGGCTCCATCGGGACGAAGGAGTGCACGTCAGTCTGCTTCTGCGAAGCATCCGTGCGCCCCGGCGAGAAGGGGATCTTCACTTTGTGCCCGGCCTTTTTCGCAGCTTCCTCCACGGCTGCGCAGCCGCCCAACACGATCAGGTCGGCGAGCGAGACCTGCTTACGTTTGTTTCCGCCTTTGTTCCCGTTGGACTTGTTCCCGTTGGATTGGGGGCCGTTGAACTCCTTTTGGATCGCCTCCAGCTTCTTGAGAACCTTCGCCAGTGCGGCTGGCTGGTTCACTTCCCAGTCCTTTTGCGGCGCAAGGCGAATGCGCGCCCCGTTCGCCCCACCGCGCTTGTCGGAGCCGCGGAACGACGCCGCCGATGCCCAGGCGGTCGTGACCAGTTGGGAGATCGACAGTCCGGATGCGAGGATCTTTGCCTTGAGAGCGGCAATGTCCTTCTCCCCGATCAATTTATGATCCACGGCGGGAACAGGGTCTTGCCAGATCAGGATCTCCTTCGGTACGAGCGGACCGAGGTAGCGCGCGATCGGTCCCATGTCCCGGTGCGTCAGCTTGAACCACGCCCGCGCAAACGCGTCCGCGAGCTGATCCGGATGCTCGTAGAAGCGCCGGGAAATCTTTTCGTAAGCGGGGTCGAGGCGCAAGGCGAGGTCGGTGGTCAGCATGGAGGGCGAATGGCGCTTTGAAGGATCGTGCGCATCCGGCACCGTACCATTGCCTGCGCCATTCTTCGGTGTCCACTGATGCGCACCCGCCGGACTCTTCGTCAGTTCCCATTCGTAGCTGAACAGGTTGGTGAAGAAGTTGTTGCTCCACTTCGTGGGCGTCGTGGTCCAAATGACCTCCAGGCCGCTGCCGATCGTGTCACCACCATGACCTTTCCCAAGTTTATTCTTCCACCCGAGGCCTTGATCCTCGATGTCGGCGCCTTCCGGTTCGTTGCCCACATATTGCGCGGGAATGCCAGCGCCGTGCGTTTTGCCGAATGAATGTCCGCCGGCAATGAGCGCGACTGTTTCTTCATCGTCCATCGCCATGCGGGCGAAGGTCTCCCGGATATCGCGTGCCGCGGCAATCGGGTCCGGCTTTCCATTCGGCCCTTCCGGGTTCACATAGATCAGGCCCATTTGCACGGCACCGAGCGGATTCTGAAGATCACGATCTCCACTGTAGCGCTCGTCCGCCAGCCACGTGCCCTCAGGTCCCCAATAAATTTCCTCTTCAGGCTCCCACACGTCCGCGCGCCCGCCGCCAAAACCGAACGTCTTAAAGCCCATCGAATCGAGGGCGACGTTGCCTGCGAGAACTATGAGGTCAGCCCAGGAAATTTTCCGCCCATACTTCTGCTTGATCGGCCACAGCAGCCGGCGCGCCTTGTCGAGGTTCACGTTGTCCGGCCAGCTATTGAGGGGCGCGAAGCGCTGCTGTCCGGCCCCGGCCCCGCCGCGGCCGTCGCCGATGCGGTACGTGCCCGCGCTGTGCCACGCCATACGAATAAAGAGCGGCCCATAGTGACCAAAGTCGGCCGGCCACCATTCCTGCGAGTCCGTCATCAAGGCATGCAGGTCCTTGATCACGGCATTTAGGTCGAGCGTCTTGAACTCTTGCGTGTAATCGAACTTCTTGCCCATCGGATCGGACTTTGGAGAATGCTGGTGCAGGATCTTCAGGTTCAGCTGATTCGGCCACCAATCGGCATTCGTGTAGGACTGGCGAGCGCCGTGCGCTACCGGGCACTTCGATTCGGTTGCGGTGTTTTTAGCTTCGGGGACAACACTCCCCGATGAATTCGCGAGTGTATTTTCCATAATGTTTTCTTCCTTCGAATCTTGAATGAGTACTGCATGAAAAAACTACTTTTTTGCACTGCAGCGCCGGCAAAGGCCAAAGACCTCGACCAGCGACTGCGTCAGATCAAAGCCATCCGGCAGATGCCGGGATAGCCATTTGAAATCGATAAACTCTCCTTCGATGTCCTGCACCGCTTTGCAGCGGGAGCAGACCAGGTGGTGATGAGGTTTGAGATTGCCGTCCACGCGCAACGTGGACGCATGAGGACTGACCTCCCGCAGCAACCCACACTCGATGAAAAGCCGCAGATTGTTGTAGACCGTGGCGAGAGAAATGGATGGAATGCGGCGCCGGACCGCGGCGTAAATGTCTTCCGGGGAATAGTGCCCGTGGGCAGCGATGACGGCCTCATAGACCACCTGCCGCTGGTGCGTGACCGCCAAACCGTGCTTCGCGGCCAGCTCACGGAACTGTTCATGGGTGAGACGCATGATTATCGGATGAGAATCATTATAAAACGACCGGGAGCAGTGTCAACCGAAATCTTTCCCGTGGGCAGTGGTGCAGTTTTGATAAGGAAGCGAGCCAAACGCGCGATTGATGGGTCGCAAAGAACGCGACCCGTCGCGCGGCTCGCCCAGATTCCTCACGGCGCAAAGAACGCTTGTTCGGAATGACAATCAAATTACACAACTACTCTTTCCCGTGACCTCGCTGACGGAAGGGCAGCAATTCGTCTAGAATGGCAGCCGCACTCGGCTTGCCAGTTTTCCACGAGATTCAATAAAAGAGGTCGTCATGTCCAGATTCAGAATTTTGTTCGTGGTGTTGTTATCTTCGCTGCTGCTCCCGCAACTTTCGTTTTCGCAAGCCACTTCCCTGCACGGAATTGACGTCACCGATCTTGATCGCAAGGCTGATCCCTGCAACGACTTCTACGAGTTCGCCAACGGCACGTGGCGGGCGAACAATCCCATTCCGGCCTCGATGACGCGCTGGAGCAAGCGCTGGCAGGCGGGCGAATCGTCCAAGGACAAACTGAAAGAAATTCTTGAGACCGCGGCCGCCGACAAGGCCGCGCCCAAGGGCAGCACCGAGCAGATCATCGGCGACTACTACGGCGCCTGCATGGATGAGTCGCGCGTGAACGCCCGCGGCATGGAGCCCTTGAAGACCTGGGTTGCCAGAATCGATGCCGCGAAAGATATGCCGGAACTGCAGCGCGTGATCGCGGACATGCACGACATTCTGGTGACCGATCCCTTCGTGCTCGGCAGCCAGCAGGATCCGCACAAGCCGGAGTGGGTGCTCGCCGACATTAGCGCAGCCGGCCTGGGACTGCCGGATCGCGACTACTACCTGAAGCCGGAGCCGCGCTTCAAGGAAGCCCGCGAAAAATATGTCGTGCACATCGCCGCCATGTTCAAGCTCGCGGGATGGGATGAGAAAACTTCCGCCGCCGCGGCCCAGACGATCATGGGCATGGAGACGAAGCTCGCCGAAGCCTCTCTCGATAACGTCGCCCTGCGCGATCCGGCCGCCACGGATCACAACACAACCTTCGCGCAATTGCAGGCTATGGCTCCGCATATCGACTGGGTGGAATACTTCAGGCACAAGCAGGTTCCGCAAGACACCGACATGAATGTCGATCAGCCGAAGTTCATGCAGGAACTCGACCGCCAGGTTCACGAAGTGCCGCTGGCGGATTGGCGAGTCTATCTGGAGTGGCATCTGCTGAACTCAACCGCCAATTCCCTCTCGACTCCGTTCGTAGAAGAACACTTCGCCTTCTACGGAAAATATTTGAGCGGCACCACCGAGTTGAAGCCGCGCTGGAAACGCTGTGTCGAATCGACCGATCAGCTTCTGGGCGAGGCGCTCGGGAAAAAATATGTGGAGAAATATTTCCCGCCCGAGGCCAAAGCGCGCATGCAGGAGATGGTGCGCAATCTGCTGGCGGCCATGCGCGACGATATCCTGAGCCGTCCGTGGATGAGCGACGACACCAAGGAAAAGGCAATGGCGAAGATCGCTACCTTCAATCCCAAGATCGGCTATCCCGATAAGTGGAAGGACTACAGCCACGTGGAGATTCGTCGTGACGCATTTTTCGAGGACACCATCACAGGAAGAAAATTCGTGGAAGAAGACGACCGGCTCACCATCGGCAAGCCGGTCGATCGCGGCCGCTGGGGCATGACTCCGCCCACGTCCGACGCGTATTACAACCCGCTGCTCAATGAGATCGTTTTCCCCGCCGGAATCCTGCAGCCTCCCGCCTTCGATATGAAAGCCGTCGATGCCGTGAATTATGGCGCGATCGGAGTGGTCATCGGCCACGAAATCTCCCACGGCTTCGACGATCAAGGCGCGCAATTCGACTACCTTGGGCGCCTGCGCAATTGGTGGACGGACGCCGATCTGAAGCAGTTCCAGGGACGCGCCGCCTGCGTGGCCAATCAGTTCGACAACTACTTCATCGAGCCGGGCGTGCATCACAACGGCAAGCTGGTGCTGGGCGAGAGCATCGGCGACCTGGGCGGCGCAAAGGTCGCGTTTCTCGCATATGAAAAGTCGCTGCAAGGCAAGCCTCGTCCCGCCGATATTGACGGCTTCAACCCTGAGCAACAGTTTTTCATCGCATGGGGACAGTTCCGCGGCGACCAGACTCGCATCGAGACCCAGCGCCTGATGCTGCAGGCCGATCCCCATCCCGTCGCCAAGTATCGCGTGATCGGGCCGCTCTCCAACCTGCCGGAGTTTCAGAAAGTGTGGAGTTGCAGCGCCGATGCCGCGATGGTCCGGCCAGAGGGAAAGCGGTGCGACGTTTGGTGAGGCGTCGTTTTCGCGCGGGCAACTTCCGCCGCTGTTCACCGTTCTCAGCGACTAAAGGCCATCTGGCTCTGTTGACATCCCGCAGTTCTGTCATAATGCTCGGCCGAGACGCATCAGGGCCAATAGGTGGCCCGTACCGATTTCTTACACCATTTTCAATTTGGGACTCACCCCCAACTGCGGCTGTGTGGCTTGGCAAAGCCGATAACGAATTGCGCGGCATACGGCGTATCCTTGGCTAAGAAAATCAAAGATCGCGCGAGACTATAAGCCATCCATGAGTACCCCTCCGGCTCCGGAAAAGATCTTCATCGTTGGGCTGGGTGGGCCGTCCGGGAGCGGCAAGTCAACCGTGGCCAAGCGCGTGGCCTCCCGGCTCAACGGACACGCTATTTCGATGGAAGTTTACGCCCTCGAAACGAACCACCTTCCCCTGGGGGAGCGAGCCAGGCAGAACTACGACGCACCGAATGCCATCGATGTGCAGTTGCTGGAGAGCCACATCCGCGACTACGCCGCCGGCAAGGCCCTCGATGCTCCCATCTACGACTTCGCCCAGCACCTGCGTGTGACCGGTCGGCGCGAACGCATTCCGGCCAAGTCGCTGCTGATCGTGGAAGGCATACTGGCTTTGCATTTTGCGCAACTCCTCCCATACTTCGACCTGTCCGTCTATCTGGACGCCCCCGAGGATATCTGCTTCCATCGCCGAAAAGTAAGGGACATCACCGAGCGCCAGCGCGCCCTGGAACTCATCCTGTGGCAATACAAGAACACGGTGTTACCGGCGACGCAGCAGTATGTGCTCCCCAGCAAGCGCTACGCCGACGTCGTGGTGGATGGCGCGGAGGATTTAGCAACCGTGGAGAAGAGCCTCTACGACGCTATCGTGAAGACGCGCTCGCTGGCGGCGGTCTAGCGTGTGCCAAACGCTGCGGTGGTGGCTCAGTTTGAATTTCCTCCCATGATGACGGCGTCATCCCGAAACGCGGCGTACTTCAGCCGCGTGAGACCTGCCCTGAGCTTGCCGAAGGGGATCTCCCGCAAATACCAGCTAGCTTGAGATCCTTCGCTGCGCCTGAAAAACGGCTCCGCTCAGGATGACGTCGAAATAAAGTGCTGAGCATTCAAGTCGGGCCACTACCAACGCCGCGCTCGAATATGCCATCCGGATATACTTGGGACGCCCTCTAAAACATCAGCGCCATCTACGTAGTGCTTCTGGCATGATGACACGGCTCCGAAAGGCATACTATGAACGATTCGCGCTCCAGTGATCCAGCGAAGGACAAAATGCCCGACTGGAAGAACCACGGCCTGCGCATCATTCGCAGCGGCGAACTCGACACCAACACCGCTCAAACGCCCGGCATGACCCGCGCCGAAGCCATCTCGCATGCCAGGGTCGGCGCGCAAAAACTCTGGGCTGGAACCGTCGTCGTTCATCCCAATGCCAAGACCGGTCCGCATCATCATGGAGAACTGGAAACCGTCATCTACGTGGTGCGCGGCCGTGCCCGCTTTCGCTGGGGCAATCATTTGGAATTCGTCGATGAAGCCGGTCCCGGAGATTTCGTCTACGTCCCTCCCTACGTTCCTCATCAGGAGCTGAACGCGCGCAAAGACGAACCGGTGGAAGCAGTGATCGTGCGCAGCGGTCAGGAGCCGGTCGTCGTCAATCTGGATATTCCCAGTCCCGAGGACGCCGCGGACTCACCACAGGACGATCCGTTTCACTCCGCGCCCGCAAAACGCTGAACTGAGCGGGCTTACCGCGCTGTTCAACCCGTAACTGTTACTTCCGTACCGCCTCTTGCGGGCCATTTTCCTCGACATCGCAACCAGCTACGATCAATATGCCCCAATTTATCGGGCGCGCACGTGATTGGAAAAAGAAGTGGAGTAATGATCATGCAATCCAGAGAGTTCGTAACCACGTCAGACCTACGTCGCCACACCGTCATCATCAAACCCGACCCGCGTCGCATACAACCCATACAGCCAGTAGCCGTTCCTGAAGGCGGATCGACGTTATTGTTCATACTGGCCGCCCTCACCGCCATCGCATGGGCAGCCACCAAACGCTACTGCGAACGAGATGGTGGCAGCGCGACATCTACCCAGATCGCCCGCTAGCACGCTGCCGAAAAACTCAATTCGCAGCGGATTTGAAAGGGCGCGACTTTCAGTCGCGCCGCAAAAGCTCAATAAATCAACAGCGGCTTCAGCCGCCGGACCGACGCCAGAGCGCGACGACCAACTCGCTATCGAACTGGTGGCGTACTTGCCGGACCGCGCAACACAATTCCGGAGCGCAAAGCATAAACGTCGGCTTCTGCACTTCTGAAATCCTTCGCCATCTCGAGCACAACGTGATCATATTCCTGATCGCCTTCGATTAGAGTCACCACGATGGTTTTCGGCTTCCGGTCGCACTTCTCGCGGAAGGTACCAACCAATAGAGCTGCGCGGCTCTGGGTAAGGAATGGAATCTGGATGCGGAAGGACCCGTCCTCCAAGGTCGCCTCGGCCGATTCACCAACCTTCTGGTTCGGATAAACCAGTTGCACCCGAACACTGCCTTTGGCAGGTGCATCTTCAACCCGCCCGTTCACAGTGAGTTCCGCCACTGAGCACCAGGCGTGTGCGAGTGTGCCCGAAGCAGCCCCGCAAACCAACAACGTCGCGGCAATCACTTTGAACGCGCCACAGAGCATAGCGGCCTCTCGTCCAGTATGGCAATCATGCCACAAAATGGTCCCTTCTTAAGATAAGAAAAAGGCGCCGGGGTTACCGGCGCCACGAAGTTCGCGCAAGGTTCGTCGACCGTGCGGTTAGAGCGGAATGCGGCATCACTCGACTGCGTTCCGCGCAATCACTTCGCGATACCACTCCGCACTGAGCTTCGGCGTCCGCTTCTGCGTCTTGAAATCCACGTAGTGCAGCCCGAACCGCTTGCTGTAACCGTCTGCCCACTCGTAGTTGTCCATCAGGCTCCACAGAAAATAGCCCTTGATCGGGTAGCCTTCCGAAGCGGCACGATGCAGGTGCGTGAGGTGATTGCGCAAATACATCACCCGGTCCGTATCCTCGACCCGCCCATCAGCCGCCACCACATCGTCCGCGGAGCAGCCATTCTCGGTGATGTACAGAGCCCCTGGCTTCCAAATGTCGCTGACGTTGCGCACCGCCCAGTAGATCACTTCCGGCCCAATGTACAGCCACGACGAAGCCATCCGCGGAAAAGAAGACTGCCGCTTCTCCACGGCATAGCCGGCGGCAGACGAATCCGCGCGCACATACTCCGGCGTATACACATTCAGCCCCACGAAATCCAGCGGGCTGCCGATGATCTTCATGTCGCCCGCTTCTACCTTGGGAGCGTTCGCGCCTTCGCGTTGCAGATAACCGTCCGTGTATTTGCCTTCCAGGACAGCCGTAAGGAACGGAGCATTCCCTTCGCGCGTGGCGCGCCGAGCCGCCTCGATGTGCTCGCGGCTCTCCACCACAGGCACATAAACCGTGGCGTTTTCCGCCAGGCCAATCTGCGTTCCAGCTTTGGCGTTGGCGCGAATCGCCTGCACCGCGAGGCCATGCGCCAGTACGGCATGGTGGCGAATCTGATTGACTTGGGCATCCGGCAACTTCAGGCCCGGCGCAAACCGGCCCTCTTTGTAGCCAATGTCGGTGAAGCAGACAAACTCATTCGTAGTGAAAAAATGGCTCACTCGATCCGAGAGCTTGCCGGAAACATACCCCGCGTAGTCGCCAAAAGCCTTTGCCGTGTCGCGCGATTGCCAGCCTCCGGGCAAAGCCTGCGGCAGATCCCAGTGAAACAGGGTGATGTACGGCGTAATGCCGTTGGCCAGCAGTTCATCTACGACGCGTTGATAATAGGCGAGCCCCTTATCGTTCGGCTGGCCCGTACCGTCGGGGAACACACGCGACCACGAGATGGACAGGCGGTAGACCTTCACGCCCAGGTTCTTCAGCAGCTGCACGTCCTCTTTGTACAGATGGTAGGAATCATCGGCGACGTCACCCGTCTCCCCGTGAAAAGTCTTGCCCGGTGTGTGCGAAAAAGTATCCCACACCGACGGCTTGCGCCCATCTTCGCTTACCGCGCCCTCAATTTGATAGGCAGCGGTAGCGCATCCCCAAAGAAAGTTCGGCGGAAACAGCAGGCTCGCAGCGGGCAGTTGAGCAAATGCAGCCCGCATCAGGGAGGAACTAGCAAAAGCAGCAGCGGCCGTGCCGGCCAAAGTCTTGCCAAACCGGCGGCGCGTAAGATTTTTCATGGCATAGAAAGACTACCACTAACCAGCCGTCCAGTAGGAAGATACTGTCCCCCTCCTACCATGCATTCCGCAATTACTGTTGTCGGGTATGTCCTGTTCCAGGCAAGAAAAAAGGCGCCGGAATTTCCGGCGCCACGAGGCTCGCGAGATGCGGTCAAGCGAGTCCGACTAATTCGAAATAAGCTTTACTTGCTTTCCGCGCTGGGGCTTGCACCCAAATCACGGCGGCCGTTAACCACAGTGCGCGCCGCCCGGACCGCGGGCATGTTGGCCGCAGCCGCGCCGTAGCGCTCCAGCAGAACCGGAGCCATGGCGTTTTCGGCTTCCTTGACGAAGATCATCTGATTCTCCGAAGCCATATCGACGCGGACAAAGTCTCCCAGTTTCACCTGTGCCGTGGCCACCAAGTTAGCCAGAGGGAAAACCAGGTGCCGCTCGATCGCGCGCTTCAGATGCCGCGCCCCGTAGCGCGGGTCGGTACCTTCCTTCAGCAGAAACTGCTTCACGCCGGTCGTGCAATTGAACACGAACTGATTGGTGCCGGCGGCCATGAGCACGCGCTGCTGCACCATGCCAAGTTCGATCTCCAGAATCTGCTCCAGATGTTCGTCGCGCAGTGTCTTAAAGACCACCGTCTTGTCGATGCGGTTCATGAACTCGGGCGTAAACTTCCGCCGGGCCGCTTCCACCGCAGTGCGCTGAATCTTATCGTCGAAGTTGTTGTCGACTTCCACCGCCTTCGGTGCAAAGCCAAAACCGCCGTCCACCAGATTCGTCATCTCGCTGGCGCCCAAGTTCGAGGTCAGGATGATGATGCACTGCGACAAATCAACCCGGCGATTGTCGCCGAGCGTGAGCGTAGCCTTGTCCAGAATCCCCAGCAGCAGTTGCCACAGCGAATCGCTGGCCTTCTCGATCTCGTCGAACAGCAGAATCGAAAGCTTCAGCTTCTCGGTGAACCACTGGTTCAGCGCTTCCTGCGTGAGCAGCGGATGCGTCTCCCGATGTCCGAGGTATCCCGGAGGTGAACCGATGAGCTTCGCAATCTCGTGCGAGTGCTGGAACTCGGCGCAATCGATCTTGATGCAGGCATGCGCATCGCCGAACAACGACTCGGCCATGGCTTCCACCACGCGAGTCTTTCCCGAGCCGGTCGGCCCCAGGAAAAGCAGGTTGCCCACAGGACGGCCCGGAGCGTTCAGCCCGGCCAGGAACATCTGGTAAATTTCAGCGACCTTTTCGATGGCCTGGTCCTGACCGACAATGCGGCGGCGCAATGCGGATTCAAATTCTCCAGCGTCGGCGCTGCGGCGGTTCGGATCGAGCACGGTAGCGAGGTTCGTTCTCATAAGATAGTTGTCTGTCCTGCCTGCGTTTCCCGGACTCTTCAGTTCTGGCTCCCCTGCGACTCCCCTGTCCCAAGTGAATGTTCCGAGTGACAAATTTTGTCACTGAAACGTGTCGCTTTGCCTTACCAATTGCACGTCCGGGCTGCCTTGGAATAAGCAAGCCTCTGGCCACCGATGGCGGATATCTTGAGGACTCGAAAACCCTGTATCTGGCTGGACTTAGATCGCTGCCGACGATATTAGAACATGCCCCGGTGGAAAGTTAAGAGAGAGGAAGAGAAATAGTTTGCGCAAGCAGAACAGGACAACTACCGCGTCCCTCGTACCGGCCGCAGGCCGCGCCAGATAACCACAGGCGCCAGGCGGAACGGAAGTTAGAAGCCATCCCATAAATGGTTCCGGGAAGGGCACGACTGGAGGCCGCGCCACGTCGATTCAGCAAAGGACTTGGTCTTCAGGGTAGTGGCTCAGTTTGAATTTCCTCCCATGATGACGGCGTCATCCCGAAACGTGGCGTACTTCAGCCGCGTGAGGGATCTCCCACAAATACCAGCTAGCTTGAGATCCTTCGCTACGCCTGAAGAACGGCTCCGCTCAGGATGACGCCGAAATAGAATGCTGAATATTCAAATTGAGCCACTACCGTCTTCAGTCCTGAAGTCTCCTAGGCAAAGCCCCCTCCAGAAGCCTCCTGGCAGCCGTCACCACCGCCTCACACCCAATCCCTAACAACCCTTCATCCGGCGCAGTCCGCCGCGCATGACTCGTCACGCTCTCCGCCCTGCGCAGCACAATACTGCGGGTCCCGCAAGGCCCGTTGCGCGCCGGGTCCGTAGGCCCATAGATCGCCACCACCGGAACCCGCAATGCCGCCGCCAGATGCAGCGGCCCAGTGTCACCGCCGATGAACAGCCGCGCACGCCGCGTCAACGCGATCAACTCTGTGATGCTGCAACTCATCGCTTGAGCGGTCCCTCCGCTCGCAGCCTCCGCCGCTCGCACCAACTCTTCCTCTCCCGGCCCATAGTTGAGAATCGAGCGCACTCCCTGATCTGCCAGCTTGCGCGCAACCTCGCCGTACCGCTCCGCCGGCCACCGCTTCGCCCCCCACCCCGCACCCGGATTCAAAATCGCGAAGTCTTCGATGCCGTTTTCCGCAAGCCGCCGTCCAATACGCACCTCCGCCTGAGGCTCGCACGGAAGAAGATCGCAAGGAAGAAGATCGCCAGAAAAAGGATCGTGAGAAGACTCCGCAGGCGGCCGTTTCCGGCCTTCGACAATCGCCTCCACAACCGAAAGATTCTGCTCAACTACGTGCCTGCCACGGGCAACCACACCCCGCGTGTACCACAAACTTGCCGGAGCCTCTCGCGGCTCCGCCGCGCCATATACGACGCGTGCCCTTGACCACCGTGCCAAAACCGCAGACCGTATCGCGCCCTGCAGATCCACCGCGGCATCGTAGTGCGCACCCCGCACGTCGTTCCATACTTTGGCGGCGCTCTGCAGAGTCGAAAACGAAAACAGCGACTTTCCCCACGCCTTCAGGTCCACGGTGTGAACCTCATCGACCAGCGGCCGTAGCGTGGATCGGCTTCCCCGGCGCGGCGCTCCCGCCGCACACAGCAGTTCGGCCCATCGCTCTTCCACCAGCCAGCCGATGAACGTATGCGGAAATGCCTCTCGCAGAGCGCCAACTGCGGGCAAGGTATGGATCACATCTCCCATGGCGCTGAGCCGCACGATCAGCAGCCGATCGATCTTTTGTTCGGAGGTGGAGGCGTCAAAGCCGACCGTCTTGAAACTCACGGCCGCCTCGGCCCGAGCCGCGAGCGAATAATCTCGCTGGTGGAGTGATCCTTCGCGTCGCCGACGATCTCCACCCGCCCGCCGTACTCAGCCAACGTATCGCGCTCGGGGACGGATTCCGCCGTGTAGTCCGTGCCTTTAGCCTGAATGTCGGGACGGATCTCGTGAATCAGCGCACGCACGTCAAGTTCCGCAAAAATGACGACCGCATCTACGTCGCCAAGTGCGGCAACAAGTTCGGCCCGCTCCTCCGCCGGCACAATCGGACGCCCCTCGCCCTTGAGCGCGCGCACCGACTCGTCGGAATTGATCGCGACCACCAGCTTGCCGCCCAGCGCCTTCGCCGCACGCAGATAGCGCACGTGGCCCACATGCAGCAAATCGAAATTGCCGTTGGCCAGAATGATGCTCTCACCGGCGCGCCGCCACTGCTCCACGTAAGCGTGAATTTCCTGGCGTCCCAGAATTTTGTCATTTCCCATTTATCAATCGAAAATCAGTGAGGTCGAGTCGAAGGCGGAGCCTGTTCAATCGCGCGCAGCAATTCCTCACGCGAAACCGTAGCCGTGCCCCGCTTCATCACTACAATTCCGCCCGCATAATTCGCCAACTGCGCTGCTTCTTCCGTGCTCGCCCCGGCAGCCAGCGCCGCGCTGAACGCCGCGATCACCGTATCGCCCGCGCCGGTCACATCGGCGACCTCATCCGAACCAAAAATCGGAATGTCCACCGGCGCCCGCCCCTGATCGAAAGCCACCATGCCATCGCGCCCGCGCGTAATCACCAGCGACTGCAGTTTCATCTGCTCCATCACTTGTTGTCCGGCGCACGTCAACTTCTCCCAGTCCTGTTCAATCCGTACGCCCAGAGCCGTTTCCACCTCCGGCTCATTCGGAGTGGCTGCCGTCGCGCCGGAATATTCCAGCAGACGGTATCGCGAATCGAGGATCATCGGCACCAGCACAACTCTGCGCCGTCCCGCTTGCCGCAAGGCGTTCACAATCGCCGGACTCGCCGACCCATACCCATAATCTGAAACCAGCAGCGCATCCGAAGCTCGCAAATATTCTCGCGCCGCCAGGAACAGCTCACGCGTCAAATGCCGGTTGGGAGGGTTCTCGGGCTCTCGATCCACCCGCACCACCTGCTGGCGCGTATTGTGCGTCATGCCCGCGAGAATGCGCGTCTTTGTGACCGTCGTAAAACTCTTGTCTTTTAGCACGCCGCTGACCGGAATGCGCTTGTGGCGGAAGAACTTGAGCAGCAGCCGTCCCGGCTCGTCGTCACCGATGGCGCCCACCGGCAGCACGTTCACGCCCAGATCGGCCAGGTTGTTAACGGCATTTGCTCCGCCTCCCGGCACCACGGTGCGTTCCCGGTGCTTCAGGATGAGCACCGGCGCCTCGCGCGACACCCGCGAGATTTCCCCATAAACGAATTCGTCGGCCACCAGATCCCCCAGCACCGTAATGGTGACCTTGGGGAACCCCTCAATAATCTTGTGCAGCCGGTCGACTTCCTTCAAATGCTTCGTCATCGAGATTTCGTGTCATCCTGAGCAAGCGTTCTTTGCGCAGCGAAAGTGGTCAGTGCCCAGTGGCCAGTAAAACCCGAGGGAATTTGC
>PLIO01000167.1 GCA_003140075.1 Acidobacteriaceae bacterium | reverse complement strand
CTTCCGCGAGGGCAGTATTAAGGGCAAGTACTTCCGGGTGCTGACCAAGAAGCCGGTGACGGCATCGGAAGAAGAAAGCGATCGCAATCCGCGGGCGCGCAGTGCGAAGTTGCGGGCCGCGGAAAGAGTTTAAGCTCCGGAAAACCTGCCGGAGTCCCCGGCACAGCTGTAATGGCGTGCCGGGCGTTCAGGTTCTGAAAAAGCGGACAGGAACGAAAGATCCGCAAGTAGCGCCGGCATCCCTTCGGCAAGCTCAGGGCAGGCTTTGCCGGCTGTCGCGAGGACGTCTCGCCCTCGCAGTGGCCGCCGAGACGGCGGCGCTACAAAAGGGTTCCGTGGTAGGAATCGAATTCTGAGGTTAGGAAATGTACACGGGAACTTTGATCAAGGATCTGATGGCAGCGGTGGAACGGGCGGAACAAAGCGCGCAACAGAAGCGCCGGGGCGAAGAAATGGAGCTCCGGCGGATGTTCGCGTTGCAGAGCCCGCGTACGCAAAGCGAACGAGAACAGGTTTTTGCAGGAGCGGCATAAATGGCGGCAGCGGCGGCAATTCGAAGTGCGGTCCCGGCGGCGCGGCGGAATACATTTTTCACCGGAACGCCGGAGATTTACTTCTCCAAGGCGATCGATAACTCGCGTCTAATGAAGGTGGAGGACCCTGCGCGCAATCGTGAGATGAAGCAGTTCGGCACGGCGCTAGCCTGCCTATTTCTTCTGGTGTTCACCTATGCCTGGCAGCATTTTCGCGCCATTGAATACGGTTATCAGATTGAGTCGGCGAAACGCGAACTCAACGACCTCACGGAGATGAACCGTGCACTACGTCTGGAGGATGCTTCGCTGCGCGATCCAGAACGGATTGACGTCATGGCGCGCCGCATGGGTCTTTTGCCGCCGGAGCCGGGGCAGGTGATCCGCATGGACAGCGCATCCGCGGATTCGAGCGCGCCGGTAATGGCGAGCGTTGAGCCGGCGATGGTGCTGTCGGGGCAGTAGGGACCGGCGCAGAAACAGCTGCGCGCAACTCGTCCCTCCCCCAACAACTCATCTGGCGGTCCGCCTGAAAGGTGGCCCGCCATGTTTGTCTAGAAATAAGCAGTCAGCACTCGGCATTGAGCCAGGTCGGCTTCATGAGGGTCCGCAAAATTTCGAAAACTCTGAATGCTGAATGCTAATTGCTGAATGCTGGTTTCCATGGCGACCAACTCCAATCCCGGCAAGAACTCCCGGCTTTACTTTCTGGGCGCCATGCTTCTGTTTTGGTGTGTCGCGATCTGTGTGCGCCTGGTTTATCTGCAGATTTTCTGTTACGGCACCTTTGCCAAGCAGGCCGAGCATCAGCAGCAGCGCGAGATTCCGCTCTCCGCCAAACGCGGCGTCATATACGACCGTGCCGGTCATGAGCTGGCAATGTCCGTGCTCGTGGATTCGGCATTCGCCGTCCCCACCGAAGTAAAAGACCTGCCCACGGCGGTTTCCCTGATTACCCGCATCACCGGCGAGGACCACAACGTCGTCCTCGCCGATTGCCGCAACCACAAAACTTTTTGCTGGGTTGCGCGCAAAGCCGACGATGAAACCATCGAACGCATCAAGTCGCTGAACCTGCAAGGTATCCATTTTCAAAAAGAGCCGAAGCGCTTCTATCCTGCTCGCGATCTTGCAGCTCAGGTAGTGGGCACCGTCGGCATGGAGGACTCCGGCCAGAGCGGCATCGAGCACGCGTTCGACGACGAGCTGCGCGGGCGCGCAGGAAAGATGTTCATTTCCGTCGACGCGCGCCGGCAGTGGTTTTCCGACATTGAGAAGCAACCGGAGCCGGGCGAGAACCTCGTTCTAACCATCGACAAGAACATTCAATACATCGCCGAGAAGGAATTGGAACAGGCGATTCACGACACGCAGGCGATTGCGGGTACGGTCATCGTCGAGAATCCGCACACCGGGGAAATTCTGGCGCTGGCCAACCGGCCCACATTCAATCCGAATCTGCGCAAGCAAATCACACCCGGCGCGCTTACCAACCGCGCCGTCAGCTATGTGTACGAACCGGGATCGACCTTCAAGCTGGTGACGATTTCCGCGGCGCTCGAAGAGAAACTCACCAATCCCGATGAAGTGTTCGACTGCCAGATGGGATCGATCGTCTACAACGGCATGCGTATCCGCGATTCGAAGCCGCACGGCCTGCTGCCGGTATGGGGCGTGTTGGCGGAGTCAAGCGACGTCGGCGCGATCAAGATAGCGCTGCGGCTCGGGGAAGATCGGTTTTATAAATATATTCGCGCATATGGATTCGGGCAGCAGACTGGAATCGAGCTGCCCGGCGAAACCCGCGGCCTGACCAAGCCGGTGAATCGATGGTCGAAGGTTTCGATTGCAGCGATTTCCATGGGCCAGGAGATTGGAATTTCGCCGATTCAGTTGACGGGACTGATTTCCACGTTCGCCAACGACGGCGTCTGGGTCGCGCCGCGAATCGTCACAGGAAAAATCGAGCCGCAAGGTTCGTCCCAGACCGTGGCGTTTCATGATGGAGCGTCGCACCGCGTGATTTCGAGCTACACCGCGGCCGAGATGCGTTCGATGATGCAGAAAGTTGTGCTCGAAGGCACCGGACGCAAGGCGATTCTGGAAGGCTACACCGCGGCGGGGAAAACAGGGACGGCGCAGAAGGTCGATCCCGCCACCGGAGCCTATTCGAAAACGAAGTATATCGGCTCATTCGCCGGATTCGCCCCGGTAAACAACCCTCAGATTGTCGTAGCGGTGATTCTGGATTCGGCAGTCGGTCTCCACCAGGGCGGGCAAGTCTCAGCACCGGTGTTTCGCCGCGTGACCCAGCAGGTACTCGAGTATCTGCACACACCGCACGATCTGCCTCTGGCGCCAAATCATCAGTTGCTGCTGGCATCGCGGGCGAAAGATAAAGACTTAGAAGAAGGCACGCCCGACCATCCCGGCGAGCCGCTGGAGACGGCGGAGGTCGGAGCAGACTCACCGCAGCCGGCAACTGGAAAAGACCGTGTGGCGCGGTCGTCATCGCCCGCGAATGCCGGCAACGAGGGCCCAGTGGTCCAGGCGGCGATACGGCAGAGCGAGCCGCTGGCAGGGCTCCCAAGTCAGCCAAGTCAAGTGTCGGCGAAGAGTCCGGACACCGCCTCTGCGCCATCAAAGTTGCCATCCACCGGAACCGTAGTGCTCGATGTTGAGCAAGGCGGAATCGAAGTTCCATCCTTCGTCGGCAAGACCGTGCGCGGCGCCGTGGAAACCGCTCAAGACGCCGGCCTCGAACTGGAAGCCGTGGGCAGTGGCGTGGCGCGGCAACAGTCCCCGCAGGCCGGGACCCACGTAACCGCCGGGGCGCACGTGATGGTGCAGTTCGGAAGGTAAGGTTACTTCGCCAGCGCCCGGAATGTATCGGCGTACTTCTTCATGAACTCCCGGCCCTTCGCAAGCTGACTCTGCAGTTCACGACCCCTCGGCTTGCCGGGCGCGGTTTTGCGCCGCGTGCGCTTCTTAAACGTTGGCTTCATCAGCAGTCTCTAGGGTAACTAATTATCCCAAATTCCCGATTTATCTGCATAAATCACCGTTCCCGGGGTTTGTTGTTTCCGTTTTCGTATCTATTGTGCCGACGTGGACCGTACTTCGCAAGCCGAGAGGCTCCGGATCGAAGTCCGAACAACCGTCCAATTGATCCGCTATCGTTTGCCTCGTTTGACCCGCCGAAAAAGCGCGTGATACGGTAAACAGTCACATCATCCAGCAGGCCAGCCGCTGCGCTGATTGAGGTTCCGCTTGTCCGCCGTGGAGACGACTACCACCACCGTCCGCAAAACTGCGTTGAACGCCGTCCATCGCCAGATGGGCGCGAAGATGGTTGACTTCAACGGGTGGGACATGCCCGTCGAGTATCCCGCTTCAATCGGCTGCGGAATTATCAACGAGCACATGGCGGTACGCACCGGCGTTGGCATCTTTGACGTCAGCCACATGGGCGATATCCGGCTAGCCGGTCCGCAGGCGCTAGCCGCAGTGCAGCACATTTCCATGAATGACGCTTCGCGGCTGGCGGTGGGACAGGCGCAGTATTCGGCGCTGCTCTATCCGCAGGGAACGTTTGTGGACGATGTGATCGTCCACCGCCTGGGCGAGGACGAATACCTTCTTGTGATCAACGCCGGCACGCGCGAAAAAGATTTCAACTGGGTGCGCGACAACACCCGGCAGTTCGATTGCGCGGTGGAGAATCTCTCGGACGACTTCACGCAGATCGCCATCCAGGGGCCGAAGGGCGTAAACGTCCTGCAAAAGCTGACGGACGCTGACTTGAGCGCGGTGAAGTTTTACTGGGTCACGCGTGGCACGGTCTGCGGTTTGAAGAATATTCTGATTGCGCGCACTGGCTACACCGCCGAAGACGGATTCGAGATTTACATTCCGGCAGACGAGGCCACCAGCGCGCGGGTTTGGAATGAGATTCTTAGCGCGGGCAAAGAATCCGGCCTTGTGCCCTGCGGATTAGGCTCGCGTAATACCCTGCGCCTCGAAGGCAAACTCCCACTTTACGGGCACGAGATTTCCGATACGATTAATGTTTGGGAGGCTGGCCTCGATCGCTTCTGCAAGATGGAAAAGCCGGAATTCGTTGGTCGCGCCGCGCTCGAGCAGGCGAGGACCGCAGGTGTGAAGCGCACCCTGGTGGGTTTGGAAATGACCGAGCGCGGAATCGCGCGCGATGGATACAAAGTGCTGAATGGCGATGGCAGCGGCCGCGAGATCGGGTATGTCACCAGCGGTTCGCCGGCGCCGTTCTTGAAGAAGAACATTGCGTTGGCCTATATGCCACTGCATTTCGCAAGCGCCGGAACCGCGGTGAAGGTCGAGATTCGCGGCCAAGGCGTCGGCGCGCAGGTTGTGCCCACGCCGTTTTACAAGCGGCCGAAGAAATGAGAGTGCGTTTCGTTGCCCTGCCGTCTCGGTGGCTGTTTGGCCGCGAGGATGCAGCGCTACAAATACTTAGGAGCTAGAAGCCATCATGGCCTATCCAACAGACCGCAAGTATACGAAAGAGCATGAATGGGTTAAGGTGACCGGGCAGCAGGCGATGGTCGGAATCACTGACCATGCGCAGGAATCCCTCGGGGACATCGTTTTCGTAGAACTGCCCAAGGTCGGCGCCGACCTGGAGGCGGGCAAGGCGTTCGGCACCGTCGAGTCAGTGAAGGCGGTGTCGGATTTGTTCGCGCCCGTGTCGGGCGCCGTCACCGAGGTCAATGCTGATCTGGCCACATCACCGGAAAAAGTGAACAAAGATCCCCACGGTGCGTGGATGTTGAAGGTGACCATGAAGAATCCGGCCGATCTGCAGGATTTGCTCTCGGCCGCCGCTTACGAGCAATTTGTGGCAGAAGAGGCGGGACACTGAGAGTCATGCGATTCTGGATACGTATGGGTCGGCAGACGACTGTCACAATCCAACTTACTCCGAGCTACATCTAACAACTTCTTATGCGCTATTTACCCAAGTCTCCTGCCGATCGCGAAGCCATGCTGAAGACCATTGGCTTGCGCTCGGTCGACGAACTGTTCGCGCCCATTCCCGGGGAATACCGCCTGACCCGCGACCTGAAGGTTCCACGCCAGATGGCGGAATCGGAAATCGTCGACTATTTTCGCCAACGCTCGCGCGAAAACGGCGAAGGCTACACCAGTTTTCTCGGCGCTGGCGCCTACTTGCATTACCGGCCCGTCATTATTGATTCCCTGATTTCGCGCGGCGAGTTCCTCACCGCGTACACGCCCTACCAGGCGGAGATTTCGCAGGGTACTCTGCAATCGATTTTCGAATTCCAGACCATGATCTGCGAACTCACCGGTATGGAAGTGGCCAACGCTTCCATGTACGACGGCTCAACCGCCGCAGCTGAGGCCGTGATGATGGCGGTGCGGCTCACCGGCCGGCGCTCGGTGGTGGTGGCGCGCAGTTTGCATCCGGAGTATCGCGAAGTCCTCGCGACTTATGCGACGCACCAGGGGATGCCGTTATCGGTGGCGGGCTTCGGTGACGATGGGCGGCTCAATCTCACGGAACTCGAGAAGTCGATCACGCCCGAAACCGCCTGCGTGTTGATTCAATCACCGAACTTCTTTGGGACGATCGAAGATGTCGCGTCGATCGCTGAGATCGCACACAAGCACGGCGCGATGCTGGTGGTTTCCATTGCCGAAGCTGTATCGCTGGGGATTGTAGAACCGCCGCGCCAAGCCGACGTAATCGCCATGGAAGCGCAGTCTTTCGGAGTGCCGCTGGGATTCGGCGGGCCATACTGCGGCGTGATTGCCACCCGAGAAAAATATGTTCGGCAGATGCCGGGTCGTTTGGTGGGCCAAACGGTTGACAAGCAGGGCAAGCGCGGATTCGTGCTCACGCTGGCCACGCGGGAGCAGCACATCCGGCGCGAGAAAGCGACGTCGAATATTTGCACGAACCAGGCGCTGGTGGCGTTGATGGTCAACATCTTTATGACGGTTTACGGCAAGGTCGGGCTAAAAGAGCTGGCCAAACAAAACCTGGCGAAGACAGCCTACGCCGCAGGACAATTCGCGAAGCACGGCAAGCTGCTGTTCAGTGGTGCGCCACGTTTCAACGAGTTTGTGGTCGAGACCAGCGAGGATCCTCATGCTATCAACAATCGGCTGCTGGAACACAAGATAGTGGGTGGACTGCCGCTGAAGAAGTTCTATCCCGAACTGAGGAATGCGGCGTTGTGGTGCTGCACGGAACTGACCACGCGTTCCGCAATCGACGCGGCCGTGGGAGTCGCGGCTGCAAGCGAGAGCCCCGTAGGGACCTCGAAAGTAGAATCCGGCTTGGAGGAGGTGGCGCGATGAAGCACATCACACGCAAGGCTACGCGCCACGTCAATCAGAATGAAGGCTTGATCTTCGAGAAGTCGTCGCCCGATAAGGCCGCCTGGAAGCTCCCCCCGCTCGACGTGCCGGAAGTTGATACTTCGAAACTTCTCGGTTCCTCCGAAAGAAAAGATCTCGGCAACATGCCCGAGGTGAGCGAGATTGAAATCATCCGCCATTTCACTCGGCTCTCCACTTGGAATTACGCGATCGATCTCGGAATGTATCCGCTCGGTTCGTGCACGATGAAATACAACCCGCGCGTGAACGAAGCTGTCGCGCGAGTAGAAGGCATCGCCAACGGGCATCCCTACCAGCCCGAGAAGATCTCCCAAGGCGCACTGCAAATCCTCAAGACGCTGAGCGAGTGCCTGATCGAGATCACCGGCATGGATGCGATCACACTGCAGCCCGCTGCGGGCGCGCATGGCGAGATGACCGGTCTGCTCATGGTTCGTGCATATCACCAGTCGAAGGGAAATGCGCGCAAGAAGATTCTGATTCCTGACTCGGCGCACGGGACGAATCCGGCTACGGCCGCCATGGTGAACTATGCCGTCGAAAACTTGAAGTCGGACTCGCGCGGCATGGTGGATATTGCCGCGCTGGAAGCGCAGATGAGCGACGATGTGGCCGCGCTGATGCTCACCAATCCCAACACGCTGGGAGTCTTCGAGCAGGACATTCACAAAATCGCCGACATTCTGCACGCCAAGGGCGGCTTGCTTTACATGGACGGCGCGAACATGAACGCGCTCGTGGGCAAGGTCCGGCCGGGCGATTTCGGCGTCGACGTCATGCATTTGAACTTGCACAAAACTTTCTCCACGCCACACGGCGGTGGAGGCCCGGGATCGGGTCCGGTGGCGATCAAGAAAAACCTTGAGCCTTTTCTGCCGACGCCTGTGGTACTCACCAAAGCCGACGGCACGCTGGGTTTCAACTACGACCGTCCGCAATCGGTGGGCCGCGTGCGCGCATTTTACGGCAACTTCGGAATGTTTGTCCGTGCGCTGGCCTACATCCAGGCGAATGGACCGGATGGCCTGCGCCAAACCACCGAAGACGCCGTGCTGAACGCCAACTACATTCGCAAGGGACTCGAAGGCACTTACGATCTCCCCTATTCCACGCCAACCATGCACGAGGTGGTGTTCAGCGACAGGCTGCAGGCGAAAAAGGGCGTGCGCACCATGGACATTGCCAAGCGTCTCATCGATTACGGCTTCCATCCTTACACGACCGCGTTTCCGCTGATTGTCCCCGGCGCGCTCATGATCGAACCGACCGAGAGCGAGCCCAAGGAAGAGTTGGATCTGTTCATCGAGGCGATGAAATCGATTGCGGATGAGGTAGAAGAAGATCCGCAGACGGTGCTCGATGCCCCGCACTCCACGCGGGTTTCGCGGCTCGACGAGACCGCCGCGGCCAGAAAGCCGATCTTGCGATGGAAGCCAGCTGTGTAGTTTCGTAGCGCCGGCGTCTCGCCGGCTTGCACTGAACCTGCCCGAAGGGCCAGCCGCCGGGACGGCGGCCCTACGAAAATCACAAATCAGCAATCACAAATCAGCAATCGTCCTCTCTTATTTCGCTGAAACCTTCACCGACGCACGCGTCGTTTCCCAGTCGATCCTCAGCGTGCATCCGCTTCCCGACCTATCGTAGCCAATCGTGAAGTTCTCCACAGGCGCGGGCAGCTTCGAAACATTCATGTCCACGCGGACCAGTTCATCGCTCTTATACTTGTAAGGGATGCCCCACTCGCCCGTCTTCTTGTTGATGATCAGCGTCCACTTGTCAGCGGTCGGCACGGTAAAGATCGTGTAGCGGCCCGCGGGCACGTTTTTTCCGCCTACCACTACATCGGCGCTGGTGACGAAAGTCGTGGCTTCATCGGCCCCCGTCCGCCAGACTTCGCCGAAGGGCACCAGCCCCCCGTAAATCTTCCTGCCCTTCATCCGCGGGCTGGAGTAATCGGTCTTGACCGTCTTGCCACCGCCCAGGTCGCACGACGCTGAGGCTGCAGGACTCGGCTTGCCTTCGCCCATCTGAGCGAAAGCTGACATGGTGAACAAAATGGCTAGGACCGTAAGCAGGATGATTCGTTTTTTCATGGACTCTCCTTTTGAATACTCGCGATGGCTGGATACATTAGACGGATTGGAAGTGGATTCGTCAGCGGATGGCATTCTTCTGATTCGAAATTGGCGCTTCGATGCCCGGGTCCCGTCTCATGTAAAACTTGCGATCATCTTCATGGGTAATGCGGAATCCCAACCGCTTATAGAGACGCAAGGCAGGATTAATTTTCACCACACCCAGCCTCACCGCCTGGCGGGCACGTGTAGCGTCAGCAATTAAGCGATTCATCACCTCGGTGCCGACGCCTCGCCGCTGGTGACGGCGCTCCACAAAAAGTTGCCCCAGAAAAAGCGCATCGCCTTGCGTCGCGCTCTGCAACCATCCTACATCGACTCCGCCGAAGGTGATGATTCGAACCTGCGCCAACTCCCACTGCTGCCGGAAGCCATCGGCCTGAGCGGCCATATCCAGGTTCAATTCTTGAATGATTCCCTTCATCTCGGCGAAATACAGGCGCTCGCAAAAGTCAAAGTCCTGGATTCCCGCTGGCCGAAGCGTGATCTGCATTGCCTCCATAATTTGCCTGTGTCCGCAATGTTTCGCATTCACTCGCAGCCGTCAACCACGGAGACGTATCATTATGCTCCATCGGTCTCGACCGTTACAATCATGGGATGCCGGTATTCGACGAAAAGCAGGAAGAACTGGAACATTACGAAACGATGATGGGTGTGCCGCGCGGGCGCCTGGCTGTGACCATGGATACCATCACCGACGCTATGGCGCTGGTGGGCCAGCACGGCGTCTATTGCCAAAGCCAGCGCTGGCCGGGCAAACCGGTGATGGATATCCAGATCATCATGAAGAGTCTGACTGATGCGAAAGAACTGATCCAGAGCGTGATGGAAGAATTGAAAAAAACTTCCCAAACTTGATTTAGAATGGAGCGCTCTTAGGAGGAGTGAAAGTGAACATGCCACGATCGAAGAAGACGCTCGCAACTCTCACATTGCTTGTGTTGTCAGGATTAACTGCCGTTTCCGGTTGGGCGCAAACGGCGGCTCCTAACGCGCTCACGCCAGAGGAACGCGAATTAGCCCTGAAGAGCTTTCAGACTACGCGCGACAATTTTCTGAAGTCGATCGCCGGGCTATCGGAGAAGCAGTGGACGTTCAAACCCGCGCCTGACCGGTGGTCCGTAGCGGAAGTTGCCGAGCACATCGCGGTTTCTGAGTCGGCGTTATTCGGCTTGGTCCAGAAGCAGATCATGTCCTCCCCGGCGACTCCCGACAAACGCGCCCAGGTGAAGGGAAAAGATGAAATCGTTCTCGAGAGGATTCCGGACCGCAGCCACAAGGCGCAAGCCCCAGAGTTCCTTCGTCCCACAGGCCGCTGGGCGACGGAAGCAGACTTGACGAAAGCATTCGAAGAAAGCCGCGCAGCCACCATGGAATACATCCGCACCACCAATGACGATCTGCGCGACCATTTCTTTGATCATCCTGTTCTCGGGACGTTGGATGGTTATCAGTGGCTGTTGCTGATCTCGGCCCACAGCGCACGGCACACCGCCCAGATCGAAGAAGTGAAAGCCGACCCAAACTTCCCAAAGAATTGAACGAAACAATCACGGCCACGTTAAGGCGTAACTGTCACCATTACGACACCGTGCGAAGCGACCGACGCGGAAAACTTCCCACTGAACTTTCCGAGATCGTCGTGCTGCCACAGATCGCGCACCGAAGCTCTCAAGTGCTCAGGATAGCCGAGATCCTCCCAGTTAGCGGAGACCTCCGCCCCCGCACTGCTGCGATTTAAGAGCGCGACCGCGCGGCTGCCATCATTCAACTGCCTGGCCCAGACTTCTAAGTCGCCGTTCTTCCGCACGCGCTCGCCTTCGCGTCCCAGCGGATCCTGATCCACCGCAATCACTTCTTTATTGGTGAGAATGTCGCGAATCTCGGGCCGCATGTCACGCAAGTCGTTCCCAGCAATCAGCGGCGCGGCCAGCATCGCCCACAAGCTGAAGTGAGCGCGGTATTCCGCATCCGTCATGCCGCCGTTTCCCACCTCCAGCATGTCCGGATCGTTCCAGTGGCCCGGCCCCGCGTAAGACGCCAAGCCAACCTGCTGATCGACGATAGCCAGCATTCCATTCGAGCAGCAGCTTCCGTCCGGCCATTTATTCTGGCCTGCCCATTTGTCGCTGATGTCGCCGGTGGTGCGCCACAAATTCCCGCCCACTTCTTTTCCCCAAAGCCACGGCTTCGCGGTGCCCCATTCGCAAATGCTCAACACGATGGCACGACCCGAACTGTCCAGCGCAGCCCGGATGTTGGCGTAGGAGGCCTTCGCATCCTGCGTCGTCGTATTGCACCAGTCATACTTCAGGTAGTCCACGCCCCATGCCGCGTATTGAATCGCGTCCTGATACTCGTGGCCCAGCCCACCCGGCCGGCCGGCGCAAGTTTTCAAGCCCGCGTCAGAGTAAATGCCGAATTTCAGTCCCAACGAATGAATATAATCACCGACCACCTTCATGCCGTGAGGGAAACGCAGCGGGTCGGCGACAATGTTTCCATTCGAATCGCGGCTCACCTGCCAACAGTCGTCGATGTTGACATATTCGTATCCCGCGTCCTTCATGCCGGACTTGACCATCGCGTCGGCCATGCTCCGGATCATCTCTTCGCTGACGTTGCAGGCGAACTTGTTCCACGAGTTCCAGCCCATGGGCGGAGTGAGGGCGAGAGTACTCGATATGGCGCTGTTGTCCTGGCTAAGCAACGAGACCACGGAAACAAACACTCCAAGTGTGACGAAGAAAACGAATCTGGTTTTCATGCGGATATTTGTACCAGCGAAAAAATCGAGGACAAAACCACAAGGGCACAGGTGACAAAGAGGATTCCGAATCCCTCGTGTATCTCTGTGCCCCTGTAGTCAAGAAGCTTATGCCAAAGTATACTTTCCCCGCTCGATCATCTTCTGCGCGATCTCCTGCCGCAACTCGATCGTGTTGAATGCCTCATACTTGGCCAGCCGGCGCAGAATTGCGAGCTGAGTGCGCAGCATGTCACCGTCGGCGACCGCAGCAATCACCTTCCTCGCTGCGGACTCAACCTTCTCCATCGCCTGCGTGAGATAGACCCGCGTCATGGCAATGGGAAGAGCGGCCGCGGCTTCGCCTTTTGTCTCTGCGATTTTCTGCGCGCGCAGAACCGCCGACTCCATCGCGTAAGTTTCAATGGTCATGTCGGCAATGGCGCCCATAATCTCCTGCTGATCCTGGATCGCCTGCATGTATTTCTGCGTTGCCGATCCAGCGGCGAACAGGCCAAGTTTCTTGGCTTGCCCCACCAATTTGCTCTCCTCGGCCAGCGGGCCTTCAATATCTTCACTCATCGAAGGTCCCGAAAGTACTTCATCCATCAGCTTCTTGATGGCGGGCATGAGCGGCAGTTGTCCGCTCATGGCGCGCTTCAGCAAGAACCCGGTAATGATGAGACGGTTAATCTCGTTGGTGCCTTCGAAAATACGATTGATGCGGGCGTCTCGATAAGCGCGCTCGGCCGGATACTCTTCGACGAAACCATATCCGCCGTAGATCTGCAGAGTCTCGTCGACCACATAGCCGACCATCTCCGAAGCCCAGACCTTGATGATCGAGCACTCCACCGCGTATTCCTCGATGGCCTTGCGAGTTTCCCTCATCGCGTCTGCGCCCGACTTATCGACTTCGCTCAGCGCCTCATCCATCATGCCCACCGTCCGGTAGACGAGCGACTCGCCCACATAGATCAGCGTCGCCATGTTAGCGATTTTCTCGCGCACCAGCCCGAAGTCGGCGATCACCTTGTTAAACGCTTTGCGCTGCTTGGCGTACGCGATGGCATGTTCCAGCGACACCCGGCCTCCGCCTATGCACATCGCTCCCAGCTTGAAGCGTCCGATGTTCAGAATGTTGAAGGCGATGGTGGCCCCCTTGCCGATTTCGCCGAGCAAATTCTCCGCGGGCACCTTGCAGTCGTTCAAAATGATGGGACAAGTCGAGGACCCGCGAATGCCCAACTTGTGCTCTTCGGCCCCGACGGAGAACCCGGGAAAATCTCTTTCCACCAGAAACGCTGTGAACTTTTCGCCATCCACCTTGGCGAAGACGGTGAACAAGTCCGCGAAGCCGGCATTGGTAATCCACATCTTTTCGCCGTTCAAAATGTAATGCCTGCCGTCAGGGGAAAGCTGAGCGCGAGCCCGGCAGTTCATCGCGTCGGAGCCGGAAGAGGCTTCCGACAAGGCGTAGGCGCCAACAATTTCCCCGGTAGCCAGGCGCGGCAGATACTTCTTCTTCTGCTCTTCGGTACCGAAGTAAACGATGGGCAGCAAGCCGATGCCGCTGTGCGCGCCCCAGGTAGTGGCGAAGCCGGCATACTTCGCAATGTGGTCCGCGATCACCGCAGCGGTCACTTTATCCATTTCGAGGCCACCGTAGGCCTCGGGGATCTCGACGCCACTCAAGCCCAGGCCGCCGGCCTTTTTCAGCAGATCGCGCGAAACCGAAAAATCCTTGTGCTCGATCTTCTCCGCGTTCGGCAGAATCTCGTTGACGGTAAATTCTTCCGCAGTCTGCCCGATGAGATGGTGCTGCTCGGTGAAGTCCTCGGGGGTAAAGACTTCGTCAGTGCGCCGAGTTTCCAAAAGAAAACTGCCGCCGGAAATTCTAGTCTTGGGAACTGCTGTGGTTGTGGCCATGTCTTGATCCCCTAAGCGCAAACTGTGCATTACGTGGCGAGTCCTGGAGAATTACAGTTTCATTCTAATTCGGGCAGAGTTGGAATGATAGGCGTGAAACCGGGTCGTGATTACGGGTTTTATACCCGAATTCTTGGTCCCCTGGCTGGTGCTCTCAGATCTTACGGCGCAGCCGGCGAAGCCTTCAGCTCGATGCTGTGCACGTGAAAACGCGCTGCGGGCTGGCAGGTCGATGATCCGGCAGCGTGTGTGGAATCCGACTGTGGATTGTCGCGAGCAACTTTGTAGTTGCGCATCGTATAACAGAGGGTATCGTCCTCCAGTCGCTGCCGATCCGGGTTGTTGAGCAGGAAGTGCGGCACGCTGAACTGGGTCAACCGCGGACTGTACTCTCCAACATGAATGCGACCCAGTGGCTCTGCCGGGCCTTGCTCAGTGTGCAGATTCGGAAAGAGGAAGGGAACCTCAGGATTCGCCAAAGAATTCTGTTGTCCGGAATCCGTGGACTGGATTGCCGCTGGGGCTTTGGCGGGCGAAGACTGTGCTGCCACCGGCGCTGCACTCACTGCGATCAGCAGCGAAACGGGGAAGAGGCGGGAGATCAGCATGAGAATCCCTCCTTGCGACACATTATAGCGCCGTCCGCCTGAACCTGGGCCCAATCACGGACAACAGGGCGAGAACGCATTGCATGGTATGGCCGGGTTAAGCACGGGCAAAACCGTACACCTGGCGGGCGTTTGGAAAGCCAGAGGAGTGAGCGCGTTTTGGCTGATCAAGTTCTCCGAGGGAGTGGGCGTACAAGAGCCATGATTGCATTTCTCAGGCTTACTCCTGTGGATGAAAGAGAAAAAGCCCGATTTCCCAGGCTGCGAGTTCGTACCCGTCGCTGACGAGACCTTTTCATTCGCGCGCGCAGCAATCGGTTCAGAGGTTGTCTTGGCAACCGCGTGGAACGCTCGGGTGCCTGTGGGGGACGTCACAACGGAGCTGCGGGGAGAGGAGATGATAGGACTGTGCATGGCCGGAGAAGGCGCGGATGACATGTGACTGACCATTGGGACGGCTGGAGGTGGAGGAGGCGTGGTATGTTGCGCGAAAACCGCCAGCCGTACCAGAAGAACTGTTGCCGTTGCAGCCAATCCTGAGCGCCACATAGAAACCTCCTCGGGCGGATGGTCGCACCTAACCGGACTGATGCTATGACCTGGGGATGGTTGCCCCAGACTCGGGTCGCCGAGATCGGTCTAGTTCAGGTTCTCGAATATCCCCGCTGCACCCATTCCTCCGCCCACGCACATAGTCACCAATCCATAGCGTCCGTTGCGGCGCTTGAGTTCGCGGATGATCGTGGCCGTCAACTTGGCTCCCGTGCAGCCCAGCGGATGTCCAAGAGCGATGGCGCCGCCATTGGGATTGACCTTCTCCGGATCGATCCCAGCTTCTTTGATCACCGCCAGCGATTGCGCGGCGAAGGCTTCGTTCAACTCGATCACATCGATGTCCGACAGCTTCAGCCCAGCCATCCTCAAAGCCTTCGGAATCGCGAACACCGGGCCCAGTCCCATTTCTTCCGGCTTGTATCCCGCAGTCGCGAACGAAACGTAGCGCGCCAGCGGCTTGATGCCGAGCGCCTTCGCGCGTTCCGCCGACATCACCACCGCGGCCGCTGCGCCGTCCGACATCTGCGAAGAATTCCCCGCCGTCACCGTGCCTTTAACATGGAACGCCGGCTTCAACGCGAGCAGCGCTTCCAGCGAAGTGTCGGCGCGCGGGCCTTCGTCCATCTTAAAAACAATTTCCTGCCGCTTCGGCTTCGCGCCATTCGGAGTAGTAAAACTCACCGGCACAGGCACAACTTCCTCGTCGAATTTGCCAGCTTGAATCGCCGCCAACGCCTTCTTGTGGCTGCGCAAAGAAAATTCATCCGCCGCTTCGCGCGTGATGCCGAAGCGCTGCCCAACACGCTCCGCGGTCAGCCCCATATTGAGATATGCATCAGGATAGTGGTCGACGAGCCAGGGGTTGGGCGAAACTTTGTGGCCGCCCATCGGAATCATCGTCATCGACTCGGTCCCGCCCGCCACAATCGCCTCCGCGCCTCCGCTCATGATGCGTTCGGCTGCCATGGCAATCGCCTGCAGCCCCGACGAGCAGAAGCGATTGATGGTGAGCGCCGAAACTTCAACCGGCAGCCCTGCGCGCAGTGAGGCGATCCGGGCCACATTCATCCCTTGCTCGGCCTCAGGCATTGCGCAGCCGAGGATTACATCTTCAATCTCCTTGGGATCGAGCTGCGGCACCCGCTCCAGCGCGCCCTTTATAGCGACAGCCGCCAGTTCATCGGGACGGGTGGCGCGGAGCGTGCCTTTGTAGGCGCGTCCCACGGGCGTGCGAACAGATGAGGCAATGATGACTTCACGCATGGGAATCTATTTTAATGTATTCCGTTGCCGTACTGGGCGTTGGCGCTGGAGCGCCATCCTCTCGCGTGCCTTTAAGGTGGAGCTCCATCGTTTCGCGAATGAGTTCCTTCACCTCGTCCAGCGTTGTCCCCTCCGCCTTGAGCCCAGGAATATCCGGTGAGTAAGCGGTCC
Source organism: Acidobacteriaceae bacterium (assembly GCA_003140075.1). Classification (GTDB taxonomy): domain Bacteria; phylum Acidobacteriota; class Terriglobia; order Terriglobales; family Acidobacteriaceae; genus Sulfotelmatobacter. The sequence goes on along the minus strand of PLIO01000167.1, from coordinate 11,941 downwards.
ATCCGGTGGCCGATTTTTCGTAGATAACCAGGTATTTCATTTCCAGTGATGTCCGCTTAAGGATATTGTCTAACTGTCCCAGCGGGATGTCGAATGACGGACGGTACCCGCGGCGGTAACCGTTCCTGTCCTTAATCAGAAGCCGCCGTCGTCTTCCTCTGGCCGACCAATACCGGAACTGTCCCATTGGATGCCCCTCATTAGCCTTTCGCGGCATCGTGCAATCGCACCCGTCTCTGTGGCTTCACTTCGCCGGAGCGTAGAAGTAATAGTCGGCGCTGTAGCTGCTCTTGGTTTCGGCGTCGCGATGAGCCGCATCGCAGCCCTCAGCCGGAGGCTGCCCGCCTTTGGTGTGGACCCGCTGAATCGTGGTTACATTGCCGAGCAAACCGTTCCCCGAATGACTCACCACCTTCACCAGCAGCCACGCAATCGAATCCGGATCAAGCGCATCCACATGCGCGGCCGCTTTTCCGATGACCTCGCTGCCATCAGTCAACTTCCAGGAAGGCCCGGCGGAGTGGTGTCCGATTACTTTATCTTTCCGGTCATGCAACTCGGCGTCGGGAGCCTTGAGTATCCAATTGAACTTGCCATCCGCGCCAGCTTGGCAGGTATAGATTTGCGACCCGGTCGCGTGCGTGTAGAGGACAACTTCTTCGCCCGCCGGAACCTGAATCGCATCCGGAACGTCGGGTGGTGCATCCTTTCCAGCCGCTGATTGGGCTGCGACAAAAGCAGATAGCAAGATAAGGAATGCTAGTACGGCGGCGACATCTGGCAGGAATCTTCGCATAGTTGTTCATTGTAGCGCTCGCCCTCCGAATTTCCCGCGCAAAAAACAAGGCGCCCTCGAAGAGCGCCTTGTGCGACAAATGCCTCGCCGGGACGTCATACGAAAGCGTCCGCCGGAAGCGAAGACCTAAGGAAGCAGCACGCTATCCACCACGTGAATCACGCCATTCGACTGCATAACGTTCGCAATCGTGACCGTCGCGGTGTCACCCTTTTCGTCTCTGAGGACAATCTTGCTGCCTTCCATCATGGCTTCCAGCTTGCCGCCTTCCACCGTCGTCAGTTCGGCAGTGCCGTTCCCTTCTTTGATCTTCTTCCGCAGATCGTTCGAGGTCCATCTCCCCGCCACAACATGGTAAGTGAGCACTTTCGTCAATTGATCTTTGTTCTCCGGCTTTAACAGATTATCCACTGTACCGGCCGGCAGCTTGGCAAAAGCCTCGTTGGTCGGCGCGAAGACGGTGAACGGTCCCGGCCCCTCGAGCGTGTCGACCAATCCCGCGGCCTTAACCGCTGCCACCAGGGTTGTGTGGTCGTCCGAGTTCACCGCATTCTGCACGATGTTTTTCATCGTCGACATATCATGTCCGCCGACCATCGGGTTCTGAGCGACACAAAAGCCCGCGAACGCCATGGCGAACAGTACGATTGAAACCGCAAAATTTCGATTCTTCATGTGAGTGTTCCTTTCGGTTTTTACTGCCTCACCTGAAGTACGGAAAGAACTCAAATTTGGATTGAATGCGTTTCTTGCGCTTTGATCGGCTCAGGATTTATGGGGCCCCCGGTCTTGCGATGGCTTTACGGCTTTTCCCAATGGGTTGAGTTGAATTGCTTGGGATCGAACATGCCTGGCTCAAGCTTCACATTGCTCTGAATATCCGAATACTCTTCGCTGAAGACTTTCTTATCGTCAGCGTAAACCTCGACGCGGGCAGCCACCCAGCCGCCCGCCAGCTCGCGATAGTCTTCAAAGCGGATGTCCTGGAACTTGTTCGGGTCAGTTCGCGTTGGTTCAAACAGCCTGACAAACAAGAGACGATTCTTATCGATCCAGAACTGCTTAGACTTCAGATCGCCCTTTTCTGCACCCACTACGTACACCGGTTGTCCTTCCCAAGTCTCTTCGTGAATCTTCTTAAGATCGTAGCCTTCCGCCTGCACGATCTTGGTGGTGCTCTCCGGGTCTTGACGATAAACGTCAAACCCCAATACCAGAAGCATGTTCACGAGCGGGCGCGTTCCCGATTCCTTGCCCTCATGCAGGACTGTGAGCGTTCCATCGACCATGAGATATCCATTGCCATCGCTGGGAGCCCCAATATCGATGCGCAGTTTCCCGGGCAGTGCCAGCGCTTCATGCCAGGTTTCGACCTTGCTGGTGCCATCGGAGTTGTAGGTCGTACTTTTCTGCGTGAAGGTCAAAGTTTCGTACCATGACTTCGCGTAGCGGTCATGCATGGCTCGCAGGACGTCCTCCCCACTCCGGAGGCCTTCGGCGTGAGCCAGGGGCAGGGTCAATAGAATCAGAAGGGGCAACCACAGTTTTCCAGGGTTCATGAGCGTCCTCTCGCGGGCGGGGTTGACGGCAACGCCATCTGACATAGACCAAAAAGCATCACAAAAGGTGTGAACGGAATCATTCTACGGCTTCGCCCAATCCTGCCACGAAAGCCCCTTCACCCGCGAAAACTCAGATACATTCGCCGTTACTAGCGTGAGATGACGCGCCAAAGCTTGTCCGGCGATCAACAGATCGTATGGCCCGATGATCCTGCCTGAGATCTCCAGATTGGCCCGGATCTCGCCGGCCGCGCGCGCATCCCCATCATCAAAGGGAAGAACGTTAACCCGCCCTGATAGGAACGCTTCGAGCCGGTCTGTGTTGAATGCAATTCGCGTGCTATTCGCGACTCCGTACCACAATTCAAAGGTAACAATAGACGGAACATACACGATGCCGCCCGCACGCGAAACCTTCTGAAAACGTCCGCGAACCAACGAGTCTGTGTTCTTGATGAGAGCGATACACACGTTGGTATCGAGGAGGTAATCCACGACCTACCCGAATATGCGCCGCTTGGGAGTCTTCGGCTGTTTGCGTCCTTCGGGCATAAATGGTTCGGAATTAAACTCATCGAGCTTACGAAACCATTCCTTCGTGTCTTGGATGATCGGCTCGAGCAGCACTCCCTGACCCACACGCCGGATGCGCACCCGGTCGCCCTCGAAGCGAAACTCCCGCGGCAACCGCACCGCCTGGCTGCGGCCGTTCTGGAAAAGCTTGGCGATGTCGGTCTTCGGCATTTCGGGAGACTCAAAGGTGCAAGACGCAATATGATATATATCAAGTATATATACCATCAAATGAGGCAAACATCAAGCGAGGCCCCCTCGCCCCCTAAACCGCTCTTCCTGGTCTTCCGCCCAGCTTGCCGTTGGCTCTGGCGGCGGCGCGCTTGGCTGTGCTACGGGACTTACCACCGACGTGGCCCAGCCTTGAAGCCATCCACTGCTTCGAGCCCAGAAAACCCTCCAAAAGGCTGGGGAGATACAAGTCAGCATCCAGCTTGGGAAAGTGAATGCCGAAACCGGAGGGCGTGATCTCGATGAGGTCGAGTTGCGACGGTTTGGCATGCTCCAAGCCCTGGGCATCGCGGGGCGAGAAGCTTACGTCCAGCTTTGAGCTAAGGCGAATCACAATGCGGTCGCTGGCGCTGTCATAGCAAGCCGCAAGGGCCTTGGGTAAGGACGCCCCCAAGTCTTTCGCCCGCCGGTTCGCCTGTTCGAAACGATCAGAGGCTGCCATGAATTTTCTCCCATGCGGCGCAGAGCTCTGGCAGATGAATCATCAAGATTTTTCCAACATGCCCAATTTCGCGACGGGTGAATCCGTAATTCTCGCGCAGCTCAACGGGGCCCAGCTGACAGCTCAAATTGAACACCGCTTCTGCTCCTCTTCCAATCACATGTACGTGCGCCGGTCGGTGATCATTGGGATAGACCACGACCCTTAATTCATCGAATCGCAGAACCGTCGGCATTCTGATTATATCCTAAGCGGTTGGGTTTGCGCTATCCAAGTCTCAGGGCCCCGGCCGATCAATTCCTCAGCGTCTTCCCCGTCTTCAGCGTGTACTGAATCCGCTCCTGCGTCTTCTTCTCCCCGCATAGCGACTTGAATCCCTCGCGCTCTAGGTCGAGGATGTACTGCTCACTCACCAATGATCCGGGAGTAACCTTGCCGCCGCACAAAACTTCGGCGATCTTTGCCCCTAGCTTCACTTCGTAGTCGGTGATGAAGTCGCCCTGCCGCATCATGTGCACGCCCATCCTGAGCGTGGCCAGAAGGCTTTCGCCCGGCGCCGGAATGTCGGTGCGCGGCACCGGCGGCTCGTATCCGGCGCGAACCAGTTCGAGCGCGCGGGCCTTCGCATCAGAAAGCACCCGCTCGCGGTTCATCGAGATGCGGTCGCTGTCAGTGAGGAATCCGAGGCCTCGGGCTTCGTGCGCCGAGGTTGCGACCTTCGCCGTTGCAATGGTTTCAAACGCCCGCTTCATCGCTTCCAGCATCTCGATCGACCCAGCCAGAGCCTCGCCGGACCCCTTGCCCCCGCGCGCCGCAGTCGCGCCATCGACCGCGCGCAGCAGCATCTCCTTGCAGCCCCCACCGCCCGGCAGCAATCCCACGCCGACTTCAACCAGCCCGGTATAGAGTTCGGCATGCGGCTGTCTCGCCGCGGCGTGCAACGAAATTTCCGTCCCCCCGCCCAGGCACAATCCAAAAGCGGCTGCCACCACCGGCTTCGGCGAGAACTTGATCGCCTGCGTCATGCCCTGAAACTGCCGGATCGCGAGATCCACATCGTCCCACTCTTCTTCCTGCACGCTCATGAGCAGCAGCATCAGGTTGGCGCCCACGGAAAAGTTCGTTGCATCGTTGGTGATCACGAACGCGTCAAAGTTGTCGCCCGGGCCGCCAGGCTTGAGGGTTTGCAGAATCAAGCTGACGATGTCAGCCCCCAGCGAGTTCATCTTGCTGTGAAACTCAATGCAGGCGACGCCGTCGCCCAGGTCAACCAGCGATGCGCCCGAGTTTTTCTTCACCACGCCATTGGATTTCTTCGCCACCGTCACCGACCATACTCCCGCCGGCACTTCCACCGCTTTCCAGTCCTCCGTTCCAAGTTCCCAGTACTTACGTCCGGAAGCCGACTTTGGATCGTCGCTGTACCAGGCCTTTTGTCCGGCCGCGAGAAGCTTTTCAACATTCGCTGCCACCGGCTTGCCTTCCTTCTTCATGCGTGCCACGGTTGCTTCCACGCCCAACGCATCCCAAAGTTCGAACGGTCCTAGTTCCCAGTTGAAACCAAGTCGCATGGCTCGGTCGATCTCAACAATCGAATCCGAAATCTCGGGCACCCGGTTCGCGGAGTAGTTCCACAAATCCGTGAGAGCCGACCACAGGAACGCACCCGCTTTGTCTCCCTTCTGTGGACTGCCTTCCAGGCCGAGCAACGTGCGCAGCCGCGCGCCCGTATCCTCGATGTTCTTCGCCATATCGAGCGCGGCGAACTTCGGCTTTTGCCGCGGATGGTATTCCATCGTCTTCCAGTCGAGCGCCATGCGCTCATCTTCCCGGCCTTCGCCACCTTTCGCTTTCTTATAGAATCCGCCCTTGGTCTTGTCGCCCAGCCATTTACGTTGCAACATCTGCGTAAAGAAGTCGGGCAAACGCAGGTCACTGCGCTCGTCGTGCACGTTCGCAGTCATGTTGCCAACCACGTGCCCCAGAATGTCCAGCCCAACCAAGTCAATCGTGCGGAATGTCGCCGACTTCGGCCAGCCCACAGCCTGTCCCGTCAGCGCGTCGACATCCTCGACGGTAAGGTCCATCTCCTGCATCAGCCGCATCACGTTGAGCACGGAGAAGGTGCCGATGCGGTTGCCAATAAAATTGGGCGTATCTTTGGCCAGCACCACTCCCTTGCCCAGGCGCACGTCGCAAAAGTGAGCGACCGCATCGATTGCCGTCTGATCCGCCTCCGGCGTTGGAATCAGTTCGAGCAAGCGCATGTAGCGCGGCGGATTGAAAAAATGCGTGCCGAACCACGCCCGGCGGAAGTCGTCAGAGAACCCGTCTGCAATTTTTCCCACCGGCAAACCGCTGGTATTCGTCGTGACGATCGTGCCAGGCTTGCGAATCGCTTCAACCTTGCGCAGCAGCGCGCGCTTGATTTCGAGATTTTCGACTACCGCTTCGATGATCCAGTCAACCTCGGCCAACTTCTTTAGGTCGTCTTCGAAGTTTCCCACGGTAACGAATCGCGCCAGCGAAGCGTCCATAAACGCCGCCGGCTTGGATTTCTTTGCCGCGTCCAGGCCGGCAGCCGCGATCTTGTTACGCGCGGGAGCATCGGCGTCGGGCGGAACGATATCGAGCAAATAGCTGGGGACGCCGGCGTTCGCAAAGTGCGCGGCGATGCGCGCGCCCATGGTTCCGGCGCCAAGAATGGCAACTTTATTAATGCGTTTCATGATCGAACCTCGATAAGAATCTTCCACCGCTGAGGCATACAGGAGAATAGAAGACCGTCAATTAAAATCCAAAACTCGACAATTGACAACCAAACTGCCTCCGCCTACGGCAGTTTATCCACTGCCCAGTCATTGTTCCCGGTATTTACGACCACGATGCTGGAGAAGCGCCGGCGGGCGCGCTTATTCTGCGAAAAGTCACTGACGAGCACGATGGGGAACTCGTATCGTCCGCGCTTCAGCAACTTGCCGCGTACGATTTCATAAGCGGAAGGAGTGGAGTTGGAAAAAAATCGTTCAACCCCATCCGTCGTAGCCGCTTCCTTGGCATGGCTCGTCAGCAGCGCCATCCCGTTTTCCGCATCTCCGGACTGCCACGCCTGAAGAAGGTGATCTGCGGCGGCAAGAGCTGAGAGGTAGCCGGGGTCCAGCGTCGCCTCCGGTCGAGTTTTCGCCGCCAAAGGCGAAGCCAGCAATGCTATAGAAAGAATCAGTGATGTCAGTGGAAGCGCGATGACACGCCTTACCGGCATCCGGCGAAACACAAGTATTACAGGATACAAAGTTCTGCGAAGACGCATGCCAGCATTATGCGGGATAAGACGGCCTGCGTGGAACTTAGGAGTGTCTTGCCCGCCGGCCTGAGAACTTGTGATTTTGGGTGGCGCAGCGCTTCCAGCGCTGCGATAAGGCAATACTCCGCCAGCGGGCTTCAGCCCCCGAGGTGCCTACAGAGTTCTTACTCTCACTGAGATTCAGAGTGTGCTCTCACGTACTCCAGCGCCCGCCGTGCCATTTGCTTCTCTCCCTTGTAGGCGAGCAGCTTCGGTGCTTCCTCCAGCCTCACCCAACGTGCGCGCGCCACTTCAATCCGCATTTCCGGCGCAATGTCGTTGATGCGGCCCGAGCGGTAGCGCATCAGGTAAAAGCTGACGATCTTGAAAACCCGCTTGCCGTCGCCCCACGCCCGCGTATAGACGTACTTGCTGTCGCCCAGCTTCGCCACCGGGTCGGCGAGCACGCCAGTCTCCTCGTAAACTTCCCGCAGCGCGGTTTCGAGCGGTTTTTCTCCGGGATCCACCAGGCCCTTGGGCAAGGCCAGCACCGGTTTGACTGTTGCGGCGCGCCGGTTGCTGCTTGCCGCGCCCCGGTCGTCGTCTGGAGGCAGTTCGATGGCGTCAAGCCACCACTCTTCGCCCCGCATCCGGAGGACTACCCCTCCCGCAGATATTTCCCGTACCATGGCGTGTAAGTTAATAATAATAAAACAGTTAGATACTATTGGCTGGCGAAGTTCGTCGCCAACAGAAGCCGCCGATGCAGTCTCCCGCCGCCTAAAGGTAACGCAAAAATGGCACCATTGTGCCCTGCAGCGAAAGCGGTATTTATGGCATCTTACAGGCAGTTCGAATGAAAGTGGAAGTCTAGGTGGGGTACCCGCGAAAGCGGGGATGCGGGGTTGCAGTGAAGAGTATCGGCAGAATTGTCCGTTCGGTCCAGGCCTTTGGACGGGAACTCTCCGGCAAGGGCGCTCCGGTCGAGCCACGGGTTCCTGCCATTGGTGTGGCGCTCGGCGGTGGTTTTGCCCGAGGCATGGCGCATATTGGAGTCCTGAAAGTCCTCGAAGAAGAAGGAATTCCGGTTCGCGCAGTTGCAGGCACCAGCGTGGGTGCGCTGATCGGCGCCACCTACTGCAGCGGCCTTTCCATCGCAGAACTCGAAAAGGTTGCGAGCTCCTGCCGCTTCACCACTTTCGCCCGCTGGACCGTGTCGCGCTACGGTTTCGCCTCCAACGACCGCATGGTGTCGTTCCTGAACCAAGTCTTGAAAGTGAAGACTTTCGAAGAACTGCGCATTCCGTTGGGCATCACCGCAACCGATTTCAACAGCGGCGAGGGCGTGGTCTTTCATTCCGGTTCGATCATCGATCCCGTGCGCGCCAGTTGCGCCTATCCCGGAATGTTTCTGCCCGTCGAAATTCGCGGCCGCTTTCTGATCGATGGCATGCTCTCCTATCCCGTACCCACGGCGCCGCTGCACGAAATGGGCGCGGACCGGGTCCTGGCGGTCCATTTGAAAGGACAGTGGTCGAAAGACGGCGCGCCGCGTCATCTTTTTGACGTGATCGGTCAGTCCTTCGCCATCGCCCAGGATCAGATGAGCCATCTCTGGCGCGGCGCCGCTGACGTGATCGTCGAGCCCGACGTAGCCGGTTTTGCCTATGACGACTTCAAGCGCGCCGGCGAACTGATCCGCGCCGGCGAAGCAGCCATGCGGCAGGCCTTGCCCGAAGTCCGCAAGTGGATGGAAGCGCCACAGCCGTCCTCAGTCCCCGCGAAAGCCCGGCCAGCCTCCGCAAAAACCCGGCCCGTAGTGGCGCGCCCTGCGCCCATGCCGGCGGACTGAAAGACCGCCCATCGGGATTTCTCGACGCCCCCGATCTCATTCTCTTCAGCAGTTGTGAAACTCTAAAATAGCGGGAGCCCTTGACTCAAGCTCGCAGGAGGTTCAAAATACGTCTAGTCAGACTAGTCAGATCGGAGATTGTCGATGCCCCTGAAGAAGCTCAATCGTCGAGTCCCAGCCCTGGCCGGCACTCCGAACTCCTCCGCCGAGTCCTGGCAGATCCAAACCGCCAAAGCCCGCTTCAGCGAAGTCTTCCGCCGGGCGCGAGCCGAGGGCCCGCAACGCATCACCCGCCAAGGCAAAGAGGGCGTGGTGATGGTCGCCGAGGAGCAATACGAACGGCTGGTGAGTAAGTCGCGCCAGCCAAAGAATATCGTGGACTTTTTCCGGCAATCCCCACTCGTGGGACTGAAACTTAACCTGAAGCGCGATCGCAGCCCGGCACGCGACATCGATCTATGAGAGGGTTTCTACTGGATACGAATTGCATCTCCGAGCTGATCCGTAGCAATCCAGAACCCCGCGTCATGGATTGGATGAGATCGGCGGACGAGAGCCTGCTCTACTTAAGCGTTCTGACGCTGGGCGAAATTCGGAAGGGCGCGGCCATCCTGCCTCAGAGTAAGCGCCGAACTCACCTCGAGAGCTGGCTGGAATTCGATCTGCAAGTTCGATTTTCCGGAAGAATTCTCGTGATCGATTATGCCGTCGCCGACCGCTGGGGGTTGCTTGCCGCCGAAGCCAAGCGCGAAGGGAAGGCCCTGTCGGCCATCGACGGATTGCTGGCCGCGACCGCTCTTCAGCATGGCCTTACCATCGTTTCACGCAATGTAAATGACTTCGCCAGCACCAATGCGCCCATTCTGAACCCCTGGGAAGCCTGACTTCTCAGTAGCGTCTCCGTTTCCAAACCTTCTCCTGTGCGCCCGGCCCTTGCGCTCCCGCCCCATTCGGCGCTAGGATTCGCCTGCTGTCGGAATCGGAACTCCCGTTCTCCTCCACAGCGGAGGTGACCTATGAAACGCTGCGCAGGGTCGCTGGTGTTGTTTGCCGTTTTCCTCTACCTTCTCTTCTTCCTGCCTCAGGCTGGTGCCCAGTCGGACAAAATTCTGATCCCCGCTGGCACACCCGAAGACCATGAACTGCAGGCCATTTCGAACGAGCAGGATGCCGCCAAGAAACTCGCCATGTACCAGGACTTCGTCCAGAAGTATTCGTCGAACCCGGCCGCCGTGGCCTACGGAGACTGGCAGATCTCGCAGGCCTACCAGTCCACGGGCGATCTAACCAAAGCGCTGGAGTTCGGCGATAAGGCCCTCGTAGGCTCGCCGCGGAATCTCGACATTCTCATCTCGCAGGCCAGCATCGCACAACAGGCGAAGGACAATGCGAAGTTAATGGACTATGCCGCCAAAGGAGGAGAAGTCTGCCACTCCATCGCCAACCAACCCAAGCCGCCCGACATGACCGACGAAGCCTTCAAACAGCAGGTGGCCGACGACAAAAGCGCGGCCAAGAACTCCTGCAACTTTCTCGAGTCCGCGGCTTTCAACGTGATCGCCGGCGAGGACAATGCCAGGAATCGGATGGCCGCCATCGAAAAATTTTCAGCGGCGTTTCCGGATTCGGTGTTTCAGGATCAAGTCTCAAGCTATGCCATGTATACGCTCGGTCCAGGCCAACTGAACGATCAGGCGCGGCTGTTTGCCTATGGCGAAAAAACGCTGGCCGCGAATCCCAACTCGCTGCCCGCTTTGCTGCTGCTGGCCGGCACCTACGTCGACGACTCCAAGCCCGGTAGCCTCGCCAAGGCGATTTCCTATTCGCAGAAGGCGATCACGGTCGCCAAGGCGGATGAACCGGATGCGGACAAGTCTCGCAAATTGTCGGCAGGAATAGCTCATTCGACTCTCGGCTACGCCTACATGAAGCAGGACAAAACCGCGGCTGCAATTCCAGAATTAAAATCGGCGGTGGTTCTGCTCAAAGGACAAGACGATCAGCAGTACTCCATTGCGCTTTATCGTCTGGGTTTTGCCTACGCTAAGCTCAGCAAGGTGAACGAGGCGCGCGAGGTATTAACTGAAGCCGTGAAGATTTCCGGTCCGGTGCAGGCGATGTCGCAGGATCTGCTGGCCAAAGTGAATGCCGCGCGAGCAAAAGGGAAGTGAGTCGCCGGAACCTAATCCCGGCCCCGCTAGGAATCGACGACCAAAGGATACCGATAGATCGCAAGAGCGCGGGAACGAACCAGCGCCTCAATCCTCCGGCCCAATCTATGGCCAGCGCTTGGCGGTATCATCCCAACCGGCCGCACGCACCGGTTGCGGCGTCACTGCCACCGCGGGCGCCGGGATGCGGATCGGCTGTTGCGGTCCGTTCACGGCTGTCGCCAACGCCGGCTTCACCATGTCGGAGTTCATTTCCTTTTCTTCGGAGAGCAACGGAGCCACCAGCCGCAGCGCTTCCACTTCCTTCTCCAGCCGCGTTAGCTCCATTTCCTTCTGCCGCAGCACTTCATAAACATTCTTCATAACCAGAGCACCTGCGAATTGTTGGGTTATCAAGCTTTTCTCGAACTTTAGCAGACTTACCCGTCTTGTCAAGCGATTAAGCCTTAATGGTGCTCGTGTAGGAACAGCCTCCCTCGGCTATCCAGTCGAGCGAAGCTTGACAGTTTCTTCGTCTTCCGCGAAAAGCTGGGCCGCCAACCCACTCTTGACGATGGAATGCTCGATCTTTGACTTTCCTTGCCCAGCGCGACTTTTGCCAGATTTTCACAGCCACAGAAGCACTTGCAGAATCCCAACTTTCCGCGCCATTCATGCTCGGCAATAGCGAAACCCGCGCCCACCCGCTTTCTTTGCAGAATCGCGTCCCAAATCTGCACAAAATCCGGTCACCCGCCTGTGCACAGCCTGCACTCGACTGAAAATACGCATCTTACAGACGCGGATTTTTCATTGACGAAAACAATAGAAGGAGTACAACAGGATCGTTCTTTGACAGTTTCTTAAGTTTTTCCGGTTGGTGCGGCGTCCGGGGCTCAAGCTGAGTCACCCTCAACATTGCAAAGTGAAGAGGGAAGGCAAGCAAGGGTCTATAGCAAAGCGCTGGTCGAGAAGAACGGGAAGCCCAGTCGAAGGCAGGATAGAGTTCCGAGGCGTTGGGTAGGTTTGTCCGGTTGGCGGTGAGCCCGGAG